>DATEJU010000131.1:0-9509 GCA_035277805.1 Paraburkholderia sp. | reverse complement strand
GCCCGCCGCGCTCCGGCATGCATCCCCGCATCGCCCACACTCGAATTCGACCGACCATGACAGCCACCCTCATCGACGGCCTCGCCCTCTCCAAGAAACTGCGCGCCGATGTCGCCACGCGCGCCGCCGCCCTCACCGCCCGCGGCCATCAGCCAGGCCTCGCGGTCGTGCTGGTCGGCGACAATCCGGCGAGCGAAGTCTATGTGCGCAACAAGGTGAAGGCTTGCGAGGACAACGGCCTCTACTCGTCGTACGACCGCTATGCGGAATCGCTCTCGGAAGCCGACCTGCTCAAGCGTATCGACGAACTGAACCGCGACCCGAAGATTCACGGCATCCTCGTGCAGTTGCCGCTGCCGAAGCACATCGACAGCCACAAGGTGATCGAGGCGATCGCGCCGGAAAAAGACGTGGATGGCTTTCACGTGGCCAACGCCGGCGCGCTGATGACGGGCCGGCCGCTGTTTCGCCCCTGCACGCCCTACGGCGTGATGAAGATGTTCGAGGAATACAAGATCCCGCTCGAGGGCGTGAATGCCGTGGTGATCGGCCGCTCGAACATCGTCGGCAAGCCGATGGCGCTGCTGCTGCTCGAAAAGGGCGCCACCGTCACGATCTGCCACAGCAAGACGCGCGATCTCGCGAAGCTCACGCGCGAAGCGGACGTCGTGGTGGCTGCCGTGGGCAAGCGCAACGTGCTGACCGCCGACATGATCAAGCCGGGCGCCACCGTGATCGACGTGGGCATGAATCGCGACGACAACGGCAAGCTGTGCGGCGACGTCGACTTCGCGGGCCTGAAGGACGTGGCCGGCTTCATCACGCCGGTGCCGGGCGGTGTCGGCCCGATGACCATCACGATGCTGCTCGTCAACACGATCGAGGCAGCGGAGCGCGCAGCCGGCGTCTGAGCACGCGCGGCACGCGCCAAAGCGGCACATCCGCGAAGCCGCACGCAAAGCGGCCCGACGCCCCAGGCGCGGGCCGTTTTTTTCGTGCGTGCATGGGCGATCCGCAAGCCACCGCGCCTCGATTACGCCGCCGCAGCCGGACTTCTGTTAATTTGCTTGGATCACCCGGTTGGAAAGTGCGCACCGCGCCCCAATAACCTCACTATCGGGGTACGTGGGGTGCGCGGCACCCCGGCCCATTTCATTGCGAATCAACCGCGACAGAAGGAACAGGACGCATCATGGCAACTACTCCCTCCGATAATCCGCTGCTCGATTTCACCGGCCTGCCGCGCTTCGGCGAGATCCGCCCCGAACACGTCACGCCCGCACTCGACGTGCTGCTCGCGAACGCGAGCGCCGCGGTCGATCGCGCGGCTCAGCCGATGACGCCTTCGCAGTGGAGCGATGTGGTCGAACCACTCGAGCGCGCCACCGAGCCGCTCTCGCGCGCCTGGGGCGTGATCGGCCACCTGAACGCCGTCGCCGACACGCCGGAGCTGCGCGCCGTCTACGGCGAGAACCTGCCGCGCGTGACCGAGTTCTGGTCGAGCGTCGGCCAGAATCTCGCGCTCTACGAGAAGTACAAGGCCATCACGAACCACAACTCGTTCGAGCTGCTTTCGGGCGAGCGCAAGAAGATTCTCGATAACGCGCTGCGCGACTTCCGCCTTTCCGGCGCGGAGTTGCCCGAAGATCAGAAGCCGCGCTTCGCCGAATTGCAGGAGCGCCAGGCCGCCCTCTCGAAGACGTTCTCCGACCACGTGCTCGACGCCACCAACGCCTACGCGTTCTACGCGACAAACGAAAGCGAGCTCGCGGGCCTGCCCGCCGACGTGATCGCCGCCGCGCGCGAAGCCACCGAGCGCGAAAGCAAGGAAGGCTGGAAGTTCACGCTGCACTTCCCCTCGTATTTCCCGGTGCTGCAGTACTCGGAAAACCGTGCGATGCGCGAGACGATGTATCGCGCTTACGTGACGCGCGCATCGGAGCTGGGACCGCAGTATGGCGGCGGCAAGCCCGACTGGGACAACACCGCGATCGTCGACGACGAACTGAAGCTGCGCAGCGAAGAAGCGAAGATGCTCGGCTACAACAACTTCGCCGAAGTCTCGCTCACGCCGAAGATGGCCGAATCGCCCGCGCAGGTCATGAGCTTCCTCGAAGACCTCGCCACGCGCGCGCGACCGCACGCCGAAAAGGACTGGCAGGAGCTGAAGGAATTCGCCGCCAGCGAGTTCGGCCTCAAGCAGATCGAGCCGTGGGACATGGCCTTCGCGGCCGAGCGCCTGCGCCAGAAGCGCTACTCGTTCTCCGAGAACGAGGTCAAGCAATACTTCCCCGAAGACTTCGTGCTCAAGGGCCTCTTCAAGGTCACGGAGGCGCTCTTCGGCGTGCGCATCCGCGACGACAATGCAGCCGTCTGGCACCCGGACGTGCGCTTTTTCCGCGTGGAAAACGCGGACGGCACGCTGGTCGCCCAGTTCTATCTCGACCTCTACGCACGCGAAGGCAAGCGCGGCGGCGCGTGGATGGACGACGCACGCTCGCGCCGCAAGCTCGAGGGCAACGCCGTGCAAACGCCGGTCGCCTATCTCACCTGCAACTTCTCCGCGCCGGTGGGCGGCCGTCCCGCGTGCTTCACGCACGACGAAGTCATCACGCTGTTCCACGAGTTCGGCCACGGTCTGCATCACATGCTCACGCGGGTGGACGAGCTCTCGGTCTCGGGCATCAACGGCGTGGAGTGGGACGCGGTCGAGCTGCCTTCGCAGTTCATGGAAAACTTCTGCTGGGAGTGGGATGTCCTCACGGAGATGACCTCGCACGTCGACACGGGCAAGCCGCTGCCGCGCGAGCTCTTCGACAAGATGCTCGCCGCGAAGAACTTCCAGAGCGGCCTCGGCACGCTGCGCCAGATTGTGTTCTCGATGTTCGACATGGCGCTGCACGTGGACTTCGACGCCTCGAAGGGCAAGACCGTGAACGAGCTTGCACGCGAGATCAACACGCGCTATCACGTCATCCCGCAGGCGCCGTTCTCGCGCTGGCCGGACACGTTCAGCCATATCTTCGCGGGCGGCTACGCGGCGGGCTACTACAGCTACAAGTGGGCCGAAGTGCTCTCCGCCGACGCTTATGCGGCGTTCGAAGAAGCGGCGCAGGCCTCGAAGGCTAGCGTGCTCGACGCGGCCACGGGCACGCGCTACCGCAAGGAGATTCTGGAAGTAGGCGGCAGCCGCCCGGCGATGGAATCGTTCAAGGCGTTCCGCGGACGCGAGCCGAGCATCGATGCTCTGCTGCGCCATAACGGCATGGAGCAGCCGCCGGCGCAGCACTAAGCGCATTAGCTACACCTCGCGCTCAGGTACGAGAAGCCGCGCATGGGAGCTTGTCCCATGCGCGGCTTTTTTATCGCCTGGCATTCAAGCGCGTTCAGCGATTCAGCTTGAAATCCACGCTCCCCGGCCGCCCCTCGAGCGCAAGCGATGCACGTTGCGCGGGTTGGCGGCTCACCACCCTGCCCCGGCTCACCACGGCGAGACGCGCCGCGCGCAAGCGAATCGCTTCGATGGGATCGCGCGCGTCGAGCACCACGAGATTCGCCGCACCGCCCGGCGCAATGCCATAGCCTTCGAGGCCGAGGATCTTCGCGGGATTGACCGTGACCGCGTCGAAGCATGCACGCGACGCCTCCACGCCCGTCATCTGCGCGACGTGCAGCCCCATCTGCGCAACTTCGAGCATGTCGCCCGAGCCAAAGCTGTACCACGGGTCCATCACGCAGTCGTGGCCGAACGCGACGTTGATGCCGGCCGCCATCAGCTCGGGCACGCGCGTCATGCCGCGCCGCTTCGGATAAGTATCGGAGCGGCCCTGCAGCGTGATGTTGATGAGCGGATTCGCGATCGCCGCCACGCCAGACTCGCGCATCAGCGGGATCAGCTTGCTCACGTAGTAGTTGTCCATCGAATGCATCGAGGTGAGATGCGAGCCAGTCACGCGGCCCTGCAAGCCGAGGCGATGCGTTTGCGCGGCGAGCGTTTCGATGTGGCGCGAGAGCGGATCGTCGGACTCATCGCAATGCATGTCCACGCGCAAGCCCTTTTGCGCCGCGAATTCGCAGAGCAGCCGCACCGACTCCGCGCCGTCGGCCATGGTGCGCTCGAAGTGCGGAATGCCGCCCACCACGTCCACGCCCATTGCAATCGCGCGCTTGAGATTGTCGAACGCGCCGGGGCTGCGCAGGAGGCCATCCTGCGGAAAGGCCACGAGTTGCAGGTCGAGATACGGCGCCACGCGGCGCTTCACTTCGAGCAACGCCTCGACAGCCAGCAAGCGTTGGTCGCAAACATCGACATGCGAGCGGATCGCCAGCAGCCCGCGCGCGACGGCCCAGTCGCAGTACTGCAGCGCACGCTCGACGAGTGCTTCCTGCGTGAGATGCGGCTTGAGCTCACCCCACAGCGCGATGCCTTCCAGCAGCGTGCCCGACGCGTTCACGCGCGGCAGTCCCCACGACAGCGTGGCGTCCATGTGGAAGTGCGCGTCGACGAACGGTGCGCTCACGAGCGCACCGTCTGCGTCGATCTCCTCGCGAGCCTCCCCCGCGAGATGCGGCTCAACGGCGACGATGCGCCCCGCCTCGATGCCGATATCGACCGTGAGATGCCCGGCGGGATGCGCATGCGCGAGCACGGCGCGGCGAATGATCAGGTCCATGAGTGGCTCCTTGCTGGCGTTCTTCTTGTGTCGCGGGGCGGCGTTGCGCTTCGATTCCGCGTTAATTCTATCGGCGCCTGAAATGGCCTGCCAACACGGCGCCGCACGCGTGTCGCGTGCGCATCACGCACGAATCACGCGGGACTCACGCCCCGGCTTCCCGCTCGTCTTCTTCGGGATCGTCGTCGAACAGCGCGAACTGGCCGCGCAACGCGGGATTGTCCTCTTCGAGCCGCACACCCGCGCCCAGCAGCCGCACCGCGAGCTTGCGCCGGGCGAGCCCTTTCTCGAGCAGCGCAAGCAGCGTGGGCAGATCGGTGGCATCGGCCACGCACTCGACCGTCGTACGCTGAAAATTCGCAAAGCGGATCTTCACGAAAAGCTTGTGCACGGCGTGCGCGCAGCCCGCACGCTCGATGCGTGCGTCGAGCTGCACGGCGAGGCGCTTGAGTTCCTCGCTGCACGCTTCGAGTGTGCGCAGATCGTTCACGTAGGTCGTCTCGACGCTCACCGACTTGCGCTCCTGATCCGCGCGCACGGGCCGATCGTCGATGCCGCGCGCCAGCTCATAGAGCCGCTTGCCGAACACGCCGAAATGCCGGTGCAGATCGAACAACGACCACGTACGCAACTGCGCGCACGTCGACAGCCCGAGGCTCTCCAGCCTGGCCGCCGTCACCTTGCCCACGCCGTGAATCTTGCGCACGGGCAGCGCCGCAACGAACGCATCGACCTCATGTGGACGCACGACGAAAAGCCCATCGGGCTTGTTCCAGTCGGAAGCGATCTTCGCGACGAACTTGTTGGGCGCGACGCCCGCCGACACCGTCACGCCCACGCTCTCGCGCACGCGCTCGCGAATCTCGTTCGCGATGAGCGTGGCGCTACCCTTGCAGCGCGTGGTGCGCGAGACGTCGAGATAGGCCTCGTCGAGCGAGAGCGGCTCCACGTCCGTCGTGTAGTCGCGGTAGATCGCCATGATCTGCCGCGAGGCGATGCGGTACTTCTCCATCGCCGTGGGCAGGATCAGCAACTCGGGACACTTGCGCATCGCCAGCGCCGACGACATGGCCGAATGCACGCCAAAGCGGCGTGCCTCGTAGTTGCAGGTCGCGATCACGCCGCGCTGGTCGGGCCGGCCGCCCACTGCTAGCGGACGCCCGCGCAGTGTCGGGTCGTCGCGCATTTCGACCGATGCGTAAAAGCAGTCGCAATCGCAATGGATGATCTTGCGAGCGAAGCCGGCGGCCACCACCGCTGCTGCTTGAGGCCCAGGCGGCCCGGTTGGCACGAGCGACGCAGGCGGCGGGAGATCGGAAGAAGACGTGTTCAAAGTACCTATACTGTACAAAAACACAGTGCTCTTTTCAAGAAAACTGTCCGCGCCCGCCGTACTGCGGTACGCAGGCGGGACCGTACCTGTACAGCAGCGCTCGTATGCCTATACTCGTCCGATCATTTCAACCATTTGCGGGATGCGCGATGAAGACAATCGGTGTGATTGGCGGGATGAGCTGGGAATCGTCGGCGGAGTATTACCGGCTGCTGAACCGCTACGCGAAGGCGCGGCTCGGCGGTCATCACAACGCGCGCAGCCTGATGACGACAGTCGATTTCGCCGAAGTGGAAGCCTTGCAGCGCGCGGGCGACTGGGACGCGCTCGGCGTGCGAATGGCGCAAGCGGCCACGCAACTGGAGCGCGGCGGCGCCGACCTCGTGCTGCTGGCGACGAACACGATGCATCGCGTCTGCGCATCGATCGAAACAGCGATTGCGATTCCCTTTTTGCATATCGCCGATCCGACCGGCTCTGCGTTGAAAACGGCAGGCGTGACCCGTGCTGGCCTGCTCGGCACGCGCTACACGATGGAGCAGGACTTCTACGTGGGGCGCCTGCGCGAGCGGCACGGGATCGAAGCCATCGTGCCAGACGAGCACGATCGGCAGAGCGTGCATCGCATCATCTACGACGAGCTTTGCCACGGTAAAGTCGAAGACGAATCGCGGCGCGTTTATCAACGCACAATCGACGACATGAAGAGGCGCGGCGCACAAGCGGTCATCCTCGGCTGCACCGAGATCACGCTGCTGATCGGTCCTGCGGATTCGGCATTGCCGGTGTTCGACACCACCGCGCTGCACGCGCAGGCCGCAGTGGATTGGGCTCTGAACGGCTGAGCGCCACGACGGCCCATACGCGCTTCAGCCCGGTCCGCCGGACGCGTCGGAGTGCGGGACCAGTTGAGCGCGCGGCGGAAAAACAAATTCTCTCGGATGGTTGCGCAAACGCCGCAACACGTCGCCGAACAACTGGCGAGTTTCCGCGAAGCTCACATTGCGAGCGCGCAGCGCGACCCACATCGCAAGGCTGAAGCTCACGAGCAGATTGAGCGCACCGATCGCCCACGTGCCCGCGACCGCTGCCAGCAGCAGCGCATGCGGCACCGCGAAATCGAGCGAAACGCTCGCGAAGCCCGAGTAGGTCGATGCGAACGCAACATGCCGGATATCGAGCGGCAGCCCGAACAGCATGCCGAGGCCCCATACGCCGCTCAGCATGAAGCCGAACACGAAATTGCCGATCAGCGCACCGAGGTTGCCGCCCACATAATTCGCGAAACGCCGCAGACGACGCTCGCCGAACAGCCGCCGCGCCCAGCGAATATGCATGATGCGATCGGGAATGCGCTCATAGGCGCATACGTTGTCGCAATAGCCGTTAATCTGCCCGGCAAGGAAAAGACAGACGCCTGCGATTGCGGCATAGATGAGCGTGGACGGTTTGAACGCCACCTCACCGAGCAGATGAGCGGCCCGGTCCGGGCTGAGGAGCGGATGGCCCGTCACCTGCCGGTAAGCGAACCCGATCAGCATCGCCACCGGCACGGCAAGCGCGACGTTGCCAAAAATGGCTGCGGTCTGGCTGCGCATGATGCGCACGATCTGCGTGACGAGGTGGTCGAGATCGCGCCCTCCTTTGCCGCTGCTGTCCTTGATCGCGGCCGCGAGCGCGTGCGCGGTCATTGCCGGCTGCTTGGTCGCCACGGTGCCGCGCAGAATATGGATCAGCACGAAGCCGAGACCGTAGTTCAGGCCGAAGCCAATCGACTCGTTGAGCGGCGTCCAGCCACATCCCGCGATCACGAACTTGAACGCCGACATGAAGCCGATGATGATGCCGCCAATCAACGCGGATCGCAGCAGTGCAAAGTAGTCCTTGCGACTTGACGCGATATAGTGCTCGCCGGCATGGCCGGCATTCTCCGTCACCCGCAGGGCGATCAGCTCGACATTCTGGCGGAAGTAATCGCGCAGATTGTTGCGGCAGCACTCCGCCTGGATCAATTCGGAGCCTAGCCGCGCAATCATGGGCAGCGCCGCATCGGCGCCGCGCGGCTTGCGCAGGGTATCCACCACATCGATCAGCAACTCCGCGCGCGTGAGATGCTGCTTCAGGCGCAACAGATGCAGCGTCAACGAAACGCTCGTGCCCGTATGCGCGGCGCGCCTGCGGATCCGCTCGCCGACTTCGCGGCACTGGTCGAGCAGCACCGCGAGATGCGCTTTGTCGGCGCCGCCCTCGCAAAGCGCGCTCGTATCGGTATCGCCGCAGCGCGAGATTGTCGATGCTGGCTCCACACTGCACGACGCCTCGACGCGCGCGAGATACGCCAGCATTTCCTGGTTTTGCGCAATGAACGGCGAACGGTGCGAGTCGACCGGCGGATCGTGCCGAAGCACTTCGGGTTCGAGGCCGATCGCCGCAATCCGGTAGGACAGCACGCGCAGCGCTTCGAGCAACTGGCGCAGCGACTGCATAGCACCTGGCGCCGCGTGCGCGCCCTCCTCACCGGAAGCCTCGCCAAAGCGCAGCGCGCGCAGCAGACCGGTCCAGGCCCCGACACCGGCGTCGCGCACCCACACATGATCGCGTGCCCGCTTGAAGACCTTGGCGATCACATCGCGCAACTGGCCCAGATCGAATAGATCGGGCAGTAGCGTGCTGCGAACGAACCGATGCGTGACTTCAGTGGAAAAACCGTTGTTCGGAAAGATGCCGACATCCGTGTACAGCGAGACTTGTCTGCGTTCCGTCATCAGGCGCCAAAGTGCGGCGCGCAGCGCAGCCCGATAGTCCCCACGGTGCTCGAGCAAGAAGCACAGCGTATAGATTGCATGGCGGGCGGAATCGCTGTCGCGGGCGCGCTGCGGACGCATGCAACTGACCAGATCATTGAACAACGCGATATCGGGCTCAGCGGCCTCGACGAAGCGCTCGAGGACGCGTTCGAGCGCAGACTGATGGTTTTGCGGATCGATAGCTTTCTTCATGGGCCGCGGTAAGACACAGAGCAGTGAACCGGTGGAGACGTCACCAGAGAGACGCGGCATCGGCAGCTAAAGACGAGGCCGGTTGGAGGGAAGCGTCTGGCGTATGCCGGTAAGCGCAGAAGATTAAGCGCATCACGACGACAGAGAAAGCCAGAAGTCGCCGTGAATTGTCTGCTGTCAATCCGGACAGGCGTAGCCTGGATGACCATGGCGGTTCAACGCCCGGCTGAATAAGCGGATGCGAATGGAGGTCAAGGAAGCGGAATCGCCATGCAGCAAGGACGGCTGCGAGCAGCGGATAACAAAAAACCCGCTCAAGGCGGGTTCATTGATTCGACGTTTTTTCAGACATCTGGCGATGTCTGGTTGCGGGGGCAGGATTTGAACCTGCGACCTTCGGGTTATGAGGGCGAATTTTCCAGTCCAGTGCAGTCCAGTGCAGTCCAGAAACCGTGATTTATCAGGTATTTAGCGGGTGCGTGTATCCAGTGTAGTCCGGTGCTG
>DATEJU010000130.1:0-10778 GCA_035277805.1 Paraburkholderia sp. | reverse complement strand
AAGGGATGCAGGCCCATGGACTGCATGCGGCTGGACAGCAGATTGCCCGTGGAGAAACACAGCGTGCCGAGAAACGCCACTCCGAGCCCGAGCCACGCGGTCTGATCGCCGATATGGCCGGCCATTTGCTGCACGAACAGGCACACGATCCCAATGAGGCCCAGCACCGCCCCGCCCACCGCAGTAGGCTGCAACGGCCGGCTCATGAAGAGACGCCCGTTGACCGAATTGAGCAGCGGCGCCGTCGAGAACACCACGGCCACGAGACCGCTCGGCACGATGTTCTCGGCATAGTAGAAGCACAGGAAATTGAGGCAGAAGAGCGCCAGGCCCTGAGCCGCCAGATAGCGCCAGGCGTCGCGCGGCGGCCATACGGGCCTGCGCATGAGACGCAGCAACGCGAACATCAGGAGCGCCGCAATGCCAAAACGCCACGCAATGGAAACGGGTGCAGGCACGACGCCAAGCTGCCACTTGATGGCAATCCAGGTGGTACCCCAGATCAGCACAGTGAGCGCGTAAAGTAGAAAATTCATGGCTGGAAATAACCGGGACTCGATGCTTCAACTATGGCGCGCAGCGGCGGCACGCGCTTGTCCAGGATTGCGCATTTCTTGCCGACAACCTTCGCGAGGCGGAGCCGGAGCGTATACTCGAACTCGCTAACCGCTCGCTGTAACCAACCCGTAATCACTTCATACCACCCAGCCGCCCGCTCGCCGAACCATGGATGCCCCTTCGTCGCCTCCCGTGCTCGACCTCGCCAGCACGCCGTTCGGGCTGCATTCGGTGTGCCGCACCTTGAGCGCCGCCAATGCGACGCTAGAGCGGTTCGCGTGGCTCGGCGATCAACTCGCGGTGGCGGTCTGGACGCGCGAGACGCGTGAAGCCGAGACCATCTACGAGCAGCCGGGCCATCACACGCTGTCGTGCTATATCGACGGCGGCTACCGCACCGAGCGGCAGAAGCTGCCGGGCGTTTACGGCGCGCCAAGTCGCCTCTGCGCGCTGCCTGGCGATCACGAATCGCGCTGGTGGGTGCGCGGCCACATGCATTTCATGCACCTCTATTTTCTGCCGGGGCATTTCACGCAACGGGCCATTCGCGAACTCGACCGGGAACCGCGCGAGCTCACGCTCGCCGACCGCACGTATTTCGAAGACGAACGCATTGCCGCGCTTTGCCAGACGCTCGCCAATGAGGACTGGGCCAATCCGGAGGGCCTGCTGCGCAGCAATGAAACGGCCCACGAAGTGCTGAGCCTGCTGCTGCGCAGCCAGGGCGTACGCCGCCCGGGGGCGGCCCTCAAGGGCGGGCTTTCGGTGACCACGCGGCGGCGCCTGCGCGACTACATCGATGCCCATCTCGGCGAGCCATTGACGCTGGGCGCGCTTGCCGAGGTCGCCTGTCTCTCCGAGTACCACCTCGCGCGCATGTTCCGCACCTCGTTCGGACAGCCGCCGCATGCATGGATCGCCGCCCAGCGTCTCGAACGGGCCCGCATACTGTTGCGCACGACCACCTTGCCGCTTGCTCACGTTGCGGCGGCATGCGGCTATGCGAATGCAAGCCACTTCAGCCATCGTTTCCGCGATGCGTTCGGCGCCGCGCCCAATGCGTATCGGCAAGCGCTTCAGCAGCGGGCTATGGCGGTTCGGGCCTGAGGCAGGTTACTTTTTCGCGTAACTCACCTCCATCCCCGCACGCACGTCCTGCTGGATCCCGTACTGCGCAAACGGATACCGAAGTCCGTTCTTCGCGAGCGCCTCCATGCCTGCAATGGCTTGCGCCAGCGCAGCGGGGGGCAGCGCCATCAGCATCTCGTCGTCGAGGACGCCTCCGTATCTGCGCTCCGCAAAACAGGGAATCGACAAGCTCGGCTCCCCGGTCTTCAACGCTCGCCCCCACGAATCCGCACAGGCCGATTCTCCAACCACGCTCCAGTCGAAACGCTTGTATCCCGACCACTGCAAGCCGTTGATGAAGTACATCATGGCGCCAGGCGTTGCGTAGAACAGCGCGATGGTCGGGTCGATACGGCCGGCGGCCAGCGGAGATACCACCAGCGCTTCATATTTTCCGTCCGCAACGCACTCCATGGCCGCTTGATGCGCACGGGAATCTTCGAGCGTGGCATACCAGACGCCTGCCATTTGCTGGCCCGATTTCCATTCGTCATCCTTGGCATTTCCCAGACCAACGACCGACCGGCATTGCGCCCCCACCAGATCTTCGGCCGTTACGCCGATCGTAAAACCCAGCCGGGCGGCTTGCCCGACGATCTGATCGAGCGTATGGATCGCCTTGGGGCGGCGAATACGATGAATCGCCTCCATGTCCTCACGCCGCTCGCACAGCATCATTCCGAACGGCAGACTGCGCAGCTTGAGCAAGCGCTCGAGGTCCGCCGCCAATTTTGCAAGGTCCTCTTTCATCAAGGTCATCCCTCAAATGAGAACGGCAATTTCCCGAGCGAAACCACCGTTCGAATGTCCGACAACAGCCGTCCAGTCAAAGGACCGGCTCCGGATTTTTTTGAGTAATCTAATCATTCGGTATCCTGCGTAATCGTTCGCCCTGCCGCTTCGCCTCGCTCCGCCCTTGCTTCATTCCCGCGCGATAGACTTGCGGCGCCACCCCATGCCATCGCTTGAACGCTTGCGAGAAACTCGACAAGTCGCTGTACCCAAGCCGATCCGCAATCTCCGTGAGCGTCAAATGCGCGTCGCTCAATAGCGTTTCGGCCATCGCGCTGCGTGATTCATCGAGCAAGGCCCGGAACGTCGTGCCATCTTCCTGGAGTCTGCGCTTGAGCGTGCGCGCACTCATGTTCACCATGCGCGCCATCTCTTCGAGCGAAAGCGGCGCCCCGCCCCACGTCGCATTCAGGTAATGCCGGATCATCGCCGATGTGCCGACGCGCGCGCGGCGCGCCTCCACCAACTGCTTGCACATCTGTTCGCACATCGCTGCGGTCGTGGCGTTGGCCTGCGGCAGCTTGCGGTCGAGCCACGCGCGCTCGAATGTGAGGCAATTCGAGCGCGCGCCGTAGACTGGGGCGACACCGTGCAGACGCTGAACGGCGAGTCGTGCCTCATGCGCTTCGTGCCCCTCGTGCCCCTCGCGCGGTTTGCTCGCTTGCAGCGCGAAGCCCGACAGCACGAAATCCGCCCCACCGACTTCATGCATCAGCATGGCCGCCGCCGCCATGTCGCGCTCCACGCGGAACCGGCTCAGGACGTCCGGCAACTCCGGCGCGCCGAAGTTCAGCATGCCGCGATCGTCTGCCTCGCGGTACGTGATCACGGTGAACGCATAAGTGAGCGGCAGGAAGCGCATGGCCAACGCGAGCGCATCGCGCCCCGTGGCACTCGCGATCAGGCCGTAGCCCCAAACGCCGTACGCGGAGAAGTGATAGCGCGCGCCGAGCGCGAGGCCGATTCCGGGCGGATAACCGAGCAGCCGTAGCAGGTTGTCGTACAGCCGCAGTTCCTGGGCCGATGTCACCTCCGTATTCGGGTCGTCGATCCGCGCGGCCGACAACCCCGTGCCGGCGAGCAGCTTCGCGTGCGGCAGGCCACGCTCATCGCCGAAATCGACCAGCAGCCGGGCGCTGGCCGGACTCCGGGTGAAATCCCAGAAGCTCATGCAGAGAAACCCTCGACACGTCGGTTTGGCCCAAATACTAAAACAATTGTCCCGTCCCAGCATGGGTGTTTTCCCATGCAGACGCACTATCCGTGTCAGTCAGTCGCCGCTCGAACGACTCGATCGAATGCACGAAAGAGATCGCACCAGGAGAGATTTCGAATGACGACCTATGCGCAACAGGAAAGCTGGAAGCGGATTCAAGGCTTTCTCCCCGCCGAATTCCAGTTGCAGCCGGCGCAGCTGCCGCAGGAAGAATGGTGGTCATGGAACGGGCACCGCATCCATCTCGACTGCTATCGCAATGCCCGCGCGCCGCTGAAGGTGATTCTGTTCCACGGCGTGGGCACGAACGGCCGGCAGATGTCGACGATACTCGGCGCACCGCTTGCCCGCAGAGGCTTCGAGACCATTGCGATCGACATGCCGGAATACGGCCTGACCCAGCTCCGCCGCGGCAAGCCCATCCGCTACGATGACTGGGTGCAGGCCGGCAGCGATCTCATCGATGCGGAACAGGCGCGAGACGACCGGCCCATCGTGCTTTACGGCCTGAGCGCGGGAGGAATGGAGACGTATCACGTCGCGGCGAAGAGCAGCAAGGTCAAGGGCATTGTCGGCATGACGTTTCTCGATCAACGCATCCGGCAGGTACGCGACGAGACTGCGTACAATCGCTTCATGAGCCGCGTGGGCGGCCCGCTCGCGGCGCTCACTGCGCGCACGCCGCTCGCCGGCTTGCGCATGCCGATGGCGGCTGCGAGCAAGATGCGCACGCTCGTGAACGATCCGGCCGCGCTCAAGGCCTGCATGGCGGACAAAACCTCGGCGGGCAAGTGGGTGACCATGCGCTTTCTGGCCAGCTACACGGGCTATCAACCGGTTATCGAGCCGGAAGATTTCGACGTGTGTCCCGTCTTGCTCACGCAGGCGGCGCAGGATCGCTGGACGCCCTTGCATCTGAGCCAGTTGTTTCTGCAACGAATCAGGCGCGTGCCCGTGAAGGTGACGATGCTGGAAAACGCCGGGCACGATCCACTGGAACAGCCGGGGCTGCAGCAGATGGTGAGCGCCGTCCACGACTTTTGCGTTGAGGTGGCTCTCGGCGGAGTCGTTCCGGATTTCGGCAAGACCGGTGCGAGCCTTGGGATATGATCGCGTTTTAACGTACTGGAATTGCCTTCATGCAAGTGCTGGTCGACGCGGACGCCTGCCCCGCCGTCATCAAGGACATCCTGTTTCGAGCCGCCAGGCGTGCCGAAATCAGCGTGACGCTGGTAGCCAACCAATATTTGCGCACGCCGCCGTCTCCCTTTATCAAGTCGATCCAGGTGCCGGCGGGTTTCGATGCGGCCGATGCCCGCGTCGTCGAACTCGTCGCATCGGGCGATCTGGTGATTACCGCGGACATACCGCTCGCGGCAGCGGTACTCGAGCGGGGCGCGCATGCGCTCGACCCGCGCGGGAACTGGTTTACGCGTGAAAATATCCAGGAGCGCCTGACGATGCGCGACGTCATGGATCAACTGCGCAATTCGGGCATTGACACGGGTGGCCCCGCACCTTTCAGTGCGCGCGACAGCAAAGCGTTTGCGGGCCAACTCGATCGGTTCCTCGCGCGTCACAGAACGCAGCCGCGCGGGACCGATTGATGTGCGCCTGGCTGCGCAATTGAACGCGCAATCACCAGGGCTTTATTGCACGGGCTGGCGTTCAAACACAGCGCCGCGCCATGCATCTCACGGGCGCGAACGCGTGGTCCGGGGCGCGGCCCGCTTATCGACGGCGCATAGCGGGGCGCGGCTGCCCAGCAGGCGCACGCTCGTCTTTGTGCCGGAAGTTGATCCGACCTTTCGAGAGATCGTAGACCGACAACTCGAGCGTGACCCGGTCACCGGCAAGAATGCGAATGTGATTCTTGCGCATGCGGCCCGAGGCATACGCGTTCACGACCACGCCGTTCTCGAGCGTGACACGGTATTTGCTGTCGGGCAGCACCTCGTCGACAACCCCGTCCAGTTCCAGCAGTTCTTCTTTTGCCAAATCAATGCCTCCAGAAAGCGTGGCGTCGCGTCAATGCAGGAGCCGGCAAACACTGCCGATCACTGCAACGCTAGCACGCATGGTGATGTTGAGCGTGGTCCAGTGTATATGCACATACGTTGCGCATCTACGCCGGAAACGGATCTGTGCAAACCTGAGCCGGCAAGCAACGACGCCTGGAGCGCCGAAACCCGGCAATCCGCCAGGGCTCCGGACTTCCCGAGCCCTGCGCTCGAGTAACGCCGCCGATGAGCACACCGGGATCATAGCCGGTTGGCGGGAACCCGATATCGAGTAGCACGAGCGAAAACCCGGCGAGCTAAAGACACCACACCTTTAACCTGCAGGCGCGGCGGGAACAGGAATGCAAGAAAAGATAGCTGGCAAGCGTGGCATACGAGCGCCACGGCAAGGCGAGAAAATCGCGCCGCCCCCATGAGCAGCGGGCGGACGCGATCCGATAGCGTTACTGCGGCGTGATGTTCGAAGCCTGGAGACCCTTCGGGCCGCGCTTGGTTTCGTAGCTGACCTTCTGGCCCTCAGCCAGCGTCTTGAAGCCCGTGCCACGCACTTCCGAGAAGTGTGCGAACAGATCATCACCACCCTTGTCCGGCGTAATGAAGCCAAAACCCTTGGTATCGTTAAACCATTTGACAGTACCGGTTTCCACTAGTAATTCCTTAAACAGACGAATAAAGTTACACGCCCTCGATAAAAGGGCGAATGAAAAATCAAAAAGGAGAGGCCAACGAGAGCCGCGGATAGCGGCAATTGATCAGCAATCGAGCACTTTTGAGACTTTGGTGCACGACAGTACGCGGTAGCCGGTGCCGCGTCAAGCAGTTTCTTGCCCAACAGGGGCCGCCTTTGCGCCACATGGCGGCACGACCGGGCTCTGGCCCGCGCTTACCCCGTCGCGGTCGCACTCCCGCCGAGATACGCGGCACGAACGCGGCTGTCCTGCGCCAACTCTCCGGACGCGCCCGCGAGCGCCACATTGCCGCTCTCCAGCACATAAGCGCGGTGCGCGATGCGCAGCGCCTGCCGGACATTCTGCTCGACGAGCAGCACCGCCGTGCCCTCGGTGCAGATGTCCGCGATCATGCCGAAGATCGCGCGCACGAGCTTCGGCGCGAGCCCCATCGAAGGTTCGTCGAGCAGCACGAGCCGCGGCTTGAGCATCAGCGCGCGCGCGATGGCCAGCATCTGCTGCTCGCCGCCGCTGAGCGTTCCGGCCAGTTGCGCGCGGCGCTCGCCAAGGCGCGGGAAGGTCTCATAGAGGGCCGCGATCCGGCGCTCGAGCGCAACGGCGTCGCGCCGCATCAGATAGCCACCCAGCCGCAGGTTCTCCTCGACCGTCAGCACTCCAAACATCCTGCGGCCCTCGGGCACGTGTCCAATGCCGAGCGCGACGATCCGGTGGGCCGGCAGCCCGGTGAGCGCTTCTCCGTCGAGCGCAATGCGCCCACCGCGTGGACGCAGCAGCCCCGAGATGGTTCTGAGCGTGGTGGTCTTGCCCGCGCCGTTCGCGCCGAGCAACGCAACGATCTCACCCGGCCCGACGTCGAGCGAGATGCCGTGCAGCACTTCGATGTTGCCGTAACTCACGCGCAGATCGCGCACTTCTAGGAGCCCCACAGCGATTCCTCCCCGTCGGCGGCATTACTGGCGTCGTCGTCTTCCTCGGCCGTGCCCAGATAGGCGTCGATCACGCGCGCGTCGCTCTGGATCTGCGCGGGCGACCCTTCGGCGATCATCACGCCATGATCCATCACGATGATCCGGTCCGACACGCCCATCACCAGCGTCATGTCGTGCTCGATCAGCAGGACCGTGACGCCCAGCGCGCGGATGCGCCGGATCAGTTCCATCAGCGCGTGCTTCTCGGTCGGGTTCATCCCGGCGGCAGGCTCGTCCAGCAGGAGCAGGCGCGGGTTGCTCGCGAGCGCGCGGGCGATTTCCAGCCGGCGCTGGTCGCCGTACGGCAGATCGGCCGCGTATTCGCTCGCCCGCCCGCCCAGTCCGACCATGTCGAGCCAGCGCATGCCTTGCGCCTCATGCTCGGCCGCCTCGGCGCGCGCGGAGGGCGTGCCCGCCAGCTCGGCGAAGAGCGACGTGTGCAGCCGATGGTCCATGCCCATCAACACGTTCTCGAATGCGCTCATGTGCCCGAAGAGGCGGATGCCCTGAAACGTGCGGGCGATGCCGCGATGCACGTTGCGGTGCGGCGCGCCGCCACCCAGCGGTGAACCGCACCAGAGCATGCGCCCCCCGCTCGCGCGGATGACGCCCGTGAGGCAGTTGAATACCGTGGTCTTGCCCGCGCCGTTCGGGCCGATCAGCGCAAGAATCTCGCCGCGGCGCACCACGAAGCCGATGCCGCCGATCGCCATCACGCCGCCGAAGCGGCATGTGAGGTCGCGCACCTCGAGCAGCGTCTCGCCGGCTGCTGCGGCGGCAGGCGGCGCGGCAGATTCGCGAGCCGCCGCGGCCTGCAGCAGGGACGATCGATCGGCCAACTGCGCGGCTGGCAGCGCCGCCTGCGGCATGGCGCGCCGCACGCGCACCGGCCACAAGCCTTGCGGGCGCAGCAGCATCAGCACCACCAGTGCGACGGCGAACCCGAAGATGCGCCAGAGGTTCAGAAAGCGCAGCATCTCCGGCACGCCGGCCACGATGATCGCGCCCAGAATCACGCCCGGAATGCTGCCGCGCCCGCCGAGCACGACCACGATGAGTATCGTTACGGACTGCAGATAAGTGAAGCCGGTGGGATCGATGGTGCCAAAGCGCGCCGCAAAGAGACTCCCTGCAATGCCGCCGATCAGCGCGCCCATCACGTAGGCCAGCAGCTTCACGCGCAGCGTTGCGACGCCAACCGCCTCGGCAGCGGCTTCGTCCTCGCGGATGCTTGTCCACGCGCGCCCGAGGCGCGAGCGGCCCAGTCGCACGGCGAACAGCAGCACGACCATCAGGAACGCAATGCCCAGCTCGTAGACAGCGCGCGGCGAGCTGATTTCATAGCCGAACAGGCTCGGGCTGGCAATGCCGTAGATCCCGTTCGGGCCGCCGGTAATCTCGAGGTTGGTCGCGACGATGCGGGTGATTTCGCCGAATCCCAGCGTGACGATCGCCAGATAGTCGCTGCGCAGACGCAAGGTCGGATAGCCGATGAAAATCCCGGATACGCCGGCAAAACCGAGACTGAATGGCAATGTCTCCCAGAACGAGAAACCGAGCAGCGTTTCGAGCAGCGCCGTCGTATACGCGCCAATCGCGAAGAACGCCGCATAGCCGAGATCGAGCAAACCCGCATAGCCCACCACGATATTGAGCCCGAGCCCGAGGATCGAGTATGTGACGATGGTCAGCGCAACATCGATCACATAGTTGCTGGAGAACGCGGGCAGCACGATGGCCACGGCGAGCAGCGCAGCAGTGGCGAGCGTCGGCGAAGCGGGCATCGAAGCCGGTGCGCGCATGAGTTACATCCTCTCCACCACGCGCTCGCCGAACAGCCCCGTGGGCTTGACCACCAGCACGGCGATCAGGACACCGAACACGAACACATCGGTCCAGCGCGAGGACACATAGCCCGCGCCGAACGCCTCGAGCAGCCCGATCAGGAAGCCGCCAGCCATGGCGCCCGGAATGTTGCCGATGCCGCCCAGAACCGCCGCCGTGAACGCACGCAGGCCGAGCACGAAGCCCATGAAAAAATTGATCTGCGTGTAGTAAAGGCCTTCCATCACGCCGGCCACGGCGGCGAGCATCGATCCAATGAAGAAGGTCAAATGGATCATCCGCTCGACATGGATGCCCATCAGGCGCGCCGCATCCTGGTCGATGGCGAGCGCGCGCATCGCGATTCCCAGAAACGTATGGTGTACGAAGAAGTACAGCGCGAGCATCAGCGCGAAACTGGCGGTGACAATGCCGATCTGCGCAAACGTGATCTGCACATCGTGCACATTCAGGCCTGCCTGGGTCAACAGGTGCGGATAGGTTCTGAAGCCGGCGCCATACATCAGCAGCACGGCGTTCTCGAGCAGCAGCGAGACCCCCAGCGCGGTGATGAGGATCGAGAGGCGCGGCGCGCGCAGCAAGGGCTGATAGGCGATGCGCGCGATCACGACGCCGAGTCCTCCGGTTACCGCCATCGACGCCCCGAAGGCGACCAGCAGCGCGAGCGCGAGCGGCAGGTGCGCGCTCGCGAGCGTCGCGAGACTCGTCCAGCCGATGAACGCGCCGACCATGAACAGGTCGCCGTGCGCAAAGTTGATGAGGCGGATGATGCCGTACACCATCGTGTAGCCGAGGGCCACGAGCGCGTAGAACGAGCCGATCGTCAGCCCTTCGACGACGAACTGGAAAAAGGTGCTCATGGCCGCAACGGCTGCGCCGCCGCGCTCACTTCATGGCGACCCACTTGCCCGATGCATCCTGGCGCTGGTAGGCCGCGAACTCGTCGTTATGCACGATGATCGTGATATAGACCGCCCGGCTGCGATCGCCCTTCGGATTGAATCCGATCACGCCGGTCACGCCCGAATAGTCCTTGATCTTGTGCAGCGCGGCGATGATCGCGGCGGGGCTCGTCGACTTCGCGTCGGCGATGGCTTTGGCGGTCACGCCCACGGCATCGTATTCATAGACCGAATACGGACCGGGGCCATGACCATAGGCCTTGTTGTAGTCGTCCACGAAGCCGCGGGCGCCCGAGAGGAATTGCGCGAGCGGCGAGGTGGTGATGATCATGCCGTCGGCCGCCGGGCCCGCGGTTTTCATGAGCGTCGGGTCATTGGTGCCGTCGCCGCCCATGAGGGTCATCTTCAGGCCCAGTTGCCGCGCTTCCTTCACGAGCAGCCCGGCCTCGGAGAAGTAGCCGGTGTAATAGATCACATCCGGCTTGAGCGACGCGACCTTGGTCAGCGTGGGCGAATAGTCCATCTGGCCCGGCGTAATCGAGTCGGCGTACACGACGTCGACGCCGTCTTTCTTGAGTGCCTCGACCGTGTTCTGCGCGAGCCCCTTCGCATAAGTGGTGTTGTCGTCGATCACCGCGGCACGCTTCGCGTGCAGCGAG
>DATEJU010000129.1:0-39810 GCA_035277805.1 Paraburkholderia sp. | reverse complement strand
TGTTCACGACGTCGTCGGTCAGGATCGCATCGACGTTGATCTTGGGGTAGCGCGCCATGAACTCGGGCAGGTGGCGGATCACGTGCCTGCGCCCGAACGAGGTCGGCATGGTGACGCGCAGCACGCCCTGCGGGGCGCTATTGAGCGACGACGCGGCCTCGCGTGCCTCGTCGAGGCTTTGCATCACGCGCAACGCACGCTCGCGAAAGACGCGCCCGCCCTCGGTCAGCGTGAGGCCGCGCGTCGAGCGATTGAACAGCGAGATGCCGAGATCGGCTTCGAGCTCGGAGATGTAGCGCGAGACCGTCGACGTCTTGACCTCGATCCGCTCGGCCGCCTTGCTGAAGCTGCCCAGCTCCGCAGCCTGAAGAAATGCCCGAATCGCCAAAAAATAATCGATCACCACCTTGCGCGCCTCCGCCCCTGTCCCGCCATGTCTGTTCGCCCCGGTAGCAGCGCCGGGCGTTGTCGATGCGCATTCTACCCGGCGCGTCGGCGCTGCAATGGCGGCCCCACCTTGGCAGCCCTATCTGGGCGGCACGATTTTCAGTAATTTTATAAAAACTACTGAAATTTTGCCGCCCGCCATTTTTTCAGTAAAATATGAAAAATTACTGAAAACGGCTCCGGATATGCTCGGCTCACCGCTTTACCAGCGTCACGACCCGGCCTTTTGCGCCCAGCTTGCGAACGTCGAGCAGGCCGCCGCGGCGCAAGACACGGTGCTCACCGGCGCGCCGGGCACGATCCTCGAGCACAAGCGCCTCGATTTCGTCTACTACGCCCGCCAGTTCATGAGTCCCGAGGGCAAGAAGCAGGAGACAAGTCTCGGCGGCCCGCAAGGCGACCCGGAGGTGGAAGCGCGCGTGGCAGCGATGCGCGAGCGCATCGCGCAAACCAAGGATCTCGTGAACCGCATCCGCGAGCTCGCGAAGCTGGGCTTCCAGATCGCCGACAACAAGACCTACGCCACGATGGGCGTGCTCTACAACCACGGCCTCTTCCAGGCGGGAGCCGTGCTCATCGGCTCGCATGCCTACGCGGTGCTGCTCAACAGCCTCGGCATCAAATCGGTCTCCTACGAAACGGAGGACGTCGATATTGCGCGCGCGCGGCAACTCGCGCTGCAGCACGTGCCCACGGGCGGACTGCTCGCGATCCTCAAAGAGACCGGCATCGCCTTCGTGGAAGTGCCGCCGATGACGCGCGGCGCGCCATCGACATCGTTCAAGCAAGCGGGCGCGACGCGCTTTCATGTCGACCTGCTCGTGCCGTCGGACGACGATTCGTTCCCGACGATCGCGGTACCCGAGCTGGGCGCGCACGCCACGGGGCTGCCCTACCTCGCCTTCCTGCTCGGCAAGTCGCAGATGGGCACGCTCATTTCGAGGCACGGCGCAGTGCCCGTCCGGGTGCCGGACCCGGCGCGCTTTGCGATACACAAGCTGCTGGTGTCGCGCCTGCGCACCAGCATGCTCGTCAAGTCGCAAAAGGACGTGCACCAGGCCTGCGTGCTCCTCGCGATGCTCGGCGAGCATCGCAGCGGTGACATCGAGGACGCCTGCGAGGACCTGCCCGCCTCGGCCCGTGCGCTCGTGCGCCGCGCGCTGCCCGATGCGCGGCGCCTGCTCGATGCGCATGAGGGCGCGCTGGATGAGCTCGAAGCCGGCATAGGCGCGTGACGCCTCAAGGGCACACCATACCTGCCTCCTTTGTATCGCTGTGTATCTGGAACGTGTCGCGACACACTGTGTTTCGCACGCGAGCGCCAGGGACATTTGCCGGATACGTGCGCGCGGTCCAATACGGTCGAACACCCCATCATGGAGAGACCGTCATGTTCGATCGACTCAAGATTACGGCCGCCGTTGCCGCAATTGCGGGGCTGGCCGCCACCGCCGCGTACGCGGCCTACGCATCCGCCCAGGACCCGGCCACCGAACCGGCCACCGTGCACATCGGCGCGAACGCGCCCGACTTCACCGGCACCGGCGCCTGGCTCAACAGCGCGCCGCTCGATCTGAAGCAATTGCGCGGCAAGGTCGTGCTCGTCGAATTCTGGACCTTCGATTGCATCAACTGCGCCCACACGCTGCCCTATGTGAAGGACTGGTACACCCGCTATCACGACAAGGGGCTCGTGGTGATCGGAGTGCATACGCCGGAATATCCGTTCGAGCGCGACACGGGCAATCTGAAGAAGGCGATCGCGCGGTTCGGCATTCAATATCCTGTCGTGCAGGATAACCAGTATGCGACGTGGAATGCCTATGGGAACCAGTATTGGCCGGCGCTTTATCTCATCGACAAGAATGGGAAGGTGGTTTATACGCGGGTTGGAGAGGGCCACTATGAGGAGACCGAACAAGCTATCCGGAATCTGCTGGGGGTTGGAGGCAAGCGGGGTTAGCTCGTCCTGCGCAATCCGCAGTAGATGTGGAAAAGCACCGTTGCCGGTGCTTTTGCTGTTGCGGGGTTACGCGGTAGTGGTAACGACACTGCATGACGTATGTGACGCCCTCCTGGACGATGTACACAAGGCGATCGGCTTTCGTGATGCGTCGCGGCCCGAACCCGGTAAGACTTCCCTTCAACGGTTCCGGTTTGCCGGTTCCGCGAAATGGATCGCGCGAGGTTTCTTCAAGAAGCCCGTTGATCTCGCGAACGATTGCCATGTCCGTTGCTTGCCAGTAGCGGTAATCATCCCAGGCATTGCTCGACCATGCAACTTCAACTGCGTTTACCGCTTCCGCCTTGTTTTTGGCCTTCCTTTTCTGCTGGATCATCTATCAAGCCTCGCCTGGAAGGCTTGCCAGCATTGAATTCAGCGATGGATTCACCAGGCCGCTTTGCGTTCACGGGTGAACTGGGCAAATGCAGTGTTTCTCGCATGCTATTGAAGTCGTCTACGGGCGCCCCCCAAAACGGCTACTTCGCGCGCCTCCCGCCCCACCTCACAACCGCGTCACCTGCACAATCGCCTCGGCGAACTCCTTGGGCGCTTCCTGCGGCAAGTTATGGCCGATACCGCCGCCAAGATCCCGGTGCACATACTTCCCCGTGAACTTCTTCGCATACGCCGCCGGTTGTGGATGCGGCGCGCCATTGGCATCGCCTTCGAGCGTGATCGTCGGCACCGAAATGGCCGGCCCGGCGGCCAGTTTCTGCTCGATGCCGTCGTATTTCGATTCGCCCTGCGCGAGGCCAAGACGCCAGCGATAGTTGTGGATGACGATCGCCACATGATCCGGATTCTGGAACGCCGCGGCCGAGCGCGCGTAGGTGGCATCGTCGAAGTTCCACTTCGGCGACGCCAGTTGCCAGATCAGCTTGTTGAACGCATCGCGGTTCGCCGCGTAACCCTGCGCGCCGCGCTCCGTTGCGAAGTAGTACTGATACCACCATTGCAACTCGGCCTGCGGCGGCAGCGGCTTCTTGTTCGCCTCCTGGCTGCCGATCAGGTAGCCGCTCACCGAGACGAGCCCCTTCACGCGCTCGGGCCACAACGCGGCGATAGTATCCGCCGTGCGCGCGCCCCAATCGTAGCCGCCAAGCACCGCTTGATCGATCTTCAATGCGTCCATCAGCGCGACGATGTCGACAGCGGTCACCGCCTGCTGCCCGTTGCGCATCGTGTCCGCCGAGAGAAAGCGCGTCGGGCCATAGCCGCGCAGATACGGCACGATCACGCGATAGCCCGCCGCCGCGAGCAGCGGCGCGACTTCGACATAGCTGTGGATGTCGTAGGGCCAGCCATGCAGCAGCAGCACCGGGGGGCCGTTCTTCGGCCCGGCTTGCGCGTAGCCCACGTTGAGTACGCCCGCATCGATCTGCTGGATGGGCCCGAACGAAACACCGCTGCCTGTGCGCGCGCCGGACGACTGCGCATGGGCAAGGCTGCTCAAGCCCAGCTCAGCGAGGCTGATGCTCGCCAGCGTGGTACCGAGAAGCCGTCGGCGGCGGATATTGACGGAATCTGACATGACTCATTTCTCCATTTTTGGATGGGACACAGCGTTGCAACGGTTTTATAGCCGAATCATGTAAACGCTTTGTATCCCAGTGTGTCTGCCCGATCCTCGTACACACAGCGAATCAATAACCCCCCTTCTGCAAACATGCCGGATACATCGGCCGGTTCTAATGCGTCAACGGCGAAATCCATGCGACAGCCTCCCGGTACGACCGGATGCCAGCGCGTCGGCGCGATGACGCCGCCCTACTCGTATCACTCAACATTTTCATGAGGAATCGACCATGAGCCAGGCAGCAAAAGTTCTGTACACGGGCAAGACGCACACCACCGGCGGCCGCGACGGCGCCGCTCACAGTCTGGACGGCAGGCTCGAGGTCAAACTCTCGTCGCCGGGATCGAGCGCGCCGGGCACCAACCCGGAGCAGTTGTTCGGTGCGGGCTGGTCGGCGTGCTTCATCGGCGCGATGGGGCTCGCTGCAGGTCAACTGAAGATCGCGCTGCCGGGAGAGACGGCTGTCAATGCCGAAATCGATCTCGTGAAAGGCGACGATGGCTACTCGCTGAGCGCACGCCTGAATGTGAGCCTGCCTGGGCTCGAGCACGAGGTCGCGCAGCGTCTCGTCGAGATGGCGCATCAAACTTGCCCGTACTCGAAGGCTACGCGCGGCAATATCGATGTTGTCATCACGCTGGCCGAAGTGTGACCGGCATCGCCAACATGTTGTGCTGGCAACCAAATGGCGGCGAGGGTGTGACACGCCCGGCGGGCGTAAGCATTGGTTGCAATTCCCGCACGGCAGATTGCTGCTGGGGGCGCGCGAGACGAACGCGCGCCCGGATTGTCCTCAATCGTGGGATCGGCCTTTTAGCAAGGCTCATGAGCGCCCGCTCGCTGTCGCGGGGCAATGCAGCCGGCGAACCGCTTTGCGCGAGGCACCCTGTCCCGGCTTGAACGGGTGCTCCCCGTTGCGCCAGCGGGCGGGCAAATCGACGACAATGGTCGAACCAACATTGAACGCTGAACGCGCGCGCCGAGCCCACGGGCGGCGCGCGAAACAGGAGGGCACGCCATGTCACCCACACCTGAATACTGGTTTCGGGCCAAGCGCTACGGCTGGGGCTGGGGCTTGCCGGTCCGCTGGCAAGGATGGGCGGTCCTGGCAGCCTACTTCGCGCTGATCGTCGCAACCGTCCGCTTTGCGCCGCCGGACCATTATCGTGGGATCTTCATCTCGCTGGTCGTGCTGTATAGCCTCGTCCTCCTCGCCGTGTGCTGGCTCAAAGGCGAGCCGCCGCGCTGGCGCTGGGGCAAGGATTGAGTCGGTTCGCCAAACCCGATCAATGATCTGAGCGCAAGGCCCTCAGTCGACTGCGGGCCGCGTCGGCACCTTCGCGACGAACTTGCGCAAGCGGTGCGCGAGCCGGTGCGAAGGCCGCTCGACGGCGCAGTAGAACGCGTAGCTGGTTGCGAGCGCAACGGTTACCGTCGTGAGCCAGGCGAGCGCCTCTCCCTGCGGATGACCAGTCGCGCCGAGGATCGCCAATGCGAGCTTGTGGCACAGATACAGGCTGTACGACCACGCGCCGAGCGCACCGGCGTATCGCCAGAACGCGCTGCGGCCCTGGGTGGCCGTTTCCGCCGCGATCCATCCGGCCACGACGAACTGGAACACCGGCAGCGTGATATCCGGTCCGATGAACGGCAGGAACGCAGGCTTGATGTGCGAAGTGGACGCGAGCAGGAACGTGAACGATCCCGCGGCCACGATCGCAATGCGCGCGGCGGTCAGATGGTTCGCGAGCCAGCCCGACACCGCCGCGAGGCAGCGCGCGATGCCCGCCGTGAGCGCTGAAGCGCGATGGCTCGAGCGGCCGTCAATGGCGTTGCGATGCATCTCGGCCACGAGACAGCCGAGCAGCCAGCCAGGCAGATACAGGAACGCGGTGCCGGCCACGCCATAATTTTCGTAGACGCAATGCGCGCACACGAGCTGCGTATGCGTGTGCCGGTACCAGACCATCACGGCGGCTGCGAGCGCCACACCGACGATCATTTCCCCCACGTAGCGAAAGCGGCTGCGCAGCAGCGGATAGATCGTGTAATAGACAATCTCGCAGTAAAGGGACCAGAGCACCGATTCCAGCAGATTGCCGGCGTTGCCAAGCGGCTGGCAAAGCACCGCGACCACGGCGAGCGGCAAGCCGATGCGCACATAGCGCGACGCAAAATAATTAATGGGCCGCAGCGTGGCGTCGCGGTGATATGCGTTGTGAATGCAATAACCGGAAATGACAAAAAAAACGATCACCGCGGCCGGTCCCGCGAACAGCAGCACGGAACCCGACCAGAGCGCGCCGCCGACGCCCGCCAGCGAAGCCGGAAAGAACGCCTTGAACGGCGGCGGGCCGAAGTGATAGAGCATCACCCAGAGCGCCGCCATGAACCGGATCGCGTCGATTTTGAGCGATTTGGCCGACGGTGCGCGGGACGCAGGCGCTCCGGACATGATGTGCCCCTTTTGGTAGTCGATGGCATGGAGCCTACCTGCGCCGCTCGTTAAAAAAAACATAAATAAATCGGTGCATAAATCACGACATAAATCGCCCGATGCGAGGGGCAGATGGCGCTAGCCGCAATGCATCGGCGTACCGGTCCGGTTTTCTGGGGTTTGGCCGGCTTTAGCCGGCCGGTGCGGACGAAACATCGAGACGGATGGAATCAACCGCCTTGAAGCTCGCCGGCGAGCTTGCCGACGGTGATTACCGCCTGTTCGATTTCATCGGTCCATGCACTGCTGTAATTGAGCCGGATGAAATTGCGGTATGAATTCTCGAAGATTGAAAACATGTGTCCGGGGCCGATCGTGATGCCCCGTTTCAGCGCGCGCTTATAGAGGCGCAACGCGTCCACCGTTTCCGGCAGCTCGATCCACAGCACGTAGCCGCCCACCGGCCGCGAAATGCGCGTGCCCTTGGGAAAGAAACGCGAAACGATTGCCCGCATCAGGTTGGCCTGCTGCGCGTAATGCTTGCGCACGCGCCGAAGATGATGCTCATAGCCATCACGCTCCAGAAACCCGGCAATCGCGATTTGCGGAATCGTGGCCGTGGTGAGCGTATTGAGGAATTTGAGCTTCTCGACCTGATCGCGATACCGCCCCGGCAGCGCCCACCCGACGCGGTACGCGACGGTCAAGCTCTTCGAGAACGAAGCGCAATGCAGCACGAGCCCCTTCGTATCGAGCGATTTCAGCGTGGTGGGATACGCCTCGCCGAAATAGAGCTCGTTATAGACGCCGTTTTCGATCACCGGAATATCGTGCTGCGTGAGGAGCGCCATGAGCGCGCGCTTGTTCGCATCGGGCATCATGAAGCCGAGCGGGTTCTGGAAATTCGGCATGATCATGCACGCGGCAATCGGTTGCGACGCGGGCCGCGACGCAACGATCGCGGCAAGCGCCTCCACATCGATGCCGTGCTCGGGATGCGTGGCCACTTCGATCGCGTGCATTCCCAGGCGCTCGATGGCGTGCAGCATCGCGTAGAACGTTGGCGACTCCACGGCGATCACGTCGCCGGGTTTCGCCACCGCCTGGAGGCACAGATTGATCGCCTCCGTCGCGCCCACGGTGACGATGATCTCGTTCGGATCGACGCTCATGCCGTTTTCGAGGTGACGGCGCGCGATCTGGCGAATGAGCCGCGCGTTGCCCGGCGGCAACGCGTCCGTCACGCCCCAGATCGCCTTGCCGCGCCCCGCCTCGTAGGCGTACCGGTTGAGCTTGTCGAATGGAAACGGGCGCGGGTCGGGGTAAGGCGAACCGAGCGGCACGGCCTCGTCCACGCCAATCGAGCGCAGCGTCGAAAGCACGAGGCGGCTCACATCCACCGGCGACGAGATCGGCACCGGCCGCGAGGGCCGCAATTGCGGAATGCGCTCGTCCTCGGCGCCTGCCTCGTCGTGCACGAAATAGCCGGACTGAGGGCGGCTCGCGATCAAGCCACGGCTTTCCAGAAGAATGTAAGCGCGCAGCACAGTCGTGATGCTGACCCGGTGCTGCAGGCTCGTCTGGCGTATCGACGGCAATTTTTCGCCGTGGCGATAGACGCCTTGCCGGATCGAGCGCTCAAGGTCGTCGGCCAGCTTTTCGTACAGTTTCATCCAACGCCCTCCGTGGCGTTCTGTGGCGCCCCCTGGGCGAGGCCGATCGTAGCAGAA
Organism: Paraburkholderia sp.; assembly: GCA_035277805.1. Lineage (GTDB taxonomy): Bacteria > Pseudomonadota > Gammaproteobacteria > Burkholderiales > Burkholderiaceae > Paraburkholderia. Next base: position 31,615 of record DATEJU010000129.1, on the reverse strand, counting down.
CTGTACTCTTCGGACCCGGGCCGATTTGTGCATTTCACTCATAAGTCCGTCCCCTTACCCTTTCACCATCGCACCGTCGCTTCAATGCAGGCGACGACAGGAATCTGGAGCTTGATGAATGGAAGGGCCGATATGTCCACGAACCCCACCGACGCGCACACTGCCACGCACCGCACTGCGCATTCCACGGCGCATTCCGCCGATACGTCCCGCCACGCCAGGGAGCGCAACGTGAATCTGCTGGAAGCCATGCGGATTTACGTGAGAGTCGTTGAGCGCGGCAGCATTTCCGGGGCTGCGCGCGACCTCGATATCGGTCAGCCCGCGGTGAGCGAACGCATCGAGCGGCTGGAGAAGTATCTCGGCTGCCAGTTGCTGCTGCGCAACGCGCGCGCATTCAAATGCACGCCGGAAGGCATCATCTTCCACGAGCGCAGCAAGTCGGTGCTCGGCGCCGTCGAGCAGGCCGTCGCGGAAGTGTCGAACGAGGATCAGGTCGTCAAAGGCACGATCCGGATTGCCGCGCCGCATTGCTTTGGCGAAACGGTCCTGCCCGAAGGGCTCAAGCGCATACGGGAGACCTGGCCCAGGCTCGATATCGAGCTCGTCCTGAACGACCGTCTTGCCGATCTCGTGACCGAAGGCGTGGACATTTCGTTTCGACTCGGCCAGCTTGGCGATGGCGCGTTCATCGCTTACCCGCTCGGTCAGGTCGAGCGGCTGCTCGTGGCGTCGCCCGATTATCTGTCGCGGCACGCCGCGATCGTCGAACCGGCCGACCTCGCGAAGCACAGTTTCATTCGCGTCAAGGGTGCCTTCGACGCGGATCAGCTGCCGCTCACGAAAGGCACCGGGATCGTCGACAGCGTGGCGATCCGCACCGCCATCAAGACCAATCATTGGCGGCCCATGTATGAAATGGTGCTGGCCGGCGTGGGCATTGGCGTGCTCGAAGCGCCCGCCGCAAAGGACGCCATCGAGCGCGGCCAGCTCGTGCAATTGCTGCCGCAATACGAAGTGCCTGCGCTTGCGCTGAACCTGCTGATCCGACCGCAACGTCCGGTGCCGGCGCGCGTGCGCAAGATCGTCGAAACCCTCAAGGCCTACGTATCCGAAGTGCTCGATCGCCAGGCGCTCACGCAAAGCTTGCCGGCACCCGATCGTTAATATCGGCAAAACCTGCGTGGCGCGAATGTGCCGATTGCCTATCTTTAGTAGATGCAGCCCAACGAAGCAGGAGCGCGAAGATGACTCAAAAACTGGTTGTTGCGACCTTCGACGATCTGGATGTTGCACAGCGAGCCGCCCGCGATTTCAGGAACTTCGAAAAGGATGGCGACGGCTTCAAGATCGAAAGCGGCGCGATGGTCCAAAAGAGCGCGGACGGCACACTCACGGTGCTCAACCAGTACACCGAGTCGTACTGGGGATCGGTCATAGGCGCGGTGACGGGCGGCCTGATCGGATTGCTCGGCGGTCCGGCTGGCGCGCTTGCCGGCGCGACCATCGGGGCCGGCGCGGGGCTTGCCGGGCATGCCATCGAGCACGTTCTCGACGGCAAGCTCACGAAAGCGATTGCGGACAAACTTCAATCCGGCAGTGTCGCGCTCATCCTCGAAACCAAAGAGCCGCCCGAATACGAAATTGAAAACGTCGTGCTGGGATATGGCGGCAAGGTCTTTACGCAACCGTTGTCGTGGTGAAGCGCGGAGCGCAGCGATGGCCAAAGTGCTATGTGTTCTCTATCCCGACCCTCAAACCGGTTATCCGCCTCACTATGTGCGCGACGCGATACCTGAAATCGCTGTCTACGCCAATGGCCAGAAAGCGCCCCACCCCACGGGCGCGCCTGGCTTCAAACCGGGCGAGCTGGTGGGCTGCGTTTCGGGCGAGCTGGGGTTGCGCCCTTATCTGGAGCGTCACGGCCACGAACTGATCGTGACGAGCGATAAGGACGCTCCGAATTCGGCGTTCGAGACGTATCTGCCCGAGGCCGAAGTCGTGATCTCGCAACCGTTCTGGCCCGCCTACCTGAACGCGGAGCGCATCGCCAAAGCCAGGAAGCTCAGGCTCGCGCTGACTGCGGGCGTGGGCTCCGATCACGTCGACCTCAAGGCCGCGGCGCAGGCGGGAATCACGGTTGCCGAAGTGACCGGATCGAACAGCATCAGCGTGGCGGAGCATGTGGTGATGGTCATCCTCACGCTGGTGCGCAATTACGTGCCATCGCATGCTTTTTCGGCGGCCGGCGGATGGAACATTGCCGAATGCGTCGAGCGCAGCTACGACATCGAAGGCATGCATTTCGGCACGATCGGCGCCGGCAGAATCGGCCTCGCGGTGCTGCGCAGGCTCAAGCCCTTCGGTCTCTCGTTGCATTACACCCAGCGCCACCGCCTCGCTGCGGAAATCGAACGGGAACTGGCGCTCACCTGGCACCCCGATGCCGCATCGCTGGTTCGCGCGGTGGATATCGTGAATCTGCAGCTTCCGCTTTATCCTTCTACCGAACACTTCTTTAACGACGCCATGTTCGCCAGGATGAAACGCGGTGCGTATCTCGTCAACACCGCGCGCGGCCAACTGGTGGAACGCGACGCCGTCGTGCGCGCATTGCAGTCCGGCCGGATCGCGGGCTACGCGGGCGACGTCTGGTTCCCGCAACCCGCGCCGCCCGAGCATCCGTGGCGAACCATGCCGTTCAATGGCATGACGCCTCATATCTCGGGCACCACGCTTTCCGCGCAGGCGCGCTATGCAGCGGGGACGCTCGAGATCCTGCAAAGCTTCTTTGGCGGCGCGCCCATTCGCGAAGAGTATTTGATTGTCGATGGCGGCAATCTGGCGGGAACGGGTAGCGCATCCTATCAACTGACTTAATGGAGGCGCCCACCAGTCGAATGCGCTCGCGCGGCGCCCGCCTTTATCATGCCGGCGGCCTTGCGCCGCTGCTAATGGGTGTCGTGAGCGGCGGCCGAATCGCCCTTCTCCATGACCGCGCGATGAATCGCTTCGGTCAGCTCGTTGTTGACTTCGATGAGCCTGCGCACTTCGTCCTGAATCTTCAGGAGCGCCTCGGCGTCCTTATACGTCTGCAGCGCCTGTTTGTCCGACGCCGCGGCTGCAACCTTCTGGCCCACCATGATGACCGACAACAGCACGAGTTGCAAAAACGTCTGCGCAACCCAGGCGACGAGCGTCGACACGCCGCCCTGAACAGCCGACGGCAAGCTGATGAGCGCAATGATCGCGAAGATATAGGCGCACCACATCGTCCCTACGGCGTTAGTGATGGCAAGGGCGATTCTCCCGTTCAGGCCGAGGTGCTCATGCGTGGTCAGGTGCGGTCCCGATTGCTCGCGCTCCTTGATGCGAGGATTGGGATGATGTTCGGATTTCATTTTGGACTCCCCATTGGTGATCGAATGATCTGTGCGGATAATCCCGGCCGTCGTGTTGATCGCCTGCAGGCGCCGGTGCCATAATTCGTGCACCGCCCTGACCCATCAACCTGGGGCGCGGCTGCGCGATCCGGAATGAACGATGATGTTTCCCGCGAGGAGCAGATGATGAAACGTGAACGAACCGATCGACGCCGCGGCTTTCTGCACGATTTGAAGTGGATGGTTATTCTCTGGTGCGTCGGCTTTGGCGCCACCGTTCTCCTTACGCTTCCGTTTCACTACATCGTCCAGGCGATGATGCACAAATAGGCGGCTGCGCGCCCCGAACTATGCGTCCCGAACAGAAGCCACCTCCGTGGAGGCGGCCTTCTCGAGTGTCACGTCTGCGCTTCGAACGCCGCCTCTGCGCGCAGGCTTTCCAGGTCACGCCCCACCGTTGCAACCGCGAGCCGCTTGTTGCCGCGCCAATACCTGGCGGCGCATGCATGCGCGTCGGGATCGCCATCGATTTCGATGCGATCCCAACCCTCGGCGTGGCCGACATAATTGATCGCGAGATCGTAATGCTGCGTCCAGAAGAACGGCACCGCCTCGAAGCGCTGCTGCTGACCCAGCATGTTTCGCGCCGCGACCACGCCCTGGCGCTCCGCCACCACCCAGTGCTCGACCCGGATGCGCTGGCCCGTATGCGGATCCGGCCAGCGGGCAATATCGCCCGCCGCGTAGACGCCTGATGCGCTGGTCTGAAGATATTCATTCACGGCCACGCCGCGATCGATAGCGAGGCCCGCCTGCTGGGCCAGCGCCACTTCAGGATCGACGCCGATACCCGCCACGACAAGCTCGGCGGGCAGTTCGTCGCCCGTCGAGAGCTTCACGCTATTCGCGGTGATTTCGTTGACGTCCGCGCCCACGTGAAACACCACGCCGTGCGACTCGTGCAGCTTCTTCAACATATCGCCCAGTGCCGCGCCGAGCACGCGTTCCAGCGGATGCGCGCCACGCATGACGACGTGCACTTCGACGCCGCGCGTTCTCAACGCGGCGGCGGCCTCGAGTCCGATGAAGCCCGCGCCCACCACGACGCAGCGGCGCGCCGTCGCGAGACGCGCAATCAGCGCATCGCAATCGGCCAGCGAGCGCAGCACCATCACGTGGGGCAATTGCGCTCCGGGAACCGCGAGCCGTATGGGCTTCGCGCCGGTCGCAAGGAGCACTGCGCCATAGTGCTCGCGCGATCCGTCGGCAAGCACAATCGTCTTGCTTGCGGGATCGAGCTGCACGATCTGCTGGTCGCAACGCACATCGATGCGCTGCTCCGCGTAGAACTCGGGCGAGCGCAGCGGCAGCCATGCGGGATCGGCCGTTCCCGCGAGATAGTCCTTCGAAAGATTGGGCCTGTCGTAGGGCGGCGAAGCATCGGCGCTCCACACGGTGATGGGCCCCTCGTAGCCTTCGCGCCGCAGCGTCATGGCGGCAGCGTTTCCGGCCGCGCCGCCGCCGACGATCGCGACGGACTCCGGTGCCTGCGCGGCGCTCAGCTTTGGCGGTGGCGCCACAGGCTGCGCTTCGCGCACGAAGGCCCGCCCGCCCGACTGCTCCACACGCCAGCATTTGAGGCCGTCCAGCGCCGGCGCGTGCGCCACCTGACCGTCGCGCAGGCAAAACGCTGCGTGGTGCCATGGGCAGCGGATCGTATCGCCCACCACGAGGCCCTCGGCCAACGGCCCGCCGTAGTGCGTGCAAGTCGCGGCGACGGCGAACAACTCACTGCCCTTGCGCACGAGCAGCACGGATTCGTCACCCACCTGGCCCGTCAGGATGCCCGCGTCGGCGATGTCCTCCAGCGGCACGCCCTGACTGAAATCGCGTTCGGACGCAGACGTTGAGTCCTTCGACATTGCTCTACTCCTTTCATGTCGATACAAAAGCCCGATGTAATGCATCGGCCTTCAACCATTCCCGAATGCCGCCAGGTACCGGTCCCGGCCAGCTTGAAAGTCATTCAACACTACACCTTCGAACTCGCGTTTGCGTGTCGCGTGTCACCGCACGGGCCCATCAGCGCGCGCACGTCGTGGCCAGCTTTCCCACCGTGATGATGGCCTGCTCGATCTCGCTCGACCACGGACTGCTGTAATTGAGCCGGATGAAATTGCGGTAAATATCGGAGATCGAGAACATGTAGCCGGGGCCGATCGTAATGCCCCGCTCCAGCGCCATCTGGTAGAGCTTCATCGAATCGACTTTCGCCGGCAATTCCACCCACAGCACATAGCCTCCCGCCGGGTTCGACATGCGTGTGCCCGCGGGAAAAAAACGCGCGACCATCGCCTTCATCAGGTTCGCCTGTTGCGCATAATTCTTGCGCACGCGCCGCAGGTGATGTTCGTAGCCGTCCCGTTCGAGAAACTCCGCGATCGCCAACTGCGGAATCACCGAAGTCGTCAGCGTGTTCAGAAACTTCAGCTTCTCGACCTGGTCGCGATAGCGTCCGGGCAAAGCCCAGCCGATGCGGTACGCGGCGGTAAGGCTCTTCGAAAACGAGCCGCAGTGCAGCACGATGCCCTGCTTGTCATACGATTTCAACGTGGCCGGGTGCGAATCGCCGAAATACAGTTCGTTATAGACGCCATTTTCGATAACGGGAATCTGCGCTTTGCCGAGCATTTCGACGAGTTCGCGCTTGCGTTCGTCGGGCATTTGAAAGCCCAGCGGATTCTGGAAATTCGGCATCACCATACAGGCCGCAATGGGCTGGGATTCGATGATCTTCGCGAGCGCGTCGATTTCGATGCCGTATTCGGGATGGGTCGCCACTTCGATAACCTTCATGCCCGAGCGCTCGATGGCGTGCAGCATGGCGTAGAAGGTCGGCGACTCGACGGCGATCACGTCGCCCGGCCTGGCAACCGCCTGCAGGCACAGATTGATCGCCTCCGTGGCGCCCACGGTCACGATGATCTCGTTCGGGTCCACGGCCATGCCGTTTTCCAGGTAGCGCCGCGCGATCTGGCGCACGAGATCCGGGCAGCCCGGCGGCAACGCGTTGGTAATGCCCCAGAGCGCCTTGTTGCGCCCGACGGCCGACGCATAGCGATTGAGCTTTTCGAACGGAAAGAGCGTCGGGTCCGGATAGGGCGAGCCGAGCGGGACTGCGTCGTCGGCGCCGATCGAGCGCAACGTCGAAAGCACGAGCCGGCTCACGTCGACGCTGGCCGATACGGCAATGGGCCGCGTCGGGCGCAATTCGTCCGCGGGCCGATTGCCCGCCGCCGTTCTCACGCTCACGAAATAGCCCGATTGCGGCCGGCTTTCCAGCACGCCCCGGCTTTCGAGCAGCAAATACGCGCGAATCACAGTGGTAATGCTGATGCGGTGCTGCTGGCTCGCCTGGCGAACCGACGGCACACGGTCGCCCGGCCGATATACGCCCTTGCGGATGAGCATTTCAATGTCGTCCGCGAGCTTTTCATAGAGTTTCATTGCGTCCTCCCCGGCTTCTTTTTTTACTCTTGCCGCGCACAGCACAGTCATTCAAGTGTACTGCGACGCGTAGAACTGTACTCTAAAAGATCGGTCAGCTCTGTGCGTCATGAAGCAGGCCCCTGGCTTTTATTCTTGTACTTGCCAACTGCATGGCGATACGCGATACGCCCCAAAGCCGGCGGCGAACGCAGAGTCTATCGAACAAGGGCAATGGACAAGGCAAATTTACTTATTGGCATCACCGGGTTGCGCGAATGCGCTGCCGCCAATTGCACCTCCATGGAATCCGCTTCAACGTAATACACGATAGGCGAAACGCGAATCGCGAATCGCACTGCGCAATTCGAATACCCAATATTGAATATCGGATTAATCGATGCTTTCATCGGCCCGATATCTACTATCGGTTGGACAGATGTTCACATTGGCTTGATCCACTCATAGAATTTACCTGTCCAATTGTCCCTTTTTGTGCTGCCCTATCTGACCTACTCTACGAAAGATCGGGCGTTGCGGGGCCGGCCCACGCGAGAACGCCAGTTCCATGCCGTATCCCAGTGTGCGAAGCAAATCGGGCGCATTAACCGCTTGGGCGAGATGTCCGAGCGCACCGTTCGCGGTTACCGCAGGAGTCGTCTGATGCACATGCCTGATCCCAATCCGCAAGCCGTCGTAAGTCCCGTCACGCCCAGCGCCATTTTCATTGTTGCGACGCTCAATCCCGGTGCAGACCATGCATCCGCGGTGCGCTCATGGTGCGGTGACATCTCCGCATTCGTGCGCGCGGTAGGCAAGCGCGTGCCTTCCGGGTATTTGTCGTGCGTCTGCGGATTTGGCTCGGACGCATGGGACGCTTTGTTCGGCGATCCCCGTCCTGCCGCGTTGCATCCGTTTCGCGAAATCCGCGCGGGCGAGCGTGCAGCGGTCGCGACACCGGGCGACATTCTTCTGCACATTCGTGCCTCGCATATGGATCTGTGCTTCGAGCTCGCTGCGCAGATGCTCGAAAGACTGGGCGACGCCGTGACGGTCGTGGATGAAGTTCATGGCTTTCGCTACTTCGACATGCGCGACGTCATCGGCTTCGTCGACGGCACGGAAAACCCGCAGGGCAACGGGGCCACGCACTTCACGCTGATCGGCGCGGAGGACGCCACGTTTGCAGGCGGCAGTTACGTCATCGTCCAGAAATACCTGCACGACATGAAGGGCTGGAATGCGCTCCCGGTCGAAGCGCAGGAGCACATCATCGGACGCAAGAAGCTCTCCGATATCGAGCTCGCGCCCGACGTCAAGCCAGCCAATTCGCACAGCTCGCTCACGACGCTCGACGAGGACGGTGAGGAGATCAAGATCCTGCGCGACAACATGCCATTCGGCCGTGTCGGCGCAAAGGAGTTCGGCACGTATTTCATCGGCTATGCGCGCTCACCCGCGCCAATCGAGCAGATGCTCCACAACATGTTCGTCGGCAGGCCGCCGGGGAACTACGACCGCCTGCTCGACTTCAGCCGCGCAGTCACCGGCAACCTGTTCTTCGTCCCTTCGGCCGACATGCTCGATGCGCTCGTCGAAGCCGGCGCGCAAGCTGCCTGGGCTCGCTCGTCCGAGCCATCGACATCGACCAGCACGAACGAGGACGGTTCATTGAATATCGGCTCGCTCAGGGAAACCAACCATCATGCGTAATCTTCATCGCGAACTCGCGCCTGTTTCGAGCGCGGCCTGGGCACAGATCGAAGCGGAGGTGGCTCGCACCTTCAAGCGCTCCGTCGCCGGGCGCCGCGTGGTGGACGTCGAAGGCCCGAAGGGCGCCACGCTCGCCGCCGTGGGCACGGGCCACCTCCGCGCGATTGCCGCGCCCCGGCAAGGCGTTGGCGCGAGATTGCGCGAGGCGCGCGCGCTTGTGGAATTGACGGTGCCGTTCGAACTGCAGCGAGAGGCGATCGACAACGTCGAGCGCGGTGCGCAAGACTCCGACTGGCAGCCCGCGAAGGACGCCGCGCAGGCGCTCGCCTATGCGGAGGACCGCGCCATTTTTGACGGCTACGAGGCAGCGGGCATCGTGGGGATGCGCCCAGCCTCGTCGAACGCGCCCGTCTCGCTGCCCACGAACGTGGACGACTATCCAACTGCCATCAGCAATGCACTGGAGGCACTGCGCCTCGCCGGGGTGGACGGGCCCTGTTCCGTGCTGCTCGGCGCCGACGCCTATACGGCACTGGCCGAGGCGCGCGACCAGGGCTATCCGGTCATCGAGCATCTCCGCCATATCGTCGACGGCAAGATCATCCGGGCGCCCGCCATTCAGGGCGGCAGCGTGCTCTCCACGCGCGGCGGCGACTACGAGCTGCATATCGGTGAAGACTTGTCGATCGGCTATCTGAATCACACGGACACCACCGTCCGGTTGTATCTGCGCGAAACGTTCACGTTTCTGATGCTGACCAGCGAGGCGTCGGTGCCGGTCGAGCTTTCGGCCACTGAGCCGGCCACTGCATCGCCAGCGGCGCCGAAGGCCGCGTCGAGGGCGACGGCAGGCTGACGCCATTCCTTTGCAGGACGAATCTTTTCACGGATAGAGGTGACACGATCATGCCCACACTCTGCGATATCTGCCATGCCCGTCCCGCCGTCGCGCGCGTCATCGTGACCGAAGATGGCGAGCGCAAGTCGCTGTCGATTTGCGATTACCACTATCGGCAGCTGATGCGTCATCAAAGCATGCTCAATCCGTTCGATTCGCTGCTGGGCGGCGCGGGCGGCGGTCTCTCGCGCCTCCTGAGCGGCATGGGCGATGAAACCGGTTTGTCGGCCAGCGTGCCTCGCGAGTCGGTCGACGCGACCGAGGCGTTCAGCGAGCAAACCATGGAGCTTCTTCAGCGCGCGGCGGAGAAGGCGCACGAGTTGCACCGCACGGAGCTCGATACCGAGCATGTGCTCTACGTGCTCGCCGATACCGACGTTTGCGCGACCTTGCTCAAGGAGCTCAAGCTCTCGCCGCAGGACATCAAGAGCTATATCGACGAACACGCGAAGCACGGCACCACCAGCGGCGATGGCGAAGATGTACAGATGACCGTGTCGCCGCGCCTTAAAAAAGCCTTCCAGTACGCGTTCCAGGCTTCGCGCGATTTGGGCCACTCCTATGTCGGCCCCGAGCATCTGTTGATCGGCCTCGCAGCCGTGCCCGACAGTCTCGCCGGCACCCTGCTCAAGAAGTACGGCGTGACACCCGAAGCGCTGCGGCAGAAGGTGGTGAAGGTGGTTGGCAAGGGCGCCGAGGACGGCCGCGTCGAAACCCCGAGCGGCACGCCGAACCTCGACAAATTCGGCCGCGATCTCACCGCGCTCGCGCGCCAGGGCAAGCTCGACCCGGTGCTGGGCCGCGCCCAGGAGATCGAAAGCACCATCGAAGTGCTCGCGCGGCGCAAGAAGAACAATCCGGTGCTCATCGGCGAGCCTGGCGTGGGCAAGACGGCGATCGTCGAAGGGCTCGCGCAGCGCATCGTCAACGGCGACGTGCCCGAAGTGCTGCGCGGCAAGCGGCTCGTCGAGGTCAACATCAATTCGATGGTCGCGGGCGCGAAGTATCGCGGCGAATTCGAGGAGCGTGCCAAGCAGCTGATAGACGAAGTGACGGCCAAGCAGGACGAGCTGATCCTCTTCATCGACGAACTGCATACGATCGTGGGCGCGGGGCAAGGCGGCGGCGAAGGCGGCCTCGATATCGCGAACGTGCTCAAGCCCGCGCTCGCGCGCGGCGAGCTGAGCCTCATCGGTGCGACCACGCTCAACGAGTACCAGAAGCACATCGAAAAGGACGCGGCACTCGAGCGGCGCTTCCAGCCCGTGTTCGTGCCGGAGCCGAGCGTGGAGCAAACGATCGTGATCCTGCGCGGCTTGCGCGACAAGCTCGAGGCGCACCATCAGGTCACGTTCGCCGATGACGCCTTCGTGGCCGCCGCCGAGCTCGCGGATCGCTACATCACCTCGCGCTTCCTGCCGGACAAGGCCATCGACCTGATCGATCAGGCGGCGGCGCGCGTGCGCATTGGCGCGACCTCGCGGCCCGCGGACATTCAGGAGCTCGAAGCAGAAGTTGCCCAGCTCAAGCGCGAGCAGGATTACGCGTCCTCGCGCAAGCGCTACGACGAGGCGAAGGCGTTCGAGGAGCGCATCACCGAAAAGCAGAAGCAGCTCGACGAGAAAATGGAAGCGTGGCAGCGCAAGACCGGCTCGGAAACGCTCGAGGTCACGGTGGCCTCGGTGGCCGAGGTGCTCTCGCGCCTCACGGGCATTCCGGTTGCGGAGCTCACGCAGGAAGAGCGCCAGAAGCTCCTCAAGATGGAAGAGAAGCTGCGCGAGCGCGTGGTGGGCCAGGACGATGCCGTGGTCGCGGTCAGCGACGCGGTGCGCCTCTCGCGCGCCGGTCTCGGCCAGGAGCACCGGCCGATTGCCACGTTCCTGTTCCTCGGGCCGACGGGCGTGGGCAAGACCGAACTCGCGAAGGCCCTTGCGGAAAGCGTGTTCGGCGACGAGCAGGCCATCATCCGCATCGACATGAGCGAGTACATGGAGCGCCACGCCGTTGCGCGTTTGATCGGCGCGCCGCCCGGATATGTGGGCTACGACGAAGGGGGCCAGCTCACCGAGCGCGTGCGCCGTCGCCCCTATAGCGTGATCCTGCTCGACGAGATCGAGAAAGCGCACCCGGACGTCTACAACGTGCTGCTGCAGGTGTTCGACGACGGCCGTCTCACCGACGGCAAGGGCCGCGTGGTGGACTTCAGCAACACGGTGATCATCGCCACCAGCAATCTGGGTGCGCCGATCATCATGGAGAACCTCTCGCAGCCCGAAGCGCAACGCAAGACCGACAAGGCCATCCGCGATGAAATGATGCAGGTGCTCAAGGGCCACTTCCGCCCCGAGTTCCTCAATCGCATCGACGAAATCATCATCTTCAATGCGCTCTCGAAGGAGAACATTCGCGCGGTGGTGCAGATTCAACTCGACCGCGTGGTGCGCACGGCAGCCGCGCAGGACATCACGCTGAAGATCGGCGATTCCCTCGTCGATCACATGGCCGAGGTTGGCTATCGGCCCGAATTCGGCGCGCGCGAATTGAAGCGCAAGATCCGCCAGGAAGTGGAAACGCGCCTTGCGAAGGAAATTCTCGGCGATGCGCTCAAGCCCGGCGACAGCGTGGAAGTCGACTACGACAAGGAAAGCGACCAGGTCAAGTTCGACAAAACGGCCTCTTCAACCGATTCGGATACCGAATCAAAATCCACAAGGCCCAAGAACGGCGAGGACGTGACGAAGGACGCCGAAGACGCGGCGCCCGCGAAGCACGCCGCGGCCGGAAAGGGGCGCAAGAAGCGCGGCACGCGCGAGTCCGGCGCGAGCGCCGAGTAATGCATTCGATGAGGCAGAGCGGCGCCTCTCTCCCGGCGTACCTAGAACCGTTACGGAGTTTCCTATGACCAAGCAACGCGAAGTGCCAGGCATCCACCCCTACGATGGACCCGCCGGCGGCTGGGGAGCGCTGCGGGCGACCGCTCAGGCTATCCGGCAGCAAATGGAGAGCATCGAGGCGCCCATTACCTTGATGCGCACCAACCAGCCGGATGGGTTCGATTGCCCCGGTTGTGCCTGGCCCGACAAGGAGCATCGCTCGACCTTCCAGTTCTGCGAGAACGGCGCCAAGGCCGTGACCTGGGAAGCCACGACCAAACGCGTGCCGCCGGAGTTCTTCGCGGCCAATACGGTCACGTCGCTCTTGCAGAAGACCGACTACGAGCTCGAGGACATGGGCCGGCTCACGCATCCGCTCGTCTACGACCGCGCGACCGATACGTTCCGCGCCGTGGACTGGGAAGACGCCTTTGCGCGCATCGGCGAGATTCTGCGCTCGCTTGCGCCGGACCAGGTCGAGTTCTACACATCGGGACGCGCTTCGAACGAAGCCGCGTACCTCTATCAATTGTTCGCCCGCGAATACGGCACCAACAATTTCCCCGATTGCTCGAATATGTGCCACGAGCCCACCAGCGTGGGATTGCCGCTGTCGATCGGCATCGGCAAGGGCACGGTTTCGCTCGAAGATTTCGACACGACCGAGCTCATCATCTCCATCGGCCACAACCCGGGCACGAACCATCCGCGCATGATGGGGACGCTCCATGAAACGTCGCGGCGCGGCGTGCCCATCATCGTCTTCAACCCGCTGCGCGAGCGCGCGCTCGAACGCTTCGCCGACCCGCAGAGCATGTTCGAGATGGCGACCTTCAGCTCGACCCGCATTGCATCGACCTATTTCCAGGTCGACGCGGGCGGCGACGCGGCCGCGCTCAAGGGCATCATGAAGGCGCTCCTCGCGATGGAGGCCGAGCAAGGCAATGTGCTCGACAAGGCGTTCATTGCCGCGCACACGCAAGGATTCGACGCGTTCGCGGCGGACCTCGAGGCAACTTCATGGGACGACATCGAGAAGGCGAGCGGCCTCACGCGGCCGGACCTCGAGCACGTCGCGCTCGCGTACGCGAAATCGAACGCGACGATCGTCACCTACGGCATGGGCGTCACCCAGCACAACAAAGGCACCGCGAACGTGCGCCTGATTGCCGACCTGCTGCTCCTGCGCGGCAACTTCGGCAAGCCCGGCGCCGGCATTTGCCCGCTGCGCGGCCACTCCAACGTGCAGGGCAACCGCACGGTGGGCATCACCGAAAAGCCTTCGCAGGAGTTCCTGAAGCTGATTGAAGGCGCGTGCGGCTTCACGCCCCCATCCGGACACGGCCACGACGCAGTCCAGGCCATGCAGGCGATGATCGACGGCAAGGCCAAGGCGCTGATCTGCCTCGGCGGGAACTTCGCGGTCGCGTTGCCCGATTCCGGGCAGTCCTTCCCCGCCATGGCCAAGCTCGACCTGGGCGTGCATATCGGCACCAAGCTCAATCGCACGCACCTGCTGGTTTCCAAGGAGACCTATATTTTCCCTTGCCTTGGCCGCACGGAGCTCGACATGCAGAGCAGCGGCAAGCAATCGATCACGGTCGAGGACTCCATGTCCATGGTTCACGCGTCCGCCGGGAAGCTCACGCCCGCCTCCGAGCACCTGCGCTCGGAGCCCGCGATCGTGGCCGGAATGGCGCGCGCGGCGCTGCCGAACACCAAGGTTGCATGGATGGAGCTGATCGCCGACTACGACAAGATTCGCGATCTGATTGAAAGGACCGTGCCGGGCTTCGAGGACTTCAACGCGCGCATTCGTGTGCCCGGCGGATTCCGCTTGCCGCTTCCGCCTACCGAGCGCCAGTGGCATACGCCATCGGGCAAGGCCATGTTCTCGGTCTACGGCGGCGTGAAGGAAGACGCCGACGTGCTGGGCGGGGAAAACGTGATGCGCCTCATCACGATCCGCAGCCACGACCAGTACAACACCACGATCTATGCGATGGACGACCGTTATCGCGGCGTCTTCGGGCGACGCGACGTGCTCTTCATGAACGCGGAGGACATGGCGGAAAAAGGCATCGAGCACGGCGATCTGGTCGACATCGAAACGCTCACGCCCGGACGAACGCTGCGCCTGAAAGACATCACGGCCATCGTCTACAGCATCGCGAAGGGATCGGTGGCGGCGTACTACCCGGAGGCCAACGTGCTCGTGCCGCTCGATTACATCGACAAGGAAAGCGGCACGCCCTCGTACAAGTCCGTGCCTGTGCGCGTCGTGCACGCAGGCTCCTGACCCGACACTGCGCGTTCCCCGCTGTCCGGGCGGGCCATGATCGACCCGCCCGGACAACATCTTCTGCATAACTGGAGCTCTGACCCATCATGCACATCTTCGACGCATTTCATCTCGCGAGGCTCCAGTTTGCATTCACAGTCTCGATTCATATTATTTTTCCGGCGATCAGCATTGGCATGGCGAGCTTTCTCGCCGTGCTCGAATGGCGCCTGCTGGCGACAGGCGACGTGGCCTACAAGGACATGTACCGCTTCTGGTCGAAAATCTTCGCCGTGGGCTTCGGCATGGGCGTGGTCTCGGGCGTCGTGATGGCCTACGAGTTCGGCACGAACTGGAGCGGCTTCGCGACGGTCGCCGGCAATATCACCGGGCCTCTGCTGACCTATGAAGTGCTCACGGCCTTCTTCCTCGAAGCGGGCTTTCTCGGTGTCATGCTGTTCGGCTGGAATCGCGTGAGCCCCAAGGCGCATTTTTTTTCGACGCTGATGGTGGCAATCGGCACGCTGATCTCCACGTTCTGGATTCTCTCGTCCAACAGCTTCATGCAGACGCCCCAGGGCTACGCCATCGAGAACGGCCGTATCGTGCCCGTGGACTGGTTCAAGGTGATCTTCAATCCGTCGTTCCCGTACCGGCTCGCGCACATGACAATCGCCGCGTTTATTGTGGCGGCCTTCATCGTGGCGGCGTGCGGCGCCTGGCATCTGCTGCATGGGCGGCGCGACATGCCGGTCAAGCGCAGCTTTTCGATGGCGCTCTGGATCCTGCTGGTGCTCGCGCCGGTGCAGATCCTGGTGGGCGACGCGCACGGCCTGAATACGCGTGAATATCAGCCCGCCAAGATTGCGGCGATAGAAGGACTGTGGGAAACCGAGCATGGCGGCACGGCGCTCAATCTCATCGGCTTTCCCGACATGAAAGCGGAAGTCACGCGTTACGCCATCCAGATTCCGCATCTGGGCAGCCTGATTCTCACGCACAGCTGGGACGGCGAAATTCGCGGCCTGAAAGAGTTTCCACCCGAGGACCGCCCGTATTCGCCCATCGTGTTCTGGACCTTCCGCATCATGGCCGGGCTCGGCATGCTGATGCTGCTCGCGGCGCTCCTCGGTCTCTGGCTGCGCCTGCGCGGGCATCTCTATGAAACGCGCTGGTACCAGTGGTTCATTTTCTGCATGGGGCCGTCCGGCATTCTCGCGTTGCTGGCCGGGTGGGTCACGACCGAGGTGGGACGCCAGCCATGGACCGTATACGGTGTCATGCGCACCGTGGATTCGGTGTCGCCGATCGGCGCGCAGCAGGCCGGCGTTTCCCTGCTGATTCTCGTGATCGTGTACTGCCTCGTGTTCGGCACCGGCGTCTACTACATGCTGAAGATGATGAAAAAAGGCCCTGCGGAAGGGATCGAAAGCCGCGAATCGCTGAAGTATCCTGGACTGCACAACCGGGCGCTCGACGCCGTGGTAGGAGAGTGACGCCATGCAAATCGATCTTCCTGTTATCTGGGCCGCCATCATCGGACTCGGGGTGTTCATTTACGTGATGCTCGACGGCTTCGATCTCGGCATTGGCCTGCTGTTTCCGTTCTTCGAAGGCAAAACCGAGCGCGAAGTGATGCTCAACACTGTCGCGCCGGTCTGGGACGGCAACGAGACATTTCTCGTGCTCGGTGGCGCCGGCCTTTATGGCGCCTTTCCGGTGGTCTATTCGACACTGCTGCCGGCCAACTACATGCCGCTCATCCTCATGGTCGTGGGCCTGATCTTTCGCGGCGCGGCGTTCGAGCTGCGCGCGAAAGCCACACGCACGCAGCACGCCTGGGACCTCGCGTTCATCGGCGGCTCGGCGCTCGCGGCCATGTGCCAGGGCATCGTGCTGGGCTCGCTGCTGCAAGGCATCAAGATCGTCGACGATAAATTCGCGGGCGACCCGTTCGACTGGTTCTCGCCGTTCAGCGTGTTTTGCGGCTTCGGTGTCCTGATCACCTACGCGACGCTCGGCTGCGGCTGGCTCATTCTCAAGACCGACGGCGAACTGCAGCGCAAGATGCGCCAGGTGATGCGCCCGCTCACCGCCGTGCTGCTGGGCGCCATCGCCATCGTGAGCCTGTGGACGGTGCTGGGCTTGCCGGCCGTCGAGCAGCGCTGGTTCGCGAGCGGCAATCTCGGCTGGTTCCTGCCCGTGCCCATTCTCGTGCTCGTGTGCGTCGTGACCATCTTCCGCTCGGTGCGGCTCGAGCACGAAGCCATGCCCTTCCTGCTCACGCTCGCGATCTGCTTTCTCGGCTACACCGGGCTCGTCATCAGCATCTGGCCGTACATCATTCCGCCCTCGCTCACGATCTGGGAAGCCTCGTCGAGCCATTCGAGCCAGCTCTTCGCGCTCGTGGGCACGGTCATCGTGCTGCCGATCATTCTCGTCTACAACGCCATGCAGTATCGCGTGTTCCGCGGCAAGGTCCGGGAAGGAGACGCGGGCTACCACTGATCGAGCGAAATTCGTGGCGCGTCGCAAGACGCGCCATTCCCATCGCCTCTTCACTCCATTACGGGCGCTGAATGAAGTGCCCGGGCGGCACTGCTGCCATTCGATACACGAAAAGAGTACATCATGATTGTGAGGCCACGGGAAAACTGGTTCCGGCTGCTGTTCATATGGAACGGCTCGGTGCTGCAATCGATCATTCCGCAATTGATTTTCATGGCGGTCGTGAGCAGTCTCGCCGTATTTACGCACGGACGCGTATTCGGCGAGAAGATCCCGCTGAACACGGCGCCCTTCACGCTATTCGGCGTTGCGCTCGCGATCTTCCTCGCGTTTCGCAACAACGCGAGCTATGAGCGCTTCAACGAGGCGCGCCATTTATGGGGAAGCCTGCTGAACACCGCGCGTGCGCTCACTTCGCAGATGCTCTGCTATGTCCCGGAGCGCACCGATACATTGCGTATCGCCCAGCAATTGATTGGGTTTGTGTATGCGCTCAAGCATGAATTGCGCGGCACGGACCCCACCCGGGACTTCCTGCGCCTGCTCGGAAGCGAGCAAGCCGAACGATTGCGCGACCAGGCCTACAAGCCCATTGCGATTCTCAACGAGATTCGCCACGATCTGGCCAGCCCCCAGCATCGCTGCCACACGTCCGACACGAAGCTCTGGATGTTCGATGAGCAAGTCAACGAATTGGGCAAGATCGTCGGCGGCTGCGAGCGCATTGCCTCCACGCCCATACCGTTTGCCTACAACGTGCTGCTGCACCGGACTGTTTACGCCTATTGCGTGCTGCTGCCGTTCGGGCTGGTCGATTCGACGGAATTCTTCACACCCCTGCTCTGCGTGTTCATCTCCTATACGCTGATCGCGCTGGAGGCCATCGCGAGCGAAGTGGCCGACCCGTTCAGCACCGCGCCGAACGCACTGGCGCTCGACGCCATGACGCGCAATATCGAACGCACCGTGCTCGAACTGTGTGGGTGCCCGATTCCCGATCCGGTCAAACCGGTGCGCCCTTATCAACTGACCTGAGCAACTGACCTGCGCGCACGCCACGACTCGCCTTTGCAACACCCTCTGTATCTTTTGTGAATGATTCACTCACTTTATTCCAGCCAGCACGCCTCCATTGCAAGCATTCACATGCCTGACCGAGCGACGCGAAGCATCGACAACGCCGCGATTTCGGGAGCGCAACGGTGAATCTTCTGGAAGCGATGCGTATTTATATCCGCGCCGTCGAGCGAGGCAGCATCTCCAGCGCGGCGCGCGATCTGAATATCGGCCAGCCAGCCGCGAGCGAGCGAATCGAGCGGCTCGAGAGGTATCTCGGATGCCGTCTCCTGCTTCGCAATGCGCGTACATTCAAGTGCACGCCGGAAGGCGAGATCTTCTACGAGCGCAGCAAGAAGATTCTTGCGGCTGCCGAACAGGCCATTGCGGATGTCTCAAGCGACGGCCACATTCTCAAGGGCGCCATTCGTATTGGCGCGCCGCATTGCTTTGGCGAAGTAATCTTGCCGGAGGCGTTGAGGTTGGTGCGCGAGGCGTATCCGCAATTGAATATCGACCTCGCATTGAGCGACAAGATCGTCGATCTCGTCACCGAGGGCATCGACATTTCCTTTCGCCAGGGACACGTGGGCGAAGGCGCGTTCTTCGCGTTCAGGCTGGGCCAGGTGGAGCGCGTCCTGGTGGCCTCGCCAGGCTATCTTTCGCGGCATGAACCGATTGCCGATCCCGCGGACCTGATCAAGCATCCATTCATCCGCCTCAAAGGCATGTTCGGCTCGGACCATTTGCCGCTCGTGGATGCCTCAACCACGCAGGAAAGCGTCGCGATTCGTACCGCCATCACCACCAATCACTGGAAGGCGATGTACCGGATGATTACCGAAGGACTGGGAATTGGCGTGGTGGAATCGTTCGCGTGCGTCGATGCGCTCGCGAGCGGCCGGCTGGTCGCGCTGCTGCCGCAGCATGGCGTGCCGGCGCAAGAGCTGCACGTGCTGACCCGCGCCCAGCGGCCGGTGCCCGCGCGCGTGCGCATGGTCGTCAACATCATGAAGAAATGCGTGCCCGAATTCCTGGGCACGCTGGGCTCTGAAGACACCGTACAAGCGGAGCCGTCCTCTTTCGATGCACGCGATGCGCGGTAGTCGTGAAGACTCGCCGCGCCTCCTCTGCCTGAGCGTGCGGTCGCGAGACCTTCACTGGCCGGCGTTCTTGTCGTTCAGCCACCGGCTGAGCAGTTTCCCGGCCGTCTCGCGGCCACCGAGGCCGAATGCGAGCGCGACCGCAACGGCGATTGCGCCCAGCACCAGGCCGAAGGCCAATTGCACGATTTCATTGGCAATGCCCATCGCGCGCAGCCCCATGGCGAATACGAGACCCAGTATGGCGAACTGGGCGATTCGCGCGAAGAGCACGCTATGGTTGCTTTCGGCCTGTTGAATGACCCGTCGCGCGAGATCTGCCAGCCAGTACCCGATCACGAGGATCACGGCGCCCACCAGCACGTGTCCGCCGAATTCGATGAACAGGGTGACCACGTCGCGCACCTGGGTGAAGCCGAGCCGGTTGGCCGCTTCCACCACCGCGAACAGCATCGAGAAGAACACGATGAGCCGCGCCGCGAGCGCCGAAGGCAGCAACATGCCGGTGAATACGCTGCCCACGCCCAGGATGCCGGGCAAGCCGTCCGCACCGGCCGAAACCAGCAGGCTGCGGATGAGCGAAGCCACGAAGCGCGCAACGTAGTAGGTAATGAGCAGAATGATGATGGCCGCGACGATATTGGGCACCGCGGCGAGGAACTGGCCCAGCATGTCGGTGGCCGGCCGTGAGATGGCGTCGATGTGCAGGGCGTCGAGCGCGGCGATCAAGGTGGGAATGAACACGAAGAGATACACCAGCGTGCCGACGAGTCTGGAGAGCTTGACCGCGGTCGGGCTGCCGACCTCTTTCGGAAGCCTGTCCGCACCGGCCGCGGCAAGCAGATTGGTGACGAGACCACGCAGCACCCGGGCGACGACCCAGCCGACAAAGCCGATCACGGCCGCCGCGAACAGGTTCGGCACGATCGCCAGCAGTTTGTCGATCATGGCCTGCACCGGCGAGAGCAGGCCCGAGAGCGCGAACGCGGAGAGGATGGCCGGGAGGAACAGCAAGATGACCAGCCAGAACAGCAGATCGCTCAGATAGCTGCTCGCAGGCTTCATGCCCGCACTCGATGCAAGACAGTCGTCGAGCTTCATGGCCTTCAGTGCGCGGCCCACGACGCTGCGCAGGACCAGTGCGATGAGCCAAGCGACGAGCGTGAGCCCCGCACCCGCAATGAGGTTGGGCAGGTAGCCCACGATTTGACCGAGCAATTGCGAGAACGGACTGGAGACGTCGGTCAGATCGAGCACATTGAATATGCCGACTGCCGTGACGAGAAGGATGAGCCAGAATAATCCGCTCGCGATGAGCTGCTCGACGAAGGCGCCCTGCCCGGCGTTCTCCGCAATCCGTTCATCGACCTTCAAGGCGGAGAGGAGTTTGCGCACGCCCGCACGCGCGAGCGAGGCCACGATCCAGCCGACGATCAAAATGCCGATGGCCGCCGCTACCCGAGGCAAGTACCCCCCCAACGATGTCTGCAGCGATGCAAGGAAATTAGATGAGTCCATATTCTTCCCGACGTAGGTTAGTCACCACACTTCGTTAGCTGGACATTCACGCATGCAGGCCTTCGTTATCCCCAAGGTGCCCCTGTGGAGATTTTTTAAAGGCCTTCATATTTCACATCGAGGCAAGCGGCGTTAACGCCGAGGCCAGTACGACCCAGCCCGCGTTCATCGACATCAATTTTCTGGAAAGCGGCCGGTAGACTCTGTCGCCGCGCCGGATGCTGGCGCCCGTCAACGCGCACACGCCGCCCTTTCTCGCGATGCACAGCCGCCATGGCTGCTCCGAGTATCGCCCACTGGTGGGATCGCTCCATGACACCGAGAGCAGATTTTCGGACCATGTCTCCACGACGGCCAGATGCGCGCGCAGGGCCGGCGTGGCCTGCACGGCATCCTGTTGTTGTTTCGGGCTTGTTCGGGTATTGCTGGATTGACTGCACGAATCGTCGTTTCGCCTGCCGCATGAGGCCGGGCCTCCGCTTAGCAGGCTGAGCGTATGCTCCCACGCATCGACGGCACCGAGTTCTCGCATCTTCTGCCTCCCCTTGGTTACGTTCGCGTGCACTCGTTCAAGGAATCGCACGGCCATATCGATCCTTGATTCGTATTCCAGAATGCCTTACGGAATGCTTAAATACCACGACTGACTCACGGGAGAACGAACCCCGTTTAACGCATGCTAGCACCTGAGATGCAAAAGTGTTCGTCTTCGGCCCGATACTTTGAATCGGAAAAAATTGCGCCACGGCGACGATTCGATTGACTAGTATTACCGTGAATAAGGTGAAGCTCACGGATGAATCCATCATGGCAAACACGCTGATTGTCGCCGTCTTCAATACATTAGGTACGGCCGAGAAGGCCTGTCAAGATTTCAAGGACTTTGCCGAGAAGGATGATGGCTTCACGATACACAGTGGCGTGGTCGTGGGAAAGGATGATTCAGGAGCGCTGACGATCCTCGACCGCCAGACGCGCTCTTACTGGGGCACTGCAATAGGCGCGCTTTCCGGCGCCTTGATCGGCATGCTCGGAGGGCCTGTGGGCTCCGTTCTGGGCTTTACGGCGGGCGCGAGCGCGGGACTCGCCGGCCATGCGCTGCGCACGCTGCTCGATAGCGAGTTCGTGAAGGCCGTCTCGGCGAAACTCAGGCCGGGCACCGCCGCGGTCATTCTCGAAGCCGACGAGGCCTCACCCTTCGCCGTCGACAACGTCGTCAATGGCTACGGGGGCAGCGTGCATCGAAAGGCGTTTCCGGAGTGAGGGATAAACGGTGCGTTAGCGCCGGGCGCCGGCGATAACGCACCCAGCTGCGCTGAATTCAGATCGCATCGAGCGGATAAATCGGCCTGCGCACCTTTTTGAATTCGAGCTTGCCGTAATCCGAGGTGCACACGCCCACGCCCGCGCATTCGATCACCTCCCGTGCTAGATTGCCGAAGCCGGCGCGCCAGTGCACGCGGCTCTTGAGCACGATATAGCGCTTTTGCGTTGGGTCGACGCCGACCGACGAGAGGCAATTGAGGTCGAACGGCTCCTGGTGCGCCGAGACCACCACGATCTCGACCTTGCCCGTATCGAGCACCACGGTCGGCCCGCTGTTGTTGAGCGCCCCGCGATACATGGGGCCGCGGTTGCGGTACATGCCGTCGAAGATCAGCTTGACGCGTGCCGTCACTGCGAGCGGCCGGCTCGTCTCCGCGAGCGCCGGCATGGGCAGCTTGCCGCCCAGTTCGAGCGTCACCTCGTTACCGATGCCGGCGGCAATGGACCGTTGCACCGCCTGCGGATCGCAGATGGCGAAAAACACGGCATTGTCGAGATCTTGCCGCAACACCTCTGCAAGCACCTCGGTGGTGTCCATCGTGCCGCCTGAAGCCGTGTTGTCGCAATGGTCGAGCAGCACGAGCGGGCCGGCGGCGCTCGAGGCCCTGGCGCGCGCCACCGACTGCGCAAGCGGCTCGCCCGCATAGAGGAACTGCTCGCGCGCACGCCAGGCGTCGTCGAGCAGTGCGTCGCGCATCTCGCCGGCCTTCGTGGCATCGCCGTCGGTGCACACGACCACGCTGAGTCCCGCGTTTGCAATATCGGCGTTGGGGAAGCCCACGAAGAGCGAGGCCGCGAGCGCGTCGCCTTCTTCGTAGCGCATGCAGCGTGCCTGCAGCGATTTGTTCGGCTCCGCGTGCGTGCCCTGGCGCATCACGTGCGGCAGCATGGGCTTGTTGCCCCACGCCATGACCGGCCGGATCTCGCCCGCGATCGTGCGTGCGATCACGCGCGCGGCGCGCTCGCCTGCTTCGTACATGTCGACGTGCGGATAGGTGTGATAGCCCGTGATGACTGTCGCGTGCTTCACAATATCGTCATAAAGATTCGCATGCATGTCGAGCGTCACGCCCACCGGCGTATGCGGATCGATCTCGCGCAGGCGTTTGAGCAGCGTGCCTTCGCCGTCGTCGAGCGATTGCGTGACCATCGCCCCGTGCAGGTCGAGCAGGATGCCGTCGTAGCCGCCCTGCGCCACCGCATCGAGAATCAGACCGGTGATGCGGCGGTAGGCGGCGTCGTCCACCGGGCCGCTCGGGAAGGCATCGGCGGCCACGGGCAGCACGATCTGCGCGCCCAGTTGCTCCGCTACGTCGATGTACGCGCCCAGCGCCCCGCCCGTGCCTCGGTAAGCCTCTAGCGCTGCCTCGCCCGCGACCGCGCCGCCGCCTTTGCGAAAGAAGCGCTCGAACGGCGTGGGCACGGGTGAAAACGTATTGGTTTCGTGCTTGAACATCGCGAGCAGCAAACGCATGAGTTTCTCCTTTCGAGGTTATCGACGATCGTTCGGACTGCCTGGCGGGCCTTGTCGTCAGGCGTTTAGCGCTCGCGCCACGCGGTATCCTCATCGAGCGGATAGACGGGGCGCGCGAGGCGCGTGTAGCGAAAGAGCCCGTAGTCCGAGCCCGTGACGCCGCGGCTGTCGCATTCGACGAGCGCCGCCGCAATCGGCACGAATACCGGCCTGCAATACATGCGCGACTTCAGCAGCAGAAAGCGTGCGCGGCGCGGATCCATGCCTACGCTCTCGAACACGCCCAGGTCCCAGGGTTCGTGCGTGCGCTCGGTGACCACGAGCGTGGCCGCGCCAATGTCGAGCACCGCCGCGCGTCCCATATGGGCGCGCTGGCCGGTATAGGTCGGCCCGGTGATCACGTATTCGCCATCGGTGATGGCACGCACGACACCCGTGGCCATGAACGGCGCGCGCGGCGCAGCGCCTTCACGAGTGAGCTTGTTGCCGATGCCGAGCGTCACCCGCGCGCCCACGCCCGCCTCGATCAGCGCGGCCACGGCCTCGGGGTCGCACAGCGGGCCGCTCACCATGCCCGAGAGACCTTGCGCGAGCGCTGCTTCGAGCAAATCCATCGTGTCGCAGCTGCCGCCCGACATGCAGTTGTCGCCGTGGTCGAGCAGGAGCACCGGCTTGCCCACGCGTTGCGCTTCCTGAGCGAGTTCGGACGCGCGCGCGACCGACTCCGCGAGCGGCGGACTGCGATAGACGAAGTCGCGGCGCTCGTCCCAGATCTGCCGCGCGATGCGTTCGGCGACTGCTTCGGCTGCGGCGGCATCGCCGTCGCCCACCACCACCACGCTGATGCACGGCGCGGGAATGTCCGCGAGCGAGAAGCCCGCGAGCACCGAAACGGCCAGCATGCCCTGCGCCTCGGCGGCGCGGGCGGCCTCGACGGCGCGGCGCATCGCGCCATCCGCGCTCGAACTGCGCAGCGTGGATGTGAGCAGCGGGGGCCGCCGCCATGCAAGCACCGGACGCGCACTGCCCTTGATGCGCGCGAGCAGGAGGCGCGCGGCGTGCTCGCCCGTCTCGTACATGTCCACGTGCGGATAGGTCTTGAAGCTCACGATCACGTTGGCGTGGTCGATCATCTTCTGCGTGACGTTGCCATGCAGATCGAGCGCGACCGCAATCGGTGCATCGGGCAGCGCGGCGCGCAAGCGTGCGAGCAAATCGCCCTCGCCGTCCGGCGTTTGCTCCGCGACCATCGCGCCGTGCAGATCGAGCATGAGCGCATCGCAGCCCGGCGCGGCGGCCACGATCGCGTCGCAGATCGCCTCGTATGCGGCGGCGGCCACCGGCCCGCCCGGATTCGCCGAAGCGGACACCGGCGTCACGATCTGCGCGCCCTCGCGCTCGGCCGCGTCGATGAACGCCGACATGGCCGTGCGCATGCCCTTGTTCTCGCGATACGCGTCCTCGCCCCATGCGGGGCCGCTGGCGCCGAACGCGGCCAGCGGCGTCGCGACCGGCGAGAACGTGTTGGTCTCGTGATTCATGCGGGCAATGAGAATTTTCATGCTGCGTCCTCCCAGGGCGCGCCCGCCGTGACGCCGCGAATCGATTCCAGGACTTGCATCGATAAAGTTCCTCGCATGGCTCGTGGATCAGGCACGGCGCTCAGACGACGCCCACGCCCAGATAGCGGTCCTTGACCGCGTAGTCGGCGGCAAATGCCGCATTGCCGCCTTCGTAGACGATCACGCCCTGCTCGACGATGTAATGCCGGTCGGCCAGTTGCGTGCAGACTTCGAAATTCTGCTCGACCAGCAGGATCGCCACGCCCGCGGCCTTGATCTGCTTGAGCTGATCGACGATCTCCTCGACGATCACAGGCGCGAGCCCTTCCACCGGCTCGTCGAGCATCAGCAGACGCGGATGGTTCATCAGCGCGCGCCCGATGGCGAGCATCTGCTGCTCGCCGCCCGAGAGTTGCCCGCCGCCGTTCTTGCGCCGCTCCTGCAGGCGCGGAAAGATGCGATAGATGTCGGCGAGCTGCCATGGCGACGCCTTGCGCGCAGCAAGGCGCAAGTTCTCTTCCACGCTCAGGAGCCGGAAGATGCCGCGATGCTCGGGCACGAAGCACAGTCCCGCCGCCGCGATGCGGTGCGGCGGCTGCCCGCCGACGGCCTTGCCCGCGAACGCCACCGAGCCGCCGCGCGGGGCGACCACGCCCGCAATCGTCTTGAGCGTGGTGGACTTGCCCGCGCCGTTGCGGCCGAGCAGCGTCACCGTCTCGCCCTCGTTCACCTGCAGCGACACGCCCTGCAGGATGTGGCTCTTGCCGTAGTACGCGTGAATGTCCCGCACGTCGAGCATCATGCGCGGCCTCCCGTAATCATGTTGCCGAGATAGGCGCTGCGCACGCGCTCGTCGCCGCGAATGGCGTCGGGCTTGCCTTCCACCAGCACGCGGCCCTGCTGCATCACCGTGATGGTGTCGGAGATGTCCATCACGATGCCCATGTTATGTTCGATTAGCACTACCGTATATTCATCACGCAGACCGCGAATGAGCGCCTTCATGTCGTCGAGGTCGTCGACGCCCATGCCCGACGTGGGCTCGTCGAGGAACACGGCGCGCGGCTGCGCGGCCAGCGCCATGCCGAGCTCCAGACGCCGCTGCTGGCCATGCGAGAGCGCGCCCGCTGCCGTATCGGCGAAACGCTGCAACGCAAGGCGCTCCAGCACGCGCTCCACCGTTTCCGTGTGCGCGAGCGCGCCGCGCGGCGGCGTCCATGCATTGAGCGCGCGCCGCGACTGCACGCCCTGCGCCGCCACGCGCAGGTTCTCGCGCACGCTCAGGTTCTGGAACAGGCTCGTCACCTGGAACGAGCGGGCGATGCCGCGCCGCACCCGCTTGTAGTCGGGCTCGCGCGTGACGTCGTGGCCGTCGAATACGATGGTGCCCGAGGTGATCGGCACCGTGCCCGTGAGCACGTGAAAGAGCGTGGTCTTGCCCGCGCCGTTGGGGCCGATCACCGAATGCACCGTGCGCGGCGCAATGCGCAGGTCCAGGCCCGAGAGCGCCGTGAACTTGCCGTAGCGCTTGACAATGCCCGTTGCGTTGAGGATCGCTTCGCTCATTGCTGCTCCTTGCCTTGTCCGTTCGCGTTGCTTACGCCATTGCCACCGCGATCGTCCGTGCTTTCATCCGCGCGACGCAACCCGGCCACGATACGCTCGCCCAGGCCCCACAGCCCGCGCTGCATGAACAGGCTCACGGCAATCAGCACGAGGCCGAGCAGCAACAGCCAGCGCGGCCACAAGGTAGACAGCCAGTCGGCGAACAGCACATAGAACGCCGCGCCGATCACCGAAGCAAACAGATTGCCGCTGCCGCCAATCACGGTCATCAGCAGGATCATCTCGCTCGTGTGGTAGTCGATATTGGAGAGCGGCGCGATGCCCGTCATCATCGCGTGCAAGGCGCCAGCCAGCCCCGTGACCGCGCCCGAAATTACGAACGCCATGAGCTTGAAGCGGCTCACGTGATAGCCCGCCGCACCCGCACGCGCCTCGTTGTCGCGAATGGCAAGCAGCGTGCGGCCGAACACCGAATTCGAAACGCGCACCATGAGCGCGAACACGACGATGAAGACGGCCGCCACGAAGCCGTAGTATTGCCACGGCGTATCGAGCGAAACGAGCGCGTGCGCACCGAGCGAAAGCGCGGGACGCGGGATGTCGAGCAGGCCGTTGTCGCCGCCGGTCAGGTCGGGCAGCGAGTACGCGAGAAAATAGAAGAGCTGGCCGAAAGCGAGCGTCAGCATCACGAAATACGTGCCGCGCTGGCGAATGGAGAACCAGCCGACGAGCGCCGCCGCGAGCGCGCCCAGCATGCTCGCCACCGCCATCGCGGCAAACACGGAAGGCACGCCGTGCGTGAGCAGGATGCCGGCGGCGTAGCTGCCAAGCCCGAAGAAGATGCCCTGGCCGAACGAGAGCAGCCCCGTATAGCCGAGCAGCAGATTGCAGCCGAGCGCCGCGAGCGCGAACACCAGCACTTCGGTCGCGAGCGACCCGGAGCGCACGGTGAGCGGCAGCGCGCACACCATCACGACCGCGAGCAGCACGTAGCGATAGCGCTGCAGCATGCCCATCGGCCCGCTCGCGTCTTGCGTGCGCGCGGCGGCAGGGAGTTTGGTGGATTCGATCATACGGCCCTCCCGAGCAGTCCGTTCGGGCGCAGCAGCAGCACGGCCGCCATGGCCACATAGATCATCAACTGCGCGCCTTGCGGCCAGATCGTGCTCATCAGGCTTTGCACGATGCCCACCAGCAGGCCGCCCACGAGCGCGCCGAGGAAGTTGCCCATGCCGCCTACCACCACCACGACGAACGCCACGCTCAGCGCCTCGAGGCCCATGAACGGATCGACGCCGCGAATGGGCGCGGCCAGCACGCCCGCGAGCGCCGCCGTGGCCGCGCCCAGTGCGAATACGAGGCTGAACACGCGCGTCACGTTGATGCCGAGCAGCGACACCATCTCCGAAGATTCGCTGCCCGCCCGCACCGCGCTGCCAAGGCGCGTGCCCTCGAGCACCCACCAGAGCAGCGCGGCGAGCACGGCGGTGAAGCAGATCACGAAGAGGCGGTACTTCGGATAAACGAAGCTGCCCCAGATCACCACGCCGTTGAGGATATCGGGCACGGCCACGTTGTCGCCGAGCGGCCCCCACGCGAGGATCGCGCACTCCTGGATCACGAGCGCGAGGCCGACCGTGGCGAGAATATGGAACTCATGCTGTTGGGCGTAGATATGGCGCAGCACGAGCTTTTCGACGATCCACGCGAGCGCGCCCACCACGAGGGGCACGAGCGCGAGCGAGAGCCAGAAGCTGCCCGACCATTGCAGCGTTTGATAGCAGAAGTACGCGCCAAGCAGATAGAACGCGCCGTGCGCGAAGTTCACGAAGCGCAACAGGCCGAAGACGATCGAGAGGCCGACCGCCAACAGGAAATACAGCATTCCGACGCCGATTCCATTGATGATCTGCAGCAGATAGACATTCATGGCATGCGTAGCGTAAGAGTGGCGGCCGTGTGCGCGGCAAGCCTGCCGCGCGCGTCTTGCATCGGATGAATATAAGGAATCCGATTTATTGCGGCATTCAGGCCATCTTGCACTCGGTCTTGTCGAGTGGCAGGAAAGACTGGCCCGAACTCACGATGTCCACGTAATCGTCGGCGTTCTTCATCCTGGCCTTGGGCTTGCCCTTGAGCAGGTAGTAATTCTTCAGCACCTGATGGTCGCCCTTGCGGATTTCCTCGGGACCGGTGAGACCCGCATATTTCATGCCTTCGAGTACCGCGATCACTTTCTTCGGATCGGCGCTGCCCGCCTTCACCATGCCGTCGAGCAGAATCTTCGTGCAGATGTACGAGCCCGCGAGGCTGTAATTCGGGTTCGCTTTGAAAGCCGCCTGAGTGCGCTGCACGAGGTCGTGATTCAGCGGCGTGTCGATGCCATGCCAGTACTGCGCGCCGAAGTACACACCGTCGCACAAGTCCGCGCCCAGCGCCTCGAACTGCTCGAGCCCCGAGGCCCATGCCATCAGGATCGTGCAGTTGTTCTTCATGCCGAAGCTCACAGCCTGGCGCAGCGCGTCGGACGATTGCGAGCCGAAGTTCAGGAGCAGCAATACGTCGGGCTTGGCCGCCACGGCGTTGGTCAGATAGCCGCTGAATTCTTTTTCGGTGAGCGAGTGGTAGCTGTTGCCCACGTGCTCGATGCCCTTTTCCTTGAACACGGCCTTCGCGGCGGAGAGCAGCCCGTCGCCGAACACGTACTGCGGCGTGATGGTGTACCAGCGCTTCGCCTTGGGCAGCATCTGGATGAGCGGGCGCACGGTCTGGTCGATCGCGCCAAAGGTGGGCACCGACCAGCGGAACGTGCTGGCGTTGCAGTCCTTGCCGGTAATTTCGTCGGCGCCCGCGGTCGTGATGAAGATGCCGCCGCTCTTGTCCACTTCCTTGCCCATGGCGAGCGCCTCGGACGAGAGCACGCCGCCCGCGAAGAAGCGCACGCCCTTCTGCTGCTCGATCTCCTGCACGCGGCGCACCGCCGTGGCCGGCTTGCCCTCGGTGTCGAGCGTGGTGTAGCCGAGCGGCAGGCCGAGCACCTTGCCGTACTGCTTGACCGCCAGTTGCATGCCGAGGTCGGCGTACTTGCCGTTGGCCGCGAACGGGCCGGACATGGGCACCGGGCACGCGAGTTGTATGGACGACGCTGCCTGCGCGAAGGCCCGCGTGGAGGAAAGGACGCTCAGCGCGCCCGGCATGGCCGACAGCGCGGCCAGTTTCAACAGTTCTCGGCGATTCAAGTTAAGGCTCCTGGTGAGGAAACACATACGCGACGCGACCGACTGCCAGACGATGGATTCTATTTATCATGATAAATAGAATGAACCCGATGCTAGGTATAATCGATTCGACTGTCAATCGGTCAAAATGCGAGTCAAAGCGCGCGCCGCAAATCACCAAACAGGGAGTCTCGGAGATGGTCACGAACCGCATCAAATCGGGGCCCGCCGTCGAAATCAAGCAGCCGAAACGGGGCGACCTCGTTGCCGAAGAGATCAAGCGCCTCATTACCGAAAAAGATCTGCGACCCGGCGACCGGCTGCCGCGCGAGGCCGAACTGCAACAGCTCTACTCGGTGAGCAAGAGCACCATCCGCGAAGCGCTCAAGTCGCTTGAAGTGCAAGGGCTCATCAAGGTCTCGACCGGGCCGAGCGGCGGCGGCATGGTGGTGGAGGTGCCGCTCGACCGCACGCTGCAACTTCTGCAGAACTATCTATTTTTCAAGGACGTGTCGATCGACGACATCTATAAGGTGCGCCAGCAGCTCGAGCCCGAATTGGCGGCGGGCGCAGTGCCGCATCTGAGCGAAGCGGATTTCGCCGCGCTCGAAGCGAACATCGAATGCTGCGACGGCGCGACCGGCCCGGACGACCGCGGGCATCTCGTGCGCCAGCGCCAGGAGGACATGACCTTTCACGACATCCTCGCCGCGGCGAATCCGAATCCGTTCCTGCGCTTCATCTGCGAATTGATCAACGAAATGATCCGGCAACTGATCGAATTCAGAAACGACACGCCGCTCGCGGATCATCGCCGCTTTGGCGCCGCGAACTCGAAGATTCACCGCGAAATCTTGCAGGCCGCGCGCGAGCGCGACGTGACGCGCGTGCGTGCGCTGATGGTCGAGCACATGACCGAAGCGCCGAAGCACGTCAAGCGCATGAAGGGCAAGCTGCGCGGACGCTTGATCCTGGACTCCGAAATCCGCAAGCGCCCGCGCGCGATGGTGGCGGCGGTCGAGAAGGATGTGTAGCGCGCTCGCTGAAATGGCACGCAAGCTTCAAGTCACGTAATCGGCCATGTCGTAAGACCGGCGGCGAAGCTTTCAATTCTCTCGACGGCCATTACGGCGCATTACCCCGCCCCCGCCGCAGGCCGGCGCAAAACACTGGCGATCCGGGCCCGACACCCGGTCTCCTGCCCAACGCGGCGCGCATGGCGCGCCGACGTTTGCTTACACTTGGCAAAGTCTTTTCATACGGCGAGCCGTTACGCTTTTGAGCACGGCCCGAGTGCCCGATCGCTCGACAAGTTCTCAACGATTCGTACGACGCCCTATGAAAAATACCCTTTTTCGCAGTACCGAACGCAACCCGAACCGCCGCATCGCGGGCGGACTCGTGGCCGGCGCGCTCTTCGCCACCGCATGGTTTGCGGGCATTGCGCCCGCCGCTGCTCAAATGGTCGTGATTGCGCCACCCGCACCGGTTTATGAAGCCGCGCCGCCGCCGCGCGTCGGCTACGTCTGGGAACGCGGCTATTGGGGCTGGGATCAGGGCCGCTATGTCTGGGTACGCGGGCATTGGCGCGCCGTGGCGCGCGAGGCCGCCGTGCCGCCCCCGCCTCCCGCGCCTGTCGTTCAGGTGATG
>DATEJU010000128.1:0-99214 GCA_035277805.1 Paraburkholderia sp. | reverse complement strand
CGCGGGCGACATCTGCGCGATGCCGGCCGATATCCGCCATCAAGGCTATTCGACCAAGCGCTCGATGCTGCTGGTGTGGGAGAACGCCACGCCGAATCTGCCCAGGCGCTACGAGAGCGGAGAGCTCAAGCCGTATCCGGTCGAATTCTGAATGGTCGAATTTTGAGCGCTCGAATTCCGAAGCCGCTCATCCGCATTAATTAAGGACTGCTCATGCAAACCCAACTCTTCATCGACGGCCGCTTCACCGATGCCCTGGAAGGCGGCACCATCGACGTGCTCAATCCGCACGATGGCTCGCTGATCACGAAGATCGCCGCCGCCACGGCCGCCGATGTCGATCGAGCCGTGGACGCCGCCACCCGCGCGTTTCCGAAATGGGCGGCCATGTCCGCCGCCGAGCGCGGCCGCCTGCTGCTGCGTCTGGCCGATGCCATTGAAGCGAACGCCGAGGAGCTCGCGCAGCTCGAATCGCTCGACACGGGCCACCCGATTCGCGACTCGCGCGCGCTCGACGTGCCGCGCACGGCCGGTGTGTTCCGCTATTTCGGCGGCATGGCCGACAAGCTGCAAGGTTCGGTGATTCCGGTCGAAACGGGCTTTCTCAACTACGTGCAGCGCGCGCCCATCGGCGTGGTCGGGCAGATCGTGCCGTGGAATTTCCCGCTCATGTTCACGAGCTGGAAGATGGGCCCGGCGCTTGCGGCGGGCAACACGGTCGTGCTCAAGCCTTCGGAAATCACGCCGCTTTCCACGCTGCGCATCGTCGAGTTGATGGCCGAGGTGGGCTTTCCCGCAGGCGTCGTCAACATCGTCGCGGGCTATGGGCATACCGCCGGGCAGCGGCTCGCCGAGCACCCCGGCGTGGGCAAGATCGCGTTCACGGGCTCGACGGCGACGGGACGGCGCATCGTCGAGGCCTCGCAGGGCAACCTCAAGCGCGTGCAGCTCGAGCTGGGCGGCAAGGGCGCGAACATCGTGTTCGAAGACGCCGATCTGGACGCAGCGATCAACGGCGCGGCATGGGCGATCTTCCACAACCAGGGGCAGGCGTGCATTGCGGGCTCGCGCCTGATTCTGCATGAGCGCATCGCCGATGCGTTCCTCGAACGCTTCGTCGCGCTCGCGTCTTCGATTCGCGTGGGCAATCCGCTCGATCCCGACACGGAGATGGGGCCGCTCACCTCGAAGCAGCATCAGGAGCGCGTGCTGGCCTTTGTCGACGTGGCGCGCGGGGAGGGCGGCCGCGTGCTCACGGGTGGCACGGGCCCGCAGGATGCCGCGCTCGCGAACGGCTTTTACGTGCGCCCGACCGTGATCGAAGCGGCGACGTCCAACGACCGCGTCGCGCAGGAAGAAGTGTTCGGCCCGTTCGTCACGGTGCTGCGCTTCCGCAACGACGAAGAGGCGCTCGCCATCGCCAACGGCACGGCCTATGGCCTCGGCAGCGGCCTGTGGACGCGCGACCTCGCGCGCGCGCACCGGATGGCGGCGCAGATCCATGCCGGCATGTGCTGGATCAACTGCTACAAGCGCGTGAATCCGGGCAGCCCGTTCGGCGGCGTGGGGCAGTCGGGCTATGGCCGCGAGATGGGCTTCGAGGCGATGCACGACTACACCGAAGCACGCTCGGTCTGGGTCAACGTCGGCGGCAACGTGCCGCCGCATTTCAAGCGCTGAGGCCGGCATGCAACCGTTCGTCTATCAGGGAACACCTTCGCGCGTGGTGTTCGCGTGGGGCGCGCTCGCTACGCTGCCCGCGGAAGTCGAGCGGCTGGGCGCGCGGCGCGCGCTGATCCTCTCGACGCCCGAGCAGCGCGCGCTCGCCGAACGGGTCGCGCAGGTGCTGGGCGAGCGTGCGGCGGGCGTGCATGCGCAGGCCATGATGCACGTGCCCGTGAAAGTGGCGCGCGCTGCACGCGATGCTGCCGCGGCGCTCGACGCGGATTGCTGCGTGGCGGTGGGCGGTGGCTCGACGATCGGGCTCGGCAAGGCTATTGCGCTCGAGTCGGAGCTGCCCATCGTGGCCGTGCCCACGACTTACGCGGGCTCGGAGATGACGCCGATCTACGGCCTCACCGAAGGGCGGTTAAAGCGCACGGGGCGCGATATGCGCGTGCTGCCGCGCACGGTGATCTACGACCCGGCGCTCACGCTTTCGCTGCCGGTGGCGATTTCGGCGGCATCGGGCATCAACGCCATGGCGCACGCGGTGGAAGCGCTCTATGCCGAGGACGCGAACCCCATCATCAGCTTGATGGCGGAGGAGTCGATCCGCGCGCTGGGCGAGGCGCTTCCCGAAATCATTCGGAAGCCTGACGATGTGGCGATGCGAAGCCGCGCGCTATACGGCGCATGGCTCGCGGGCACGTGTCTCGGGGCGGTCGGCATGGCGCTGCACCACAAGCTTTGTCACACGCTGGGCGGCACCTTCAATCTACCTCACGCACAGACTCATGCGGTTATGCTTGCGCACACGGCGCATTACAACCACACGGCGGCGCCCGAGGCGCTCTCGCGCGTTGCGCGCGCACTGGGCGGCAGCGAGGCATCCGAGGCGGGCGCGCTGCTGTTCGCGCTGAACCGTTCGCTCGGCATTCCCGTGGCGCTCGCGGAAATCGGCATGCCGGAGCCGGGGCTCGACGAGGCCGCCGACCTCGCGTGCAAGAACCCCTATACCAATCCGCGCCCCGTCGAGCGCGAGGCCATTCGCGCGTTGCTGCAGCGGGCGTGGCAGGGCGTGGCGCCGGCCTGAGCGACGCCACGCTCTCATCAAAAAAATTCGGAGACAAACCATGGCGCGCTATTTTGCGATCTTCGCCACCGACAAGCCCGGCATGCGCACGGTGCGCGAGCGCATTCGTGCGGTGCACCGGAGCTGGCTGCGCGACGCCGCGCAGCACGGCGTGTTCGTCCGCCTCGGCGGCTCCACGCTCGCGCCGCAATGCGACGCGATGAACGGCACGCTGCTCGTGATCGAGGCCGAAGGCATCGACGACGTGATGTCGTTCATGAGCCACGATCCGTACATGCAGGCGGGACTGTTCGAGCGGGTCGAGGTCCGTCCGTGGGACTGGAGCCTCGGCAATCCCGAGCGGAGGATCTGAGCGATGATCGCACGGCGCTTGTGCCGTATCGACGACGTGCCGGACGGCGGCGCGCGCATTGTCGACGAAGGCCCCGCAGGCAAGCCCGTCGTGATCGTGCGGCGCGGCGAGCGGGTGTGGGCCTATGCCAATCGCTGTCCGCATTTTTCCGTGCCGCTCGATTTCGAGCCCGGGCTGATTTCCTGCTACCGCTCCCAGGTGCTGATGTGCGCACATCACAGCGCGCTATTCCGCTTCGAGGACGGCCAGTGCATCGAAGGCCCGTGCACGGGCGCGGCGCTCGACGGGTTTGCCGTCGAGATCGATGCAACCGGCTGGGTCGTTGTGTGACGAGCGGTTGCGAGTGACGGCTCATGTCGCTCGCGCCTGCATGGTGAGCGGTCTCACTGCTCCAGCACTGCCTGAGGCGTATTGCGGAAGCTGATCGCCATGCGGTTGTACGTATTCATCAGACCGATGGCGATGGTGAGATCGATGAGTTCGCGTTCGTCGAATACCGCGCGCGCTTCTTCGTACGCCGCATCGGGCACGCCGGTCTGCGCGACGAGCGTGACCGATTCGGCCCATGCAAGCGCCGCACGCTCGCGTGCATCGAACAGATGGCCGGCCTCCCGCCATGCCTGCACCAGCGCCAGCTTTTCCACTTTCACGCCCTTCTTCAGCAGGTCGCGCGTGTGCATGTCGAGGCAATAGGCGCAGTTGTTGATCTGCGAGACGCGCAGATACACCAGATCGACGAGCACGGGCGCGAGCCCGCTCTGCATGACGTAGCCGTAAACACCGCCAAGGGCCTTGGCGCCCGCGGGGGCGATCTGGTTGTAGTCGAGACGTTTGCTCACGTGTTTTCTCCGGTTGACTGGATGGCTTGACTGGCTTACTTGACCGGTGTGGTCAGGACCTTGTCGTCGGTATCGACGACGAACACGGCAAGCAGCTTCGCAGGCCGGGTCTTGCTCGCGTTGCGGCTCACGCGATGAATGGCGCTCGGCTCTTCGAAGAAGCTTTCGCCGGCGTGATAGACGCGCTTCGGGCCGTCGTTCACTTGCGATTCGATGGCGCCCGAGACGACATAAGCATAGATGAACGCCGATTTTGCATGCTCGTGCGGCGGCGACGCGCCGCCGGGCGCGTAGTCGACCACGACAGCCGTCAGCGACTTGCCGGGTATGTTGGGAATGGCGTGCTCGAAATTGGGCGTGACGGTTGCACCGTCGCCATGCGCGATGGCCGGCATGGCGAGGGTGAGTGCAAACGCCGCGCAGGCGGCACCAAGGGCGGATCGAACGTTCATGACAGGGTTTCTCCTTGTGACTGGGGTGATTGTGGCCGCGCGCTGGGCCACATGAAAGCACCAGAAATGAACATTCTTTGTGTACCATGAGCGGATGACCCAACCGCTGAACATCGAACTCGACCGCTCCGCGAAGACGCCTTTGGCCGAACAGATCCACACGGCAATCAGCGCCGCGATCGAGGGCGGCGTGCTCGCGCCCGGCGCCCGCCTGCCGTCGTGGCTCGACCTCGCCGCGCAATTGGGCGTGGCGCGCGGCACGGTGCGCCTTGCCTACGACCGGCTCTCCGACGCCCAACTGATCGTCGCTTCCCGCGCGGCCGGCACGCGCGTGGCGGACCGGCCGCCCGCGCGGCCCGCCACGGAGGAGCGCGGCGATCCGGGCTCGTTCATGGAGATGTACCGGGAGCTCACTTCCGGTCCGGCCATCTTCCAGATGGGCGTGCCCGCACAGGAAACGCTGCCCGCCAGACTTTTTACCAAAGTACGCTCGTTCGCGCTGCGCGCGGAGTCGAGCGCTTCGGTCGGTTATCCGGACCCGCGGGGCGAGCTGGAACTGCGGCGGGAAATCGCTGCGTATCTGGCTATTGCGCGCGGCATGACCTGCTCGCCCGCGCAGATCATTGTCACGAGCGGGTTCAGTGGCGGCCTCGGACTCGCGTTGCGCGTACTCGGCCTCGATGGACAGAAGGCCTGGTTCGAAGACCCGGGTTTTCCATTCACGCGGCACGGTCTGGAACTCGCGCGGCTGACCCTCGCGCCGGTTCCCGTGGACGCGGACGGCATCGACGTCGATTACGGCTTGCGGCATGCGCCGGACGCCGCGCTGGCGGTCGTGACGCCCGGTCAGCATGCGCCGCTCGGCCCCACGCTCTCGCTGGCGAGACGGCTGCAATTGCTCGACTGGGCTCAGAAACAGGGCGCGTGGATCATTGAGGATGACTATCTAAGCGAGCTGCAACTCACCGCGCGCGCCGCGCCCGCGCTTGCGTCGCTCGATCGCGGCCAGCGCGTGATTCATATCGGCTCGTTCAGCAAGACGATCAGCCCGGCGCTGCGCCTCGGCTTCGTCGTCGCGCCCATGCCGCTCGCGTCCCGGTTTGCGGAAGTGGCGGCGTGCCTCGCGCCGGCGCCGTGGCCGTCCGTGCAGCTCGCAACGGCGCAGTTCATGCGCGAGGGCCACTATCTGCGCCATCTGCGCCGCCTGAAGCGTCTTTATTCCGCGCAGCGCGACAGCTTGCTCAAATGCCTCGACGCGCTCGACTTCGAGACGAAGTGCGCCGGTCTGGCCGTGCTCGTACGGCTGCCCGACGGCGCGCCGGACATCGCCATCTTCAGGGAATCGCTGGCGTTCGGATTGGGTCCGGCGCCGTTGTCGCCCTGGTATCTGTCGCCGGATTGCGCGCGCTCGGGGCTTCTGCTGGGCATTGCGACTTCGCCGGAAAGAGCCCTCGCCCGAAGCTGCGAACGGCTCAAGGAGGTGATCCAGCGTCATGCGTGATCGCGAGGCCCGCTAAAGCATCCTGGTTAGCGGCCCGTGCTACGCTGCACGCAAGTTTCGTACGCATGCCCGCGAGGCGAGACACTCAACGCAAGGAGTTCCTGGAGTCCATGTCGATGAAACCCTCCGAATCGATCGATGAAAACCTGCCGCGAGCGCAGCGGCGCTCGCGTGCACGGCGAGAAGGGGTCACGGCGTGTCCCGTCACGGCCATAGCGACTGCTGCTGCCGCGCTTGTCTGGCTGGCCGTGCCAACTCAGGCGCACGCGCAGGAATTTTCGCTGTTTGGCGGCGGTTCGCGTGCCAGCAACATCAATACCTATACGTGGGCCTTTAACTATCAGGAAGGGCTCGGCAAGTACTTCGCGGCGAGCTTCACATGGCTCAACGAAGGCCATATTCCGGATCATCACCGCGATGGCCAGCTCGTCCAGCTCTGGGCGCGCATGCCGGTAGGCAGTCCGCAGTTCGTGCTGCAGGCGGGGCTTGGACCGTATCGCTACTTCGATACGACCACCGCTGACCAGGGCGGCAGCTATTCGGACGTGCACGGCTGGGGTATCGTGTACAGCGTGCGCGCGTCCTGGTACGCGTCCAACCGGTGGATCACGCAATTGCAGCTGAACCATGTGCACGTGCAGCGCGGCCCGGATTCCACGGGTGTGATGCTCGGCGTGGGTTATCAGCTCGACGCGCCCGATACGCCGGGGCCGCGCGACTGGGCGGCCGGGACAGCGAAGAAGACGACCAACAACGAGGTGGCCTTGTACCTCGGCAAGACCATCGTCAACTCCACCAGCTCGCCGAGCGCGTTCGGCGGCGCCATCGAATATCGCCGCGGCCTCGCGAAGTATCTGGACTGGACGGTCGGCTACATGCATGAAGGCAGCAGCAAAGTTGCCCGCCGCGACGGCATTACCAGCCAGCTATGGCTCACGCGCGCGTTTCTCAACGATGCGGTGACGCTCGGCGTAGGCGCGGGTGCGTACTACGCGATCAACGAAAACGAGAACAGCGCCTCGCCGGGGCCGGGCGCCGGCAAATTCTCGGGGCTCGTCACGATCGCCGGCTCCTATCGCTTCAGCCCGCGCTGGGACGCGCGGCTCGAATGGAATCGCGTCGTGACGAGCTATAACCGCGATACCGACGTCATTCTGGCCGGTATCGGTTACCGCTGGTGAGCCTGTTGGTTGCCGTTCGCGCACGTGCATAGGTAACGATTACCCGTGTGGGCGGCCATGACAGGGACATCGTGGCGCGTTCGATAATGCCCCAAAATCTGCTTGCCGCTGCAACCCCATGCCCGGCAGTACAGGTGCGTCGTTTGTACAACACGTTCGTTAGTGCACGTACTGCTTTCATTCGACTCTGATAGCCTTTTTGCGGTGACAGTACGGGGTGGTCATCGCCCAGACGTGTGCGATTGTCGATTCGAAGACAGGAGGGCTCATCCATGTTGCGCTGGCTTTCAAACTTGATTGCCCATAACGCTCCAACACCGGAGAAGCAGGCCGAACGCGCGCTGGGTGAATTGCGCATGGCACTGTTTCAGGCCGAACAGCGGGTCCTGGATGCGCAATTGCAGGCCGAGTACTACCGCTTGCGCATTGCATTTTGCGAGGAGGTCTTGAAGACGGGAATCGAACAGGTCTCGGATCAGCGCAAGGGGCAACATGAATCGGTCATGCATGACTTGCGACCGAACCTGAAACTTACGGCCTCACAGCAGGCTTGACCATCTTTGACCATCTTCCCGACTCGGCCTTGATACGATCTCGAATTGGCGAGACCCGCTATCCACGGCTTCGATTCGAAGGGGATGGAACGATGAAGCGGTTGACGATGACAATCCTGCTGATGATTGCGGCCGTGCTGCTCGTGACGCTCATGATCGTGCTCGAGACAGCCCCGCCGCGCACCATTCAGGCCGTTGCAAGCGCAACGGTACTGAAAGGCCGCCATGTCGTGGAAATCCAGTCGCGCGGGCTGGGCTTGGAAAGCTGAATCGTTCGATGTGCTTGTGATCAGTCTTTGATCCGGAGTGCCGCTCAGGAGTCCCGTGACCGGTACGCGCGGCATGCCGCCCCCGCCCCCGCTCCCGCGCGCGTTGCCGCCCGTCAGCAGATTTCCCGTGCTGGCGACGGCCTTGCGCATGTCGGCGGTGCCGAGCGTGTTGCCAGCAGGCGTGGTGAAGCGTATCGCGTGCTGGCCGGTCAGCGGCTGCGCGCGGCCAGGCGCGGTGCGAAGCTGCACATCACAAGGGGGATCACCGCCAGAACGGCGCCGGCAATGAACGTGGCCGGCGCGCCATGTTGATCCCACAACCAGCCGGCGATCACGCTCGCCAGCAGCATGCAGACGCCGCTCGCGAGATTGAAGACGCCGAACGCACTGCCGCGCAGCGTTTCTGGCGCCGTTTCGGCGACCATCGCGGCGAGAATGCCTTGTGTGAAGCCCATATGCAGGCCCCACAGGGCAACGCCGACGAGCACGGTGACGATTGACGCGCCAGCGCCCAGCACGAGGTCTGCCGCGATCAGGAGCACGATGCCGCAGGCGAGCAGAATCCTGCGATCGATGCGGTCGGACAAGGCTCCCGCAGGGTACGCGCAGAGCGAATAGGCCAGACTCATGACCACCATCACGCCGGGAATCCACGCGATGTTCAGCCCTGTCTGCTGCGCACGCAGTACCAGGAACGCCTCACTGAAGCGCGTAAGCGTGAACGTGGCGCCGAGCGCGACGACCAGCCAGTAGCGCCCCGGAAACTCGCGTAATGCCCTCCAGTGCAGCGGGGCGCGCAAGCGGCGGGGCGCGCCATCACCGGTCGGTTCCTCGATGCCGAACACGATCAGTCCAATCGCGATAAACGCGGGCACCACCGCGAACCACAGGACCGTGCGGATATGATCGGAGAACCAGAACATCAAGACGATTGCGGCGAGCGGCCCTCCAAATGCACCGATGGTGTCCATCGACTGCCGCAGTCCGAAGCAGGCGCCGCGAATCTTGGCCGGTGCGATGTCCGCGATGAGGGCGTCACGCGGCGCACCGCGAATCCCTTTGCCCGTGCGATCGATGAGTCGCGCGGCCGCGACAGTCCCAGGCGTGCCGGCCAGCGGGAAAAGCGGCTTGGACAGTGCGCCCAGTCCGTAGCCGAGCAACAGCAGCGCCTTGCGCTTGCCGAGCCAGTCGCTGAGCGGGCCGGAAAAAACCTTGACGATCATCGCTGTCGCTTCGGCTGCCCCCTCCAGCCAACCGAGCGCCGTCACGCTCATGCCCATCGTCGTGACAAGAAAGATGGGCAGCAGCGCATGAATCAGCTCGGAGGACAGATCCATGAAGAGGCTGACGTACCCAAGCATCCACACTGTACGGGGAATGGGAATGGAGCTGCGGCCGGCACCAGGGCGTTCATATGGCATCGTTTTGGTATCCGAATCAATGGCAATTCCGTCTGCTTCGGGTGTCGCATTGCTGCGCGCATCGCGTGCACCGGATCTCGCCCGATCAGCGGTTCGTGACAGCCTTCCGTACGCTTCGGAGGAGTCGGTACTCGTGCCACGTGAGCGCGATGATGACGATATCCAACGCCGTGATGAGCAGCAGCCAAACCGAATGCGTGAACGTGTAACGGTAGATCTGGTAGGCAATGAACAGTCCAAAGGCAATGATCGAGGTAGGGAAGTACCAGAGTCGCTCCCGCAACAGGCCCGCGATGAGCCACAGCTTGATCGCACCATGTCCGAGCAGATAGGCAGCCGCGAATTTCTGGGTGCCGACGGAAAGGTGCTGCACGGTATGAAGGAGAAAGTTGGCCACGAGATCGTGCGGGTCCTCGGCGAACTCGTCCTTCGTGACCCAGAGCACAAGCGTCAGAAACAGCCGCTGTGGAACGAACCAGGTGGCCAGGCCTGAAACGATTTCCGAAAGCGCAAAAATTGCCTTGAACCACAGGCTCAATTCGAATAGCAGATGGAGCTTGTTTTTGTCGAAGAACGTCTTCAAGGCGACCAAGGGAAACTCTCCAGTTCATTTTGGGCGACAACCGTCCGGATGCGCCCCAGCATCGCTGTGTCCATGTTCCACGTCGGCCGGCCGACGTGCACCGGATGCTCGTAGTGGGCGATCAGCTTGATCGAATTGTGCCGCGAAATGCGAGGCAATGTGACGAAGCCCGCCATGCTGCCAGGCGACAGATTCGTGCCAGTCCGCATCGCGCTCAGGACCCCGCGCCTGCCATCGGGGCGCTGCGGGGAATAATCGACACGCTCCTTCGTTTAAGCAGCACGCGAGTCGCGCGAAGCAGTGCAGGCTCTGTGAATGTGCGATTCGTCCTGACGGCTCAGGCCATTCGTGCAAGAAGGAGGTGTCAAATGAAAGCCTCGCATTCATTGTCTGCACTCAATTCATACTTAGGGCTCAAAGGGCTGGCGAAAGCGGCGCGCGCACCGCGCTCGATGCGTCGCGTAATATGTGGCACAGGACTCGTGGCGCTATCGTTGGCGACTGTCCGGGCCGATGGGCAGGAGACGATTCTGCCGCCACAGTCCGTGACCTCGTCGACCGTTCCGGCCAACGGCGATCTCAACCCGTATGGCATTGCATTCGTGCCGGCAGGCGTGCCCGGTTGGAGCACGCTCAAGCCCGGCGATGTCGTGGTATCGAACTTCAATGCGCAGTCGAATTTGCAGGGCACCGGTACGACGATCATCAAGCTCGTACCCAATGGCACGCCGGTCACCTTCTTCGAAGGCAGCCATCTCGGTCTCACGACTGCACTTGCCGTGCTCAGAAGCGGCTTCGTGCTGGTGGGCAATGTGCCGACCACGAACGGCAAGAATGTGATCGGGCCAGGCTCGCTGCTCGTCATCAATCCGCAGGGCCGTCTGGTCATGGAGCTGAAAGATCAGCGCCTGCTGGATGGACCCTGGGATCTCGCCGTGATCGACGCAGGGCAATTCGTCAAGGTCTTCGTTTCGGATGTGTTGAATGGGCGCGTCGCGCGGATCGATCTCGAGATCGGGGCGAACGGCGTGAAGGTGCTGCCGGGCTCGGCCATCATCGCGTCGGGCTACGTGCACCGCACCGATCCGGCTGCGCTGGTCGTGGGTCCGACCGGGCTTGCCTACGACGCACTACACGATGTGCTTTACGTGGCCTCGACAGGCGACAATGCGGTGTTTGCCCTCTACGGCGCGGCCGCCGCGAATCACGACAGCGGAATGGGCAGGATGATCTATCAGGACAACACCCACCTCCACGGTCCGCTCGCGCTTGCGCTTGCACCCAATGGCGATCTGGTTACCGCAAACGGCGACGCGGTCAATCCCGACCCGCAGCAACCCAGCGAAATCGTCGAGTTCACCGTGAACGGGCAATTCGTCGCGCAACTGTCGGTCGACGCGGTGCAGGGGTCCGCATTTGGCCTCGCATTCGGCTTCGATAGCAATCGGCACCTGCAGTTTGCCGCGGTGGACGACAACACGAATACGGCGACCGTCTGGACTCTGCGCAGCAATAATCCATAAACGAATGCAGGAACACTCCACTGAATGTCATTGCGGGCTTCGCGCAACGAACGTGTGGAGATACGTCCATTTACAGGGAATGTTTAATTCGTGGCCCACTGTGAGCAAAAGCCGTGCTTGTCGACTGCCAGACACTTTTTCTTGCTGACCGGCAGCGGGTCGATGGGGTCATCGATTACGGCATCTTGTGCTTGTGCCGGGACGGCAGACTTCACTTGGGTCGTGTCGGTGACCGCCTCTTGCCCCGCGTCGCCCGCAGACTCCTGGCCGGTCTGCGTCGCGAGCGCGGCGACGGGCAATATCGCAAGCAGGATGAGGAGTGCCAGCTTCATGAACGTGTCCTCCGCGCCTGAGCAGAATCCTGAAGCCTATGCGCACACGCTTACGACTGGCCTTCATTTCAGGCGTTGCCGCACACTACGCCGCCTTTCCCAACGCGCAGGGCCCGGTTCTCCGATGATATCCCCGGCGAAAGGCACGTCGTATCGGCCTTCGGGCGCGAGCGCGGCGCCTGAAGACCGATTGGGTAGCGGCGCGGCAAGCCGCGCTTCAGGCGCGGCCCGTCGCGGGTACGGTGACGGACTGCGTTGCGTAGCCGAACGAAAGCCGGGCCACACGCTGGGCCCATTCGTTCAACGCCGTGCTGCCGCCGTTCGCCCGTTCGTTGTCGCCGACGTCGGTCACGTTGGCCACGACGGACCAGTCCGACGAGAGGCTTTGCAGGGCGTTGAGCGTCGTCGAGGCTTCGTTCGTGACGGTCCGGATCTGGCTGCAGGTCATCGTCACCTGAGCCAGATTGGCGGTTGCCTGGTCGAGCTGCGTCCAGGCCGATTCCAGCTGGAGCAGCGTCGCGTTGATGGCATCGGTCAGCTCGAGCTCGTCCACGACACCCTCGCCGATCTTGATCACGCCCTTCACGAGCGGTTCGACATCCTCGCCTTCCGACCCGACTGCGAGTGCAACGTCCACGGCAACCGCTACGAGCTCGACACCTGAATCGATGGCGTCCTGGGTGAGCTTGTCCTCCTGTTGATCGAATTGCGATTGCAACTGGTCGGCCAGCTGGGTCAGTTGCGCGACTTGCTTCGCGTCGGCGTTCTGAATGGATTTGGCGATGGCTTCCAGCTGTTCGAGCAGCGGCTGGCCCTGGGTCACCAGATCGGCGACGGAGTCGCACAAGGCCACCACGTCGGGAATGTCGTCGTCGTTGTCGTAGAGGACGCTGTGCATGACGCTCTCGTCGTCGACGCCGTCCTGAAACAGACTGGAAATCTGCGTGGCGTCACTGGTGAGGTTGGACATCAGGCCCTCCCAGAACTCGCCCCACAAGTCTTCCTGCCAGTCGGAAAACTGCGTGACGAGCGTGGCGTATTGCGGATTCGTGGCGATGACAGGCGGCAAGACAGCTGTCGTGGCCGAGCGCAAATACCCCTGGATCGTCATGAACGCGTTGAGAAGACTCACGACCGGCAGCGATGGAATTGAATTGGCCATTTCGGATACCTGATCATAGAATGTTCGGAAACGATGAAGAGCGGGCCGGACCTCGGAGTCCGGCCGTTGCCGTTCCTCACCGGCCTGGGTTCAGTCGGGAAGGGCGGGCAGTTGCTGCCAGGTATTGTTGGCGAGGCTCGTGAGCACCCATGCCGCGCCGGTGTTGTCGATGGCATAGGCCGTGCCGCCGTCGCTCACGCTGACCCCCACGATGCTGCTCCTCAGTTGCGTGCAGACCGGGCTGTTGCCGTTTTGCGGGAGGGCGACGTGCCAGAGGTTGAGACTGCCGTCGGTGACGTACTGATCGCCTTGCGGTCCC
The DNA here is from genome assembly GCA_035277805.1 of Paraburkholderia sp. Lineage (GTDB taxonomy): Bacteria > Pseudomonadota > Gammaproteobacteria > Burkholderiales > Burkholderiaceae > Paraburkholderia. The sequence continues at coordinate 85,971 of DATEJU010000128.1, read as the reverse complement.
TGCGCGAGGGCGCTGACGCCGGTCATCATCGCGGTCAGCGCATTGCCGTTCGCGGTGTCCATGACCCACGCATTGCCCGATGTGTCGATCAGGCCGACCTGGGCGCCGTTCGCCGCGAGACTGCTCCACGTTGCCGAGCCGATCTGCTGCCAGGCGCCTCCCGCGCTGGTCCACAGGCCGCCACCGTTGTTGGCGATGGCAAAGAGGGTGCCGTTGGCGCCGGCGATGGCGCTGGGCGCATCGCTGTTCGGCATCGATCCGACCGCGCTCCAGTTCGTGCCCGAGCCACTATAAAGATAGGCTTGGCGATCCGACGTCACCTGATTGATGGCCCAGACCGAATTGCCGTCCGTCGCCAGCTGGGCAACCGGGAAGGCGGAGATCGTCGTCCACGCGTTCTGCCCGGCATTGAACAGCTTGGCGAAAAAGCTCTGTCCATAGGAGTTGGGCTGAAGTTGCGAGCCGTCGAGCGGCGCACCGTCTATGCCGGCCACCACCGTTCCCGCAGCCGCCACCGAAAAGCTGTAGCCAGGCAGCGTGGTCCAGCTCGTGCCGCCGGACGTGAAGCCATACGTCGTGCCCGAATTGCTGACCAGCCACGCGTTGTTGCCCGCTGCCGCCAGGTTCGTCGGGTTCAGGAGCATGATCGAGCTGGGCCAGATATACGCGGTGATGCCGGCAAGGAAGCCCGCCTGCGAGACGATATCGTTCCATTCGTCCAGCGCGTCGGTGAGTTCGTCCTGGTTCAGGTCCGTGAGCGCGGCGGTGATGTCGTCGCCCAGGGTCTGGCAGAGCTGCAGCAGGGTACTGAGTTCCTGTTGCGCCTGCGAATTCATGCCGGCCACGCCCTGAGCGCTTTGTGAAAACGCCGCCACGGACTGGGCGGCAAGCTCGTCCGCATCTTCCCAGTTGATGTCGTTCTTGATTTGCGCTTGCAACTCCGCAATCTGCCCTTTCAGTGCGGTGATCTCGGCAATGGCGAAATACGCGCCCGCCGCGCCGCCCGCGAGCAGGATCCAGCCGATCGGGTTCCAGATGTTCGCGAGACCGACGATGCCGACCACGATGGCCGAGCCCGCAGCGAAACCGAGCCCGACGATCTTGCTGTTGTCGGAGCTGATCTTGTTGTTGCAATTGGTGATGTCCGCTGTGAGCGCGTTGATCTCGCTCTGATAGGCCTGTTGAAGCTGGTAGAGCACGCCCGTGGAGGAGGCGCTGATGAGCGTGCTTGCGGCCGTGTTCAGACTTCCGCTGAGCGACTGGATCTGTGTGCCGATGCTTTGCAGCGGCGTCAATTCGGCGCCGATGAGGGTCTTGGTCTGCGCCAGCTGATTTTGCCAGGCAGGGCTGCCGGACTGCAGGTTCGCGAGCACGATGAAATCGGCTTGCACGGTTGCGTTGAGATTCGCAATCGTGCTCGCAATCGAAATGAGGTTCGAGAAGACGCTGGCGCCGCCACTGCTGCTCGATGTGCTGATCCAGTTCGCGGCCTGGCCCTGCAGCGAGGCGAGCTTCTGCGTGAAATCCTGATAGGCCTGCTGCAGGCTGTTCACGGGAATCTTCGTCCCGGGAGGCGGCGAGCGAAACGTGATGACGGGCGGCGCGAGCGCCGTCAATGCGTTGACATAAGTGCTGGTCGCGATGATCTGGATGGTCGCGATCGACTGCTGCACGGCGAGTTGGAGCGCCACTGAGCCGAGTCGCGTGCGTGGCGCGATCTTGACGAGTGGATGACCCGCTTGGGCAAGATTGACGCGTCGGTTGGGCGCAAGCAACACGCTGCGTCCAAGGTGCGGTGCATCCGCTGCTTTGTCGCGGTCAAGAAGGAGTTCCATCGTGAGCCCCCGTGATCGAAGAGAAGGTTTTGTGACGTTGAAACCATGCATCGCCTGAATCGGGCTCAGGAAAATCGCCCGGAACCGGCGAAAGCATGCCCTGGCGACGTAATGAAACGTGTCACCATTTCCGGAATTCTTTTTTGCGAATGCTCGCTTGTCGGTGGCTGTTTCGCCAGGCCGTGTTTTATTTCTTTGGATGAATCAAGCGATGAAATGTTGGCAAACCGAATCTTGTGGATTTTCGCCGCATGCAAGCGCGCTTTGCGCTTCTATCTCGGCGACGCCGGTTGTCTCTAACCAGTATTGGATTGATACGAGGAATGGTACAAGCTTTGGTTGGGGAGGTTGAAAAGCGGCGCTTAATCTGCTTCGAATCACGCCGGTCGCAACCGTTGATGACGAGTTGGTGACGCACCGGGGGGCGCCTGCGAAGCAGGAGGGGACGCGCTATTAAACGGGGTGTTGATTCATTTGGCGCCGTTTGCGGCGAAGGTGTCCTTTGCCTCCGGCGACACCAGGAATTTGATGAACCCTTCGGCCGTATCGCGCTGCGAGGTGTCCGCCATGACTACTGCGGTGTACACGAGCATGCTCTGAAGATCGCCAGGAAGCGGGCCAAGGAGCTTGATGCCGCGTGTCGTCGCGATGAGCGGTATCGTACCGGCCACCATATCGTTGCCCTTGCCCTTTAGCACGGGCTCAAAAATTCCGGTGGGTGTCGTGCGTACGATCTTCGGCTTGAGCGTTTGTGCAATTCCCAGCCGCTCAAGCGCGTTTTCAAAGGCCTGTCCCGACTTGACGCTGTTGAACACGAGGAGGTCTGCGCCGAGCACGGTGCTCTTGAATTTTTCAACCGTTGAAATGTCGTACGCCGGACCGTCCGTGCGATTGCCGAGGCCGACGCCAACATGAGCAATGATCGGCCTGTCGCCGGCGCTCACCTTGCCCGATTTCGCAAGATCCTCGGCAAAGTCCGGTTGAACGATAACAACGTCGGCCGCTTCGCCGCTTTCAATCCTTTTCTTCACGGCGGGCGACGGGGCGAACACCACGCTGACCTGGTTATGCGTCTGCTGCTGATAAAGATCAACCACCTTGGTCATCGCGGGCTCGAGGGGGCTGTCGCACATGACCTTGATGTCGGCTGCCTGAACTGTCGCGACTAACATGGACAGCAAGCCGGCCAGGAAGGCGCTCAGGCTGATGCGCTCAAGTTTTGCGTTCATGGATTCTGTCCCATGTAGACGGACGCCCGGCGTTGGCCGTCGAGCATTGGCCGTGACGCGTATGCGGTTAGCGCCTCAAAACATTCTAGCCAACGAGCGCGTGCATTAACCGCCGATGCGTTCGGTAGAACACATACAAAAAAGGCGCTTGTAGCGGCATTCAAGGATTTTCGAAGCGTTTCCGAAGCACTACGCCGCGCGCTCGCGCTCCTCGGCTGCGCGCCAGAACGGCGACACGACCTCGCCATTGACGACAACGCGCGGGAAGGGCCACGCGGGCAGGGGCGGCTTGCAGCGGTGACGGCTCTCGATGCCGGCCTGCACGTGCAGCAGCGGGCGCACGATTTCGGCGCCGCAGTCGGCGCATGTGAATACCCACCGCGGGCCGAGCACACCAAGATTGACGTACCGTACGGCGGTTAGCTTGCCGAAGCGCATGCCGGTCCAATCCTTGGCGTTACGCCCGCGCGCGTATGCTTTGCTCATTTCATCCCATGTTCGCGCAGAGAGGCCGCGCACAAGCGCGGAGCTCGATCGAATCCCCCGCGCTCGTGCATCTGTCCATGCGGCTCGACGCGCTCGCAGCCGCATGACCTGATTTTACCGCTAGTCGGATGCACGGTCCGTACGCGCTTTTCCCGCCGCAACCTGGACACGCAAGAGCGGGAAAACCGCATGCACCTCGTGTGCGTGGTGCATGCGGACACGGGCTTACGCGGGCTGGTAGCGGCTCGCTTCTTCCGCACCCGTGGTCGCGTTGCCGGAGCTGTACGAGTGGGCCCCGACGCCCGCAAGGCGCCCGCCGTCGACGATCAGATACTCATCGCGAATCGGCTTGCCCGAGAACCAGCATTCGAGGACCTCGCGCGTACCCGCCGCATAGCGCGCCTGCGCCGAGAGCGTGGTGGATGAACATGCGTCGCGTGTTTTTGTGGGCGTAACGAAGCGAGGCTAGACGAGCAGGTCTTCGTAGAACGCGCCGAAGGCCCGCGTCGGGTGGGCGATCTGAATCTCGAGAACCCACAGCCCCGCCGCGGGCGCGGCATCGAATTCGCCGAGGTCGCCTGCCTTGTAGAGCGAGTGCGGAAAGTCGCTGACACGATGGTCCTTGATATCGACGTTCAGACGCCAGCCATGGGCATCGGCCCGCGTGGCGGCGAAATCGTACAGCGCGACGCCATTGCAACCGGTGTTACGCCAGTGCTCAGCCACTTCGTCGAAGATCGTCTCGATATCCTCAGAACAACGAATCATTTCCGGATCGTCGCCAGTGACGAAGGTCGCACCGGCGTCGCCCTCGTGCCGACCCCACACCACGCCAAGATCGACGAAGAAAATATCGTTCGTGCCGAGCACCGGGTCGCCTGCGGAGCGCTCCCTGAAGGTGCGCAGCGTGTTCTCGCCGATGCGGACGATGACCGGATGCCAGATACGCTCCATGCCCAATACCTGCAAGATCGACTTCGCCCGCGCATTGGCTTCCGATTCGCGCATGCCGGGCCGGACAGCGGCCGCGATGTGCTGGACAGCCTTCCAGGTCATCACGCGTGCGTGCTCCATGGCGTCGGGCGAGAAATGTTCTCCGACGGCCTGTTTATCGACAGTGCTCACCTGATATCGCTCCAGTTGTCTCGTGGTTCATTGGATCGGGCGCCCGGTTCAAGCCGCACAGGGACAGAACTCAGGCATCGAACGAAATCGTTATATCCATCAGTATATAACGTAACCTTGACAGGGCCAGCGCCACGCGGCGAATACGAGTGCCGCGCTGACGATACGCAGCCACGCGATGCCGGCTGGAGCGATGTGCGTGAACAGCAGGACCGCGCCGACCGGACCCAGGTAGTGGAAGAGCGCGCTCGCGACGAAAAACAGCTGGGGCGGCACGAAACGCAGGGTATCCCGCAGCGGCGTTGCTCTGATATCGTTCATGTGTGCGGATTCGCATGCGATGCAACACGCGTCTATTCCACATTGAAAGGCGGTTGCGGAATTTGCCTTCGAATCCGGTTCGTGACTTGCCGCTTCCGGAGGGGCATGGGCGGTGAGTGCAACCGCAGGCATGAGTCGCGTTCGTCACCCTGTGCGCGAATCTGCTGGCCGAGGCAAACGCCGAGGCAGCCGAACTATGGGGGCAGGGCATGAACACGAGGCTCGGGCAACCGGGATTGCCGCGCGGGATCGTCGGGCGAATGGTCGGCCGCATCATGCGTTCGCATAATCGTCTGGACAACGAATGGACGCTCTCGCTGCTGGGAATTGGCCGAGGCGAGCGCGTGCTTGAAGTCGGGTTCGGGCCAGGCGACGCCATCAGGCTGGCGGCCGAATCGAGTCCTTCGAGCAGCATGACTGGAGTCGATCATTCTCCGGAGATGCTGGCCGCCGCGGAGCGATTCAATCGCGAGGCCATCGCCGAGGGGCGTGTGCGGCTTATGCTCGGCACCGTCGACCGGTTACCGTTCGCGAATAATTCGTTCGACAAAGCATTTTCGATCAACTGCATCTACTTCTGGACCGATCCTGCACGCGGATTGAGCGAGTTGCATCGGGTCGTCAAGCGCGGCGGCGTCGTGGCGATCACCGTGCGGGACAAGACGCGGCCGCCCTACGATGCATTCCAGCCCGACAAGCTCGCACATAGCTTGTCCGAAGCAGGTTTCGCCTCCATCGTGGTTCGCCGCAACGGAGTATCGTCGCATCCGCTCATTTGCGCACTGGGCACGAAGTGATGGGTGCGATGTCCTCGTTCCAGCGACATTCTCGTCACGCTCAGCCGCGCACTTTGTATTCGCGACACGGGCATCCTATGCTGGAAGTTTCTCGTGGCGATCGACAGGGATACTCATGCGTGCACAGTTGCGGGTTCTTCTGACGTTGTTTGCCTCATGCTCGCTCCTCGCCGGTTGCGGCAGCGGCGTCTCGGCCGATCCCATCGCCCAGATCATGAACAAGCCGCGCTATACGAGCGCGAAGTCGCAGTGGTCGATGGTGGTGATGGACGCCGGCACGGGCCAGGTACTGTACTCGCTGCAACCCGATACGCTCTTTCTGACGGGTTCGGTGCGCAAGCTGTATTCGGTGGGAACGGCGCTCAATCTGATCGGCCCCGACTACCGCTTCCAGACGCCCGTCTACAGGAACGGCGCGGTCGATGCGACCGGCAAGCTGACGGGCGATCTGATCCTGAAGGCGTCCGGGGATCTGACGTTCGGCGGGCGACAGAAGCCGGACGGCACCATCGACTTCACGGACTTCGATCACAACGAGGCGCGTGGCCTGAAAGGCGCCATCCTCACTCCGGAAGATCCGCTGACGGCCTTGAACGAGCTGGCGGCACAAGTCAGGGCGTCGGGCATCACGTCCGTCAACGGCGATGTGATCGTCGACGACCGGCTATTCGATGCGTTCCGCGTGCCGAACGGCAATGTGCTGATTTCGCCCATACTCGTCAACGAGAATCTGATCGACGTGACACTTTCTCCGGGCGCGAGCGCGGGGCAACCCGGCGTGCTGGACTGGCGGCCGCGCACCAGCGCGATGACGATGCAGGGGACGGCGGTGACGACGGCGGCCAACAGTTCAGCGGACATTGTCGTATCCGGCGACGCGCTCGACGAGGCGGCGCTCAGTTGCCTCGCCGCGCCCGGCTGCCAGGGCACGCTGTCGGGCGCGGCCAGCCTCGGCACGCCGGCATCGATCCCGCTCGGCTATGTGGCGCCGCTGGTCGGCAACAATCTGTACGTCAGCTACCTGCGCGTCGAGGATCCGCCGTCCTTCGCACGCACGGCGTTCATCGACGCATTGGCGCGCGCCGGTGTGACGGTGTCGGCGGCCGCCGTGCAGCCGAACGCATCGGCTGCCTTGCCGCCGCCGCAAACGTACACGAGCGCGACGCAGGTCGCGAATTTTACTTCGTTGCCCTATTCAGAAATGGCGAAGCTCATCCTCAAAGTGAGTCTTAACACGGGGGCGAATCTGAGCTTGATGTATCAAGGTCTGGCGCAGGGCGCGAGAACCGTCACGGACGCGCTCTCCACCGAGCGCCAGTACCTGACGGGCAATCTCGGCCTCCCCGGTTCGGGATTCGATTTTCCGACCAACGGCAGCGGCACGCCGGATAGCCGCGCGACGACCCGGACCACCGCGATGCTGCTGACCGCAATGAGCCGCAGGCCCATCTATACGGTGTATCGCAACGCGTTGCCGATTCTCGGAGTCGACGGTTCGCTCGCGGAAGTCGGCAAAAACGTCGAGGGCAAGGAGCACATCGCCGTGAAAAGCGGCGCGACCATTTCCGACGGCCAGATGATCGCCATGAACATGGCGGGCTATATCGACGCGAAGAGCGGACGCCGCCTGGCCTATGCGCTTTTCGTCAACAATGCGGGCCCCATCACCGCGCTCACCGATACGCTCGACGTATTCGACGACGAAGCGCAGATACTCGGCATCGTCTACGCGCGGTACTGAGTGCAACGGCAACGTTATTGCAGCTTCCACAGCATCGCGGCAATCGTGCCTTCGTCCTGGAAAACCGGTATGACGTCTTCGACGCCGGTGATGGGCACATTGTTTACCACCAACTGGAATGCGAGCCGGCGACCGCTTTTCGCGTCGATATAGCCGGCCAGCGCCTGCCCTTTGAGAATCGGCACCTTCGGGTTGGAAGGGGCGGCTGCGACGTAGGTGCCGGTCTTCGCATGCACCTGGCCCTTGGCGCCGGCCAGTGTCGCATCGGATTCGAAATCCGTAACGAAGGCGAGCGAACCGTCCACGCCCAGCACGGGCATGGAGTCGAAGTACGCCGCAAAGGCCGGCTCCGTGCGCATGCCTCGCAGCATCGCAATGACGGCGGTGGCCGTTGCCGTTGTTTCGCCGCCGCCGCTGCCGTCGATGAAGTGGTATTGGCTCGGCGAAATGTTGAATGCCGTCGAGAGCTCGCCCTGTTCCGCCGCGAGGGCGCTTGTCATCGTCGTCGAGCCGTTTTGCGCGAGGCCGAACAGCATCAAGCTCACGTCGGCGCCAATGTTATAGCTGACTTTCATGACGAATCTGGCATCCTCCTCATAAGGCGCGGAGGTGAGTTGCGCCACCTGTTGCGCGCTCGAGTATGCGCCTTGCGCGGGCAGCAACTGTACGGGATTGGTAGAGACGGGCGCGGCGCTCACCGTGACGCCCGCGCGTGCCAACGCTTCGATGAATACCGTGCGCGCGTAGTTCGAAGGCTCGCTGATGCGAAATGTGCGGATCAGCGGCCAGGCGTTCGTCAGGGCGGGCACGAGACCTGCCGGCACATTGCCGCTCACCGTGCCGACGCAGCCCGGCGAGCCGATGCATGGCGGAGGCTCCGGGCTTAGCTCGATGTCGAGTGCCGACGACGCGCTGCCCGTCGCCAGCGTCGATTGCACGGCGAACGCGGCCGACTTCGGTTGCCAGTCGAAGGGCAGGGGGGCGCCTTCGGAGCCCTGATTGAAGATCACATCGACTACGTCGTCGTTGACGAAGATCGGCCGCACGTCGAACTCGTCGCGGAAGTTGAAAGGCTGGAACAGACGATCGTCGATGACGACATCGCCATTGATTTTCTTGATCCCCGCGGCGGCCACTTGTGCAGCAAGGGCGTTGTACCCGGCGAGCGGGTCGGGGGTGGTCAGTATCGCGTTGCCCAGCGAGTTGGCTTCGTTGTGGTCGAAGTCGGTGAAGGCAATCGTGCCGTCCGGGTTGGCCCGGCCGCCCATCGTCAGATCGGCGCTCGCAACCAGGATCAGGTTGCCGTTCAGCGTGCCGGCCGGATCGACGGTGCCTTGCCGGTAGACGGGTGTGACGAACCGATGCTGGGCACCCAGGGCGTCGAGCGCGAGGCCGACCGAGAAGATCTTGCGCACAGACGCAATGAACATTTGAGCGCTCGAGTTCAGATCGTAGATCACCTGGCCGGAGTCGAGATCGACCACCTGCATCGACCAGGTCGCATTCCTGTAGGCGGGCTTTTGCATCACCTGCAAGATCGGATCGGGGAGCGCCGTGACCGAATTGACCGAGCCGCCGCAAGACACCAGAAGACATGCGGCCGCGATTGCGGCCCAACGTTTGAACTGTCGCTCGATTGCCGGCTTCATCGTGGGTCTCCAGGTTCGAGGTCTTGTTTGGCGACGGGGCGACTTCAAGTCAGGGGCGAGTCTCGTTTGGCACTTCCGCAGCCTTGCTGAGTTCTTTCATGAGAATCTGGGCGATCTCGTTGGCGGGTGCGTGGCCATCGGGCGATTCAGCGCTCGTTGCCCAGGTAACGATGGTCGTTTGCGTGGCCGGATCGTAGCCCATGAACGTGTTGAAGCCGGGGATCTCGCCGGTGTGTCCATAGAACGTGCCGAACTTGGCCAGCCCGAGGCAGTAACTCGCCGAATTCGGATTTGATGGCTGAACCGGCGTGCAGCTGGCGAGCCGCTTCGCCTGCATGTCGGCGCTCAGATAGCCGCCGCCGACCATCCGCTGCACGTAGGCGGCCAGCTCCGTCACGGTCGAAATGCCGGAGCCGGCCGTCCACGCCCACGACGTATTCGCGGTGGTGACATCGGTTGGCTGCAGGGAGCCATTCCTCGCGGCGGCCTGACGCTCGGGAGACAGCGCCTCGCTCGTGGCCGTCTCGGCATTCGTGCCCCACTGGTAGCCGTGCGGCGACGGAGCGGGCAGCGAAGTATCGCTCTGCGGCGGCAGAAAAGTATGGGTCAGCCCGAGCGGTTCAAAAAGGCGCGCTTTCATGGCATCCGCGGCGCTCATTCCCGTGAGTTGCTCGATGATGAGTCCGAGCAGCACCGTGTTCGTATTCGAGTAGCTAAAACCCGCGCCCGGCGCGAAATACACCGGGTTGTTGAATGCGATGTTCAGCATTTCGCTGGTGGTCCACACCTTGTTCGGCTCTGAATCGAGCGTCTGATTGAAGGCGAGATTGGCCGTGTAGTTGTAGAGACCGCTTCGCATCGACAGCAATTGCTCGATCGTGATGGCGTTGCCGTTGGGCACGTTGGCGATATATTTGCTGACAGGGTCGCTCAGGCTCAGCTTGCCTTCTTCAACGAGCTGCAGAATGACGGTGCCTGTCCACGTCTTCGTCACGCTGCCGACGCGAAAGTGAGCATTGGTCGGAATCGGCGTGTCGGTGCCTCGCACGGCTGTGCCGAACGAGGCGAGCCAGTTGCCGCTCGGCGCTTGCACGAACACGACGGCGCCCGACGTCAACGTATCCGCGAGCAGTTGATCGATCTGTGGGCGGGCTGCCGTGGCATAAGCCGGCTCGGTGGATGCGATGTCGCCGCCGCAACCGGAAAGCGTGAGCCCGATGCTCAGCGCGAGCACATGAACGACACTCCTGAACGCCGACTTCGTATGCAAGAACAAGCGGGAGATAGCCATCGCCTTTTTCCTTCTTGATCGTGTTGCAATGCCTTCCCGGATGCGAATGGACGAGTCATTTCGCATAGATTCAAAATGCGCGTCAATCCTCCAACGAGCCAGGAGGAAACCGGGCCTCGGAAGTCGCTTGCGCAACCATGCCTGAAATGGCCGGGTAGCGACTCCGCTCGTTTTGGGTTCCCGCTGACAACTATAGAACTCGAACCGTATATATGCGCGCATTTAATGCAGAAAATGCGCTTGGGGGCGAGGAGATGATCGGCTATATGTCAGACAATTTGGCGTGAGATGAGATAATTAGCCGGACAGGGTCGCCGTGGCTGGCTAAACGTACAGTATCGAAATCCCTGGCAAGAATCCGAACGCTTGCGATGCAAACTTTAGAGCTTGCGGGGAGCCTGTGTGATGTGAGTGGCTATCAATCTGGAAATTCAAGCTTCGTGGATTAATCGAGCGAGCTTATTCTGTATCGCTTTTGCTCGATTACTTTATAGACTATAACGAATGGAAGCTTGCTCAATATAATGCTTATTAGCGATTCGCTATTGCAATAAATTTCCTCGGGTCCGATCGACTGGATGAAATTGATGGCTGAGTGGTGGTCGCCATCAAATTCAAAATGATAATCAATTCTCCATTCATTTTTCAGCGTCAGGGGAATGGTTGGATCGTTGACAGCCAAAGTCTTTTTAAAACGTTGATCGTCTATCAGCGCCTCACCCGTCTTGACGAATTCATCCAGGCACTGGTTGCTGGTGACGTACCTCTCCCAGGGCAAAATTGCGCGGACTGCCGAGCAATCTTTACTGTAGTCAGCTTTCGTTCGGCTATTTTCGTGGTGCAATAGTGCCAGCACTTTAATTAAAGATCTGTCTTTAATCAGAGACTGCAAATAGTCATGGCAATTGATCAGCGTGTATCCAACACCAGCAATATCTTCTACCAGCAAAATTTTCTTGCTTTCCCTGGTGCAAGAATTAATCAGGTCAAATACCTCCTGATTTTTTATTTCAGCTCTGGCTTCCCGGCGATTGTAGTGTACAAAATCCACGGGAATGCCCAGCATTTGGGATAGCATCAGGGCAGGGATGCCCCCTCCACGCAAGATCCCTAAAATTAAACCGATGTCTTCCTGAAGCAGTTGCTCCCTTTGGGCCAGGCAAAATGTCTCTATTTCGTTGTAGCCGTAGAAGTAGATGGGGAATCTGGAAAATTCTGTGTCCATCTTATTTTTTACTCCATCTGAAGGACGCAAAAGAGGTAATCAAACTACCTGATGGAACACTTCCCCATCGAATCCGGTGCCGTGTTGGCGCGCGGCAGGCAACGGCATAAGCGACTCACCACGCTGGCCGTAGAACAGAGCCATTCTGTCAATCCCGAATCCCGCCGAAACGCCCGCAGCGCAACGAAGTTTGCGCAGTGCGTCGGCAATATTATCGCCACTTGCAGAAGACCGTGCAAAATTCGCTTCGCTCCTGGCACCTCACGCTCCATCCTGGCGAAATGCGCTCCCGCCCTGGAGGCCTTGATTAACGCAGGGGGGCTACCACAATCATGACGTCAGGGTCGAACAGGCGCGGAAGAACGAACGGCGCAGATCTCAATCATCAGTTGAAGGACACATTATTGGCGTTGTTGCCGTGTCGTATCGCGTGTGATCCACGAGACCTTGACCGTCGTGACACGCGAGGGTAGCGGAGCGTACCCACTGTCTCGCAGGTGTTGTCACGCTGGTGCATATTGGTACTCCGGCTTCGGAAAGAAGCAAGCAATGGCTACCATTCCGGGCGATTCCTGGTTCAGCCGTTTCCTGTACACCGGGATTGTCGCGCTCGCATATTACGCAGGCGCAAAGATGGGTCTTGCCTATGCGGTAGTGGGCGGCGCAATCTCTCTGGTGTGGCCTTCCAGCGGCATCGCGCTGGTTGCGGTGCTCGCGCTGGGCAACGAGGTTGCTCCGGGAATTGCCATTGGGTCCTTCCTGGCCAATGTGTCGGGTGGCGTGCCTTTGCCCGTGGCTGCGGTGATTGGCACCGGGTCCATGATTGCGCCGTTGAGCGCAGCAATTGTGTTGACCCGGGCGACCCGATTCCAGATCACCCTTGATCGCGTCAATGACGTTCTGGCTTTCATCGGCTTCGCTGCGCTGATGAGCACGGCAGTCAGTGCGCTGGTCGGCACGACTGCCTTGCTGGGCGGAGGCCTGGTGCCGGCCACCGGGTACGTCGCCGCCTTTCTGACATGGTGGCTCGGGGACATGATGGGGGTACTGGTCGTGGCGCCACCCCTGTTCAGCTTCCTCACGTATTCGAACCCAGTGCATTCCGCGGGGCACTTCATGGAGGCGTGCGCACTGACCATCGCGACCTTCTGGGTAAGCTACAAAAGTCGGAGGGCCAAATTGCAAGCCTTTCGGAACGGGAATTCGAAGTCCTGCACCTGATCGGACCCGGCTTCGGCACCCGTGAAATCGCAGAGAAGCTGAAGCGCAGCGTGAAGACCGTCGAAGCGCACCAGGCCAATATTAAAGACAAGCTGAATATCCGCACCGGCAAGGATCTGATGCGATTCGCAATTCAGTGGATCGAGAGCCAATAGGGCAGAGCCCGCCTGCTGAATAAGGCAATCCCCGAGCCTCTTTTAAGATGGCTGCCTGATTCATTTGCATTGGATCAACGGCTAAAGTTTTATTTGCCTGCGGCGCCTGCAATTGCCATTGGCATTTCTCGAGCCGTGAATTCCATTGTCATGCCATTGCCGGGCTGGATATCGAACCAGGGCGCCTCGGCACCGGGCAGTTCGCCGCCGGTGCGTCTGCCGAAACCGTGCGGCGAGTGCAGCGGATGAGGACCCGTCGCGACACGATGAAGGAGCGACCATGCGCGCACTTGACGTCATGACTACGCCCGTCGTTACCGCCACGCCGGACACGACGATATGCGACGCGGCAAGACTTTTCGTCGACAACCGTATCAGCGCATTGCCTGTCGTCGACATGGACGGGAAGGTTGTCGGCGTCGTCAGCCAGGCGGATCTGCTGCATCGTGCTGAGAACGGCACCGGCCGCGTGAGGCGTCGATGGTGGCTTGAACTCCTGTTGTCATCGCCCCGCGAGCAGGCCGCGAGGTATGTGAAGGAGCATGGCCATGTGGTCGGCGACGTGATATGCGACCGCGTGATTTCGGTTTCGGAGGACATGCAGCTCGATCAGATTGCGGATCTCATGGAGCGCCGCCACCTCAAGCATGTGCCGGTGCTCAAAGAGGGCAGGCTGGTTGGAATCGTGAGCCGCTCGAACCTGATCCGCGCGCTGGCGAATGCCGTGCCGGCCGCTGACTCAGCTTCGCACGACGATGCGAGCCTGCGCGACGCAATAGTCCTGGAAATGCACGGCAAGCGCTGGGGAGTGTCGAAACGCGGCGTCCTCGTCAAGGACGGCGTAGCGCATCTATGGGGCGTGGTCGAATTCGAGGAGGAAAGGCGGGCGATCCGTATCGCGGTCGAGGGTGTGCCCGGCGTGCAGCGCGTGGAGTACCACCTCGAATCTCCGAACGTCATTCCGGCGCTGTAATTCGCACGCGGCCACGATCAATGCCGCGGGCAACGTCGTTCAGCCTTGCGTCGCGACGTTCAAGGCAGCGGCGGCTAGCGCCGACTGGTCCGGTTCGCTCCATCCGTTGCTGACCAACCAGTCGGGCAAGGACGCCTGGCGCATGATGGGCGCCACCTACGTGCTACTCATGAAACGCCGGATAAGACAGGCCATGATGAAGCGACGATGGAGTTCTTCAATTGGGCGTTCGACCATGGCACGGACACGGTCGATGCCCTCGACTTCATCCCGCTTCCAGAGCCGGTCTTGACGAAAATCCGCGCACAATGGCCTGCAATTGCAGACGAAAGCATGGCCGGCAAGCGGCTCGCGGGCCGATGATTCGCTAGCGCAGGCTACCTGCAGCACAACGGGCAAGCTGCAGGTAGCGGCGCAACCTGGCGGCAGCGACGACGCTTTATTGCGCCATCGAGCCTCTTCGCCGCAGATCGGCAACGAAATGCGTTGCTGCGCCTGAGCAGGATCAGCGCATGCCGCCGCTTGCGACGATACGTTCGCCCGTCAGCCAGCCTGAGTCGTCCGATGCGAGGAACACGGCAATCGACGCGATGTCGTCCGGCTGACCCACACGGCCGAGCGGCGTCTGGCTCACCGCCATTGCTTCGAAGTCCGACCCGGCGATCCCGGCCGCGTGCGTGCCTTCGGTAATGACGATACCCGGATTGATTGCGTTGACACGGATCTTGCGCGGCCCCAGTTCGCGCGAAAGCACGCCCGTAATCGCATCGACGGCCCCTTTCGTGCCGGTATACACGGCGCTTGACGGCGGCGCGATTGTGGTCACCACCGAACTCACATTGATGATGCTCGCGCCGTCGCCTAAATGCTTCAAAGCGGCTTGTGTCGTGAGCAGCAGGCCGAGCACATTGATATTGAATTGCCGGTGGAATTGCGCTTCGGTGAATTCTTCGATCGGCGCCAACTCATAGACGCCCGAATTGTTGACGAGGATGTCGATGCGGCCATAGGTTTCAACTGCTGCGTCGATGATGCCTTGCGCGTCTGCAGCCTTCGACACGTCGCCGCCAACTGCGATCGCCTTGCCGTTGGCCGACGTGATCGCTGCGACGACGGCGTCGGCACCCGCCTTGCTGCTTGCGTAGTTGACGACTACCGAAGCGCCTTCTCGCGCGAGCGCCTTGGCGATACCTGCGCCGATACCCTTCGACGCGCCAGTGACGACGGCCACTTTGCCTGCGAGCTTGCCCATATCCCTTTCTCCAGTCGATTCGATGGCATTGAACGGAACCGGCTGCTACTCAAGCCAACCGGGCCGCGGTCGAATCACTGTAGCCAGCCGCTACGCTGCGATAAAGAGGCTCGAGGCGAATTGACCTGAAGGATCTGGCGAACAATCCCGTGTCCGCTCGACATAGTGGAGTGGCGATCGTGCTGCCGGTGGCCGCTTGACGAAAGCCATGAATGTTCTCCGTTCCAGGGAAAACGAGGCGGGGGCGCCCACCCCTCAAAGCTTCGGGTTGCACTCGAACCGGATAACGGAGGCTTGCTGCTCGAAGGCCTGGAAGCCCTGTGTTTGTTCGGTGGCGAAGCTCGTCTGCATGCCGCGGCTTTCGCAGTACGCGCTGGCTTCGGTTAGCGCGCGCTTGTGGGCACGCGCCCACGCAAGGCTTCCGCCGGTGGCCCGGGCCGACACGGTAAGCATTCCGTGCTGGCCTGTCGAAGTCACGTCGGTAGCCGACGCGCAGCCCGTCAACGCCGCGCAAAGCGCCGCAAGCGACACGAGTGCGCGCAGCGGCAAGTATCCGACGCGGTGCGCCGGCATCGCCCGCGCACCAGAGCGGCTCGTCGCCATCATGCACAGCTCCGCTTCAGGTCACGCCGTCCCGCTGTTGCACCGGATGCCGCGCGGGATTCCATCGCGGCCCGGGATTGCGCGTGCTGCAGGATCTTCTGGCTGGTGGCCCGGCCCGCTGCGCGCCGGATTCTCTTGAGCGCGCCAAGCGGCCGCTCGTCGCGCCGGCTGTGCGCCCATGCGCGCGCGGCGAACCAACCGACGATGGTCCAGCCCAGTAACACGTTGACCATCGTGATGGCGAAAGCATCGCGATGCCCGCGTGCATCGGCCTCGATGGACGGAATCAGATACAGGCTCATCGCGGCAATGACCGCTGCCCCTTCGAATATTTCCCTCATTGCACCCTCTCATGAAAGAACCCGACCGCCACGGCAAGGCGGCGGTCACAATCACATACGGGTGTTAAGTTTAGGTCGGTTCTATCGAATAACTATGCCAATAGAACGAATTCAGCGTTGCCACCGCGAAAACAATCGAGGCGCAGCCCGGGGGCGGGCGGGGCGGGGATCCGCATCCGGCGATTTTTCATACGTTTTAGTTTAAGCAATAAACCGATGTCTTATGATAATGATACTTATCGGAATAGCAATATCTGGTTTCACGTTTGTATCTGACCAAGCCGGTCAAGCTTGAATTGATTGTCCGGTTGCTGACGTGGATAGCGGCGATGGCGAGCTTCTCCGCGGTCGATCCGCTGAGCGAAAGCGGCAGGCAGCAACCGTGGGGAGAAGCTTGTAAAAGACCCGCACCAAGCGTCACTGTTGACTTTTGCAGAACGATATCTTCGAAATCCGGTGCAAAACGCTGGCGGCTTGCATCGGACACCGCGCTTTAGTCGAGGACCGCGTACGCTTTGATCGCCGAAAGCGCGCCGTCGTCCAGTGCGCGTAGCGCCCGCAGCAGCGCTTCACGCAGCGCAGGGGCGTGTGCCAGCGTCTCGGGAAAGACGTCGGGAATGCCTAGCATTGAGTCGACCAGATGTTCGGCGTCGCTCGTGTTCGTGCTGAGATGCGTGAGCTTGTCCGCAAGCGGATCGCGGACTTCATACCGTTCGCCATGGTCCGCGCGCCCACGCAAGAAAACCAACCATGCGGCAACAGCCAGGGCGAGCCGCTCGAAGGTTTCGCCGTTGTCCACGCGCGCCGCGATCGTCGACAGAATCCGCGGCGGCAGTTTCAGACTGCCGTCTATCGCGATTTGCGAGCAGCGATGTTTGAGCGCCGGATTCGCATATCGCTGCAGCAGCGCATCGCGATAGGCGAATAGATCGAACGAGGCCGGCACGTCGAGTGTCGGCGCGATCTCGCGCGTCATCATCGAGTGAATGAGTGCGCGCAACGGCGGGTGACTAATCGCGTCGCTGATCGTTTCAAAGCCCGCAAGCATGGACAGATACGCGAGCGTCGAATGCGTCGCGTTGAGCATGCGCAGCTTGGCGATTTCGAACGGCGCGACGTCGTCCACCAGTTGCGCGCCCGCGGTCTCCCACGTGGGGCGGCCTGTCGGAAAACGGTCTTCGATCACCCATTGCCGGAACGGTTCGCACGGCACGGGCGCCTGGTCGGCCACACCGAGCCCGGCACGCGCGGCCTCGCGATCGGCGTCGGTCGTCGCAGGCACGATGCGATCGACCATCGTCGAGGGGAACGCGACCTGCTCGTCGATCCACGCCGCAAGCTGCGCGTCGAGCTTCGCCGCGAACGAGCGCACCACCTGCTGGAGGGCCGCGCCGTTGTGCGAGAGGTTGTCGCAGGAAAGAACAGTGAACGGTGGAGTGCCCGCATTTCGGCGCGCTTGCAAGGCGGCCGTCAGAATGCCCGGCACGGTTGCCGGTTCGTGTGGATGCGCGAGATCTTGGATCACGCCTTCGTTGGCAAAGTCGGCGTCGCCGGTTTTCGCGTCGCGGCAATAGCCTTTCTCCGTAACGGTTAGCGACACGATCCTGACGCGCGGATCCGCGAGCAGTTCGAACAGGCGCGCGCGATCGAACGGCAGCGCTAGTACTTCGTTGAGTGCACGGGCGACGGTCACGCGCACCCCGCCGGGCCCGCGCTCGACGACGCTATACAGCCCGTCTTGCGCCATCAACGCATCGCGTTTCGTGACGTCGCCTTGCAACGTCACGCCGCAAATGCCCCAATCGCCGCCGTGCGCGAGCATCGCTTCTTCGGTGTAAAGCGCCTGATGGGCCCGATGAAAATTCCCGATTCCCAGATGAACGATGCCGATCCCGGGTTCGCGCCACTCGGGCGAGAGTAAATGAGCGCGCGGGATGTCGAGACGCGAGCGCGAGAGCGAGAGCGAGAGGGAGAGGGAGAGGGAGAGGGAGAGGGAGAGGGTGGGTTCGCTAGTCATTTAAACGATCGAATGAGGGGGGAGCGAGGATCGGCCCTTGAAGGGAAAACCCGGGGTGACTGTTTGACATACTGGTATGGTAGTATGTGTTGGTTGGCTTGCCCATCTAAGGAATTCCCTATGAAGATCATTCGCGCTGATGTCATCGTAACCTGCCCAGGCCGCAACTTCGTCACGCTGAAAGTGGTAACGGACGAGGGTGTGTACGGCATCGGCGATGCGACGCTCAACGGGCGCGAACTCGCGGTCGCGTCGTATCTGAAGGACCACGTGTGCCCGCTTCTGGTCGGCCGCGATCCCGGCCGCATCGAGGATACCTGGCAGTTCCTCTACAAGGGCGCGTACTGGCGGCGCGGTCCGGTGACGATGACGGCGATCGCCGCCGTCGACATGGCGTTGTGGGACATCCTCGGCAAGGTCACCAATACGCCGCTCTACAAGCTGCTTGGCGGTGCATCGCGCGAAGGCGTTATGGTCTACGGGCATGCAACGGGACGCGACATTCCCGAAGCGCTCGAGCGCTACGAAGAACACCTCGAGCAGGGCTACAAGGCGATCCGGATTCAATGCGGTGTGCCGAACATGCGCTCGGTGTACGGCGTGTCGAAGGGCAACGGCAGGTACGAGCCCGCGACCAGGGGCGCGGTCGAGGAGCAGAGCTGGTCGTCGGAGAAGTATCTGGATTTCGTTCCGAAGTTGTTCGAAGCGGTGCGCGAGAAGTTCGGCTTCGACACGCATCTGCTGCACGACGTGCATCATCGGCTCACGCCGATTGAAGCGGCGCGGCTCGGCAAATCGATCGAACCATACCGGCTGTTCTGGATGGAGGATCCGACTCCCGCCGAAAATCAGGCCAGTTTCCGCCTGATCCGCGAGCATACGGTGACGCCGATTGCGGTTGGCGAGGTCTTCAACAGCATCTGGGATTGCAAGGAACTCATCGAGCAGCAACTGATCGACTATATCCGCGCGACACTCACGCATGCCGGCGGCATCACCCATTTGCGTCGCATTGCGGACTTCGCATCGCTCTATCAGGTGCGCACCGGTTGTCACGGGCCGTCGGACCTGTCGCCAGTCTGCATGGGCGCGGCGCTGCACTTCGACTTGTGGGTGCCGAACTTCGGCGTGCAGGAATACATGGGCTTTCCGAAGGAAGCGCTCGACGTGTTTCCGCATGCATGGTCGTTCGATCGCGGCATGATGCATCCGGGCGACGCACCCGGACATGGAGTCGATATCGACGAGGCACTGGCCGCGAAGTATCCGTACGACCCGGCATATCTGCCGGTCGCGCGCCTCGAAGACGGCACGCTCTGGAACTGGTGACATCACCACGTTGTTCATTTCAAAGAGACACAGGATTCGTCATGCTTGCAGCCGTTCTTCACGAAGCCAAAAGGTTACAGATCGACGAAATGGATACGCCGCAGCCTCTCGCGGGTCAGGTACAAATCCACGTTCGCGCGGGTGGCATCTGCGGGTCGGATCTTTCGTACTACTTCAAAGGTAAGAGCGGCGACTTCGCGGTACGTGAGCCGTTCGTTCTCGGGCACGAAGTGGCGGGAGAAATCGCAGCACTCGGCGAGGGCGTCACCGGCTTGCGCGTCGGCCAGCGCGTCGCCGTGAATCCGGGGCTGAATTGCGGCGAGTGCCGTTTCTGCGTGAAAGGCATGCCGAACCATTGTCTGAACATGCGTTTCATGGGTAGCGCGTCGACGTTTCCGCATATGCAAGGCATGTTCCGCCAATATCTGACGGCCGCTGCGCGACAGTGCGTGCCTGTGGCCGATACGCTCGATTACGCACAGGCGTCGATGGCCGAGCCGCTCGCGGTGGTGCTGCATGCGCTGAAGCAGGCGGGCACGCTCGTCGGCGCGAAGCTGCTTCTGGTGGGGTGTGGGCCGATCGGTTGCATCTTGCTGGCCGCCGCGCGTCGCGCGGGCGCGCATCGGATCGTCGCGGTCGATCTGGCGCTCAAGGCGCTGGAAATGGCGAGGATGCTCGGCGCCGACGAGACCGTGCTGGCGAACAATCAGTCGAAGATCGACGAATGGTCGCGCGAACGTGGCACTTTCGACGTGGTGATCGAGGCATCGGGCAGTCCAGCCGGTCTGGATACGGCCCTGCGCGCCGCGCGCGCGGGCGGCACGGCGATCCAACTTGGCAACTTGCCCGCCGGCCAGTCGCCGGTGGCGGCCAATCTCGTGATGGCCAAGGAGCTGCGCTATCAAGGCTCGTTCCGCTTCACGGATGAGTACGCGATCGCCGCCGAAATGCTCGCGTCGCAACGCATCGATCTGACGCCGCTGATGACGCACGCGTTCGCGCTCGAAGACGCCAGCCGCGCGTTCGAAGTCGCTCAGGATCGTAGCCAGTCGATGAAGGTGCATATCCATTTCGACTGATACGGCGCTTGCGCCATTCAGGAACCCCTCGAGCCGCCATCAAAACGATGACAGCAGGCGGCCGCCTCGGAGACTCTCATGATTAAAAGCCAGCGATGGTTCGTCGTCGGCCTGCTGTTTCTCGCGGGCGTCGTCAATTATCTCGACCGTGCGGCGTTGTCGATTGCCGCGCCGCTGATCCAGAAAGACCTGCACTTTACACATGCTGAGATGGGCATTGTGTTCAGCAGCTTTTTCATCGGCTATGCGCTGTTCAATTTCGTCGGTGGCGTGCTGTCCGACAAGATCGGTGCGAAGAAGGTGTTCGGCGGCGCAATGGGCGTCTGGTCGCTGTTCTGCGGCGCGACCGCGCTGGCCAGCAGCCTCGTGTCGCTGATCGTGCTGCGCGTGCTGTTCGGAATGGGCGAAGGACCGTTCTGTTCGTCCAACAGCAAGATGATCAACAACTGGTTTCCGCGCCGTGAGGTGGCGAGCGCGATCGGCGTGCTCAATTCGGGCACCCCGCTCGGTGGCGCGCTTGCGGGACCGATCGTCGGCTATATGGCGATCCAGTTCGGCTGGCGCTGGGCTTTCGTCATGATCATGCTGATCGGGCTGGCGTGGCTCGTGCTGTGGTCGCTCACGACGACCGAGCATCCCCAGCAGAACCGGCGCGTGTCGCAAGAAGAACTTGCGCTGATCGTCGCGGGGCAGCAAGCGGAGACTTCGCTCCCGCACGGCGCACCCGGCAACGACGCGAGCCTCGGCTTCTATCTGCGCCAGCCCATCGTGCTCGCGACCGCGTTCGCGTTCTTCGCGTACAACTACGTACTGTTCTTCTTCCTGTCGTGGTTCCCGACCTATCTGACCGAAGCACATCACATGTCGCTGCGCGACATGAGCGTCGCGACGGTGATTCCGTGGCTGCTTGGCAGCATTGGCCTCGCGGCGGGCGGCTTCATCACCGACGCAATCCTGCGCATCACCGGGAAGCCGTTGATGTCGCGCCGGCTCGTGCTGACGGTGTGTCTCGGCGTGGCGGCAGTGTGCGTCGGTTTCGCCGGGCGAGTGCAGACGACCGGCGGCGCGGTCGCGTTGATGTCCGTGAGCATCTTCTTCCTGTATGTCACGGGCTCGGTGTATTGGGCGGTGATCCAGGACACTGTGCGCCGCGAGAACGTCGGTGGGGTCGGCGGCTTCGTGCATCTGCTCGCGAACCTCGCGGGGGTGATCGGGCCGGCGGTGACGGGATTCATCATCGAGGCGACGCATGGCGCGTATGGCGCGGCGTTCGTGCTCGCCGGGGTGGTGGCCGTGCTCGGCGCGCTATGTGCGTTGGTGTGGATTCGCGAGCCGAAGCGGGTTGCAACTCGCGGAACCCCGGCGGGCAACGGCGCGCTTACGCGATGACTTTCACGCACATCGGCGTGCCCATGCTGAGCTCATCGACCTTGTCGACGACACATCCGCTCGTCTCATCGAGCCGCCACACGACGAGGTTGTCGCTGTCCTGATTGGCCGCGAGCAGAAAGCGGTTCGACGGCGACAGCGCGAAGCTGCGCGGCGTCCTGCCCCCGCTCGGGTACAGTGCGGCCCGTTTGGCGATCGCGCCGTCGGAAGCGAGCGCGAATACGACGATGCAGTCCGCGCCCCGGAACGACGCGTACAGGAAGCGGCCGTCGTTCGAAACCGCGATATCCGCGGCGTAGCTCGGCGTGCTGGCGGCGGGCAGCGCGTCGATTGTCTGTTGCAGGCACAGCGTGCCATCCGTGCGCGTATAGCCGAGGCGGTACAGCGTGTTGTCCAGCTCGTTGACGACATACACGCAATCGAGCAACGGATGAAAGACGAGATGACGGGGGCCGCTTCCCGGCGCCAGACGTAGCGGCTCGGTTGCCGGTGGCAGCAAGCCGCTTCCGGCCGGGTCGATCCGATAGCTTGCCACCGAGTCGGTGCCGAGATCGGTCACCAGCGCAAAGCGATTGTCCGGCGCCGCGGCGACACAATGCGCATGCGGGACCCCTTGTCGGTCGGCGTGCGGGCCGGCGCCGCTGTGCGCGTGCTCGCTGATGGTTGCGGACAGCGCTCCGTCAGGCTGGATTGCATACGCGACTACGTGGCGGCCCGGCTTTTCGTCGCGCGTCTCATGCGCATAATTGGCGACGAACACATACCGTCCGTCGCGATCGGTCGAGCAGTGAGCGCTGAGACTGCCGCGCGTCGACTGCCGATCGCCTTGTGGCACGAGCGAGCCGGTTGCGTGTTCGTACGCGTAGGCGCGAACCGAGCCGTCCGCAGCGCCAAAAACCTCGCTTGTCGCATACAGCATTCCGCGCGACGGAAGCACCGCGAGATAGGTCGGATTGTCCATGCCGCCCAGCTCGGCGAGGCGCCGCAGCTTGCCGGTCGATTCGTCGAGGGCAAGCGTGGTGATGCCGCGGCCATTCGCGGCGGTGAAGTGCGGCACTGGTCGATTCAAACTGCCGACGAATACCAGCGCGTCTTTGCGTTGCTTCATGAGGTCTCCTCGCAAGGTTCAGGCAAATCGAAGGTTACGCGCGTGTGTCGGCACAGCGGTTCAGGAAAACTACCTACTTGTATGGTAGTAGGTCGAAGTCTATTATTTCATCACTGACCGGCCGCAAATGGAACGGTCCGCACGGGAGCAATTGCGACCGTAAATTCAGAGATCAAGGAGACGACTGTGGCATTCACCTCTATTCGTGTAGCAAAGCTCGCGGTACTCGCGCTCGTCGCAGCCAGCGCGACGGCTTCGGCTGCTGTCGCGAACGGCGATACGTCGAAAGACAAAATCGCCTTGTCGAACAGCTACGCGGGCAACACGTTTCGCCAGCAGCAGCTGAAGAGCTGGGCCGAGGTGGCGGCGCAGGCGAAGAAGGATGGACTCGTCGCCGATGCGCCGGCATTCACAACCGCCGAGAACCAGGCGACCGAGCAGGCGCAACAGATTCAGAACCTCGTGCTGCAGGGCTATAAGGCGATCGTGATCAACGCCGCGTCGCCGACCGCGCTCAATGGTTCGATCAAGCAGGCGTGCGCCGCGGGCGTCGTCGTGGTCTCGTTTGACGGCATCGTGACCGAGCCGTGCGCGTATCGCATCGCCGCTGACTTCCACAAGATGGGTGCGGAGCAGGTCGATTTCCTTGCGAAACAGTTGAACGGCAAAGGCAACCTGCTCGAAGTTCGCGGGCTCGCTGGCGTGTCGGTGGACGATGAGATTCATCAGGGCATCGTCGATGAACTAAAGAAGTACCCGGACATGAAGATCGTCGGCTCGGTGTACGGTCAATGGACGCAGACGGTCGCGCAAAAGGAAGTCGCGGGCATTCTGCCTTCGCTGCCACAAGTCGACGGTGTCGTTACGCAGGGCGGTGACGGTTATGGCGTCGCGCAGGCGTTTCGCGGGGCAGGCCGCAAGGAGCCGATCATCATCCTCGGCAATCGTCAGGAAGAGCTGGCGTGGTGGCAGCAGCAGGGCACCGCCAATTACAAGACGATGTCGATCGCGGCCGACCCGGGTTCGTCGACGTTCGCGTTCTGGGCCGCGCAGCAGATTCTCGCCGGCAACAAGCTGCCGCACGACATGTCGCTGCCGACGCTGACCGTCACGCCGCAATCGCTGCCCACCGTTCTGTCAAAGACCGCGCCTGGCACGGTCGCGAGCAACGTGTTCTCGCGCGAACAGGTGGTCGACATGGTGCAGGGCGCCAGGAAGTAAGCGCGCGCGGCTCCTCGCGAGCCGTTTTTGCAATCCGTTTGGGGCCACACGGATGAATCACTCCGGAAGCATCGTGCTGGACGTGCCGCACATTCATGCTCAACTGCCCACGCTGTTGGCTGTTCGCGGGCTCGCGGTGTCGTTCGGCGCGGTGCGGGCATTGCAGGGCGCCGACTTCGACTTCGCCGCCGGCGAATGCGTCGCGATTGCCGGGCACAACGGCGCGGGCAAATCGACATTGATGTCCGTTCTGTCGGGAGCCCGGCGCGCGAGCGAAGGCGCGATCGAGATCGACGGCGAACGCCACGCGAACGGTTTCGAAGCCGCGACCGCCCGCGCGCTCGGGATTCGCTGCGTGTTCCAGGAGCTGTCGCTGTGTCCGAACCTGACCATCGAGGAAAACATGCGCGCGGTGCATCCGCAGTTGCGTGGCTTCGGATGGCGCAGGCGGGCGCGGCGGATCATCGAGGCGGAGCTCGACGCGATATTTCCGGGCCATGGGCTGCGCGGCACGGACATCGTCGGCGATCTGTCGCTGACGCAGCAGCAGATGGTTGAAATCGCGCGCGGGTTCGCGCAGGTGGACGCCCCGGTGCGGCTCGTGATTCTCGATGAACCGACGTCGAGCCTCGATCGCTATACCGCGCAGCAATTGCTCGCCCATATCCGCGCCTGCGCGGCCAAGGGCATCAGCTGCATCCTGATCACGCACATGCTCGAGGAGATGCTGCAAAGCGCCGACCGCGTGATGGTGATGCGCGACGGCAAAATCGTATCGACGCTGCCCGCGTCGAATCTGGAGAAGGAGCACATCATCCGCGCGATGGGCCAGTTCACCGAAGCAGCCGAGCCCGCGCCGCAACGCGCGGCGAAATCGGCTGCGGGCGGCAGCGCGTTCAGCTGGCAGCTGGGTGCGCGTGGGCGCACCAGGATCGAGGCGGCGCGCGGCAGCATCGTCGGCTTTGCGGGACTCGCGGGGCAGGGGCAGACCGACGCGCTGCTCGCGATCTACGCGCGGGCCCGCAAGCGCGGCTCGCACCAGACGGTTGCGTTCGTCGCCGGCGACCGCCGCGCCGATGGCGTGTTCGCCGATTGGAGCATCGCGGAAAACTTCGACATCCGCTCCCTGTATGACGGCAAGAGCCCAACGTGGGTCGACCGCGAAGGCTTGCGCGCGTTGTTCGATACATGGAAGGCGCGGATCAACATCCGCGGCGCCGGCCCGTCCGCGCCGATTCTCGCGCTGTCCGGCGGCAACCAGCAAAAGGTACTGTTCGCGCGCGCGCTCGCGTCGGACGCTGAACTGGTGCTGATGGACGATCCGATGCGCGGCGTCGATATCGGCACCAAGCTCGAAATCTATACGCTGCTGCAGGCCGAAGCCGCGAAGGGCCGCACGTTCGTCTGGTACACGACCGAGAACGATGAATTCGCGTACTGCGACAAGACTTATGTTTTCCGCGCGGGTCACGTGACGCGCGTGCTCGATGCAATCGAATGCACCGAGGACGCGTTGCTGGCCGCGAGTTTCGACGAGGTTCCCGCATGAATATGACGACGGCCGCCAACGCGGCTTCAGCCCGAACCAGGCGCAGCGTGGACCTGCGCGCCGCGCTACCGTGCGTATCGCTGCTCGCGGTACTCGTACCGATGGCGATCATCCAGCCGAACACGCTGAGCTACTTCGGCATGGTGATGCTGCTGAATCTCGGAGTGCCGATCGTTCTCGCGACGCTGTCGCAACTCGCGGTGATCACCGCGAACGAGCTCGATCTGTCGATCGGTTCGTTCGTCAGTCTCGTTGCGTGTATCGGCTCGACACTGCTGGTCAAGACGCCGTGGCTCGGCGCGCTCGCGCTCGCGGGCTGCGTCGTCCTGTATGCGCTGGTCGGCGCGTTGATCGAATGGCGGCGGATTTCATCGGTCGTCGTTACGCTTGGCTTGTCGTTCATCTGGAACGGGCTCGCGGTGCTGCTTCTGCCCTCGCCGGGCGGTACCAGCCCTGCATGGCTGTCGACGCTGATGGGCTTTCAGTCGCCGGTGATCCCCGCGCCGCTCGTCTGGACGGGGGGCATTGCGCTCGTCGCGCATCTGCTGCTGATGCGGTCGTCCGCGGGCGTGGCGCTGCGTGGTGTCGGCGGCAATGCACATGCGATGCGCCGCTTCGGCTGGTCGATCGTCGGCGCGAAGGCGCTGCTGTTCGGCTGCGCGGGCCTGTTCGGCGTGTTCTCGGGGCTCGCGCTGCTCGGCCTGACGACTTCCGCCGATGCGAACATTGCTTTGCGCTACACGCTCCTGTCCATCGCTGGTGTGATTCTCGGTGGCGGCGAGTTCGTCGGCGGCCGGGTCTCCGCGTTCGGCGCAGTGCTCGGCGCAATCACGCTGACGCTGGCGTCGTCATTCCTGTCTTTTTTGCAGATTGCGCCTGAATGGCAAATCGGTTTGCAGGGCCTGATCCTGATCATCGTGCTGTCGCTGCGGCTCGTATTCCGCAAGCGTGGAGGTCGTCAATGAAAGTCATCGACAACGGATTCATCGCTCGCATGCGCGAGCTGCCCTGGCTTTGGTCGGTAGCCGGTGCGGTCGTGGTCGGCATCGCGGCGATGAGCGCTTTCGGCGCGGTCACAGCCGGGAACATGCTGTCGGCGGCCTCAGCGTTCGTCGTGTTCACCGTGCTCGTGGGGCTCGGGCAGATGCTCGTCGTGACGAGCGGCCCGGGCAACATCGACCTGTCGATTCCCGCGACGATCGCACTGTCCGGCGGCGTGGCGATGCGTGTGATGAGCGCGCACGACGGTGCGTTGCTGCTCGGTATCGGCGCTGCGATCGGTGTCGGGATCGGCATTGGCTTGTTCAACTACGCGCTGATCCGGCTGCTACGCATTCCGCCGATCATCGCGACGCTGTCGTCGAGCTTCGTGCTGCAGTCGGTCGCGATCAGTCTCGGACGCGGCAGCGCGGCGCCGCCGCCGATGCTCGAGAACTTCGCGCTGAGCCACATCGAGGGTGTGTCCGGTCTCGCCTTCGTCGCGCTGGGCGCGACGATCGTGATCGCCGTCGTGCTGTTTCGCCTCGTGCCGGGGCGCAGCCTGTCCGCCGTCGGCCAGAACGCGCGGGCGGCGAATCTCGCCGGCGTGCGGGTGGAGCGCGTGCGCTGCGCGACCTACGTGAGCTGTTCGGTGCTCGTCGCGCTGGCCGCGCTGCTGCTGGCCGCGTTCGCGGGCGGCGCGACGCTCGACATGGGCGCGGACTACATGCTGCTATCAGTCGCTGTCGTGGTAATCGGTGGCACGCAGGTTTCCGGCGGCCGTGCGAGCCCGACCGGCGTCTGGGGCGCGGCGTGTTTCCTGTTTCTGATCAACGCGCTGCTGAACGCGAGCGGCGCGGGCGCAGGACTGCGCGCGGTCGTGTACGGTGGGCTGATCATCGCAGTGACGACGATTGCCGGGGGCTCGCCCGCCGCGCGTCGGTAGTGTGCCGATGGCCGTCGATAGGCGATTTTCAGCGAGTCGGGCACTATAATGAAACATTGCAGTATGGTGATGAAGTTCAGCGCGGGCGGACTACCGCAACCTGCATCTCGCTACCCATCTGATCGCAACACACGATGAAAGCAACAAAATCCGACAACGCCATTTTGATCAACGCCGGGAGTGCCGAACTTGCCAGCACGGCGCCGCCGAAGCGCGCGCGTCGCCGGGCCGGAGCGATCGAACAGGACTTGGGGGCGCTGCCCGATCTGCGCTCGCAGGTGTCGACGGATGCGCCCGAGCCGATTACGCGCCAGATTTACCGTGCGTTGCGCCAGGCAATCTTCGCCGGACAGATGGTGCCCGGTACACCGCTTTCGGAGAAGGAAGTCTCCGACATGTTCCACGTCTCACGTCAGCCCGTACGCGAGGCATTCATCAAGCTCGTCGAAGCGGGTGTGCTTCAGGTGCTTCCGCAGCGCGGCACCTTCGTGAAGCGCATTTCTCCGCGGCGCGTACGCGAAGGACGCTTTATTCGCGAGGCGATTGAAACGGCCGTCGTGCGCAAGGCGGCGCAGCACATAACCGACGGGCAGCTCAAGCAACTCGCCGACAATCTGCGCGATCAACGCGTTGCCGCGAAAGCGAACGACACGGCTGCGTTTCTTGCGCTCGACGAAGCGTTCCATTGCACGATCGCACAGACGATCGATTGCGCCGCGGCATGGGATGCGATCCAGGACATCAAGGCGCAGATGGATCGGGTGCGCTATCTGAGTCTTCCGGATGACTCTCCGCTCGATCATCTCATCAAGCAGCACGCGAAAATCCTCGCCGCCTTGCGCGCCCACGACCCTGATGCCGCCGAAGCAGCAATGCGGGCGCATCTGCGTGAAATCCTGGTGACGTTTGGGCCGATTGCGGCTCGCAATCCCGCCTGGTTTGAGGCAGACGAGCGTGAAACCGTGCCATTGACGGACTGATCTCATCCCCCATTTTGCTGTTTGCATAGGCGATCATGCCCTGTGGCGGACGCCGCACCGTGCCTGGCGCGCGTCTGCCGCGTCTGCCGCGTCTGCCGCGTCTGCCGCGTCTGCCGCGTCTGCCTTATGGCCCTGTATAAATTTCGTTTCGAATCAACCCCCCATGTACGCGAATCCCGTGCCGATGTGGCAGACGATCTTGGCGTTTCAGGCCCTGACCATGCGGCTCGCACGATCAGGGCGCCGATTGACGCGTGGTGGTTAGAACGTCGATCAGAAGCGGTGAATCATTGCCACGCGATAGACCAT
This sequence comes from Paraburkholderia sp., assembly GCA_035277805.1. Taxonomy (GTDB): domain Bacteria; phylum Pseudomonadota; class Gammaproteobacteria; order Burkholderiales; family Burkholderiaceae; genus Paraburkholderia. The sequence goes on along the minus strand of DATEJU010000128.1, from coordinate 56,822 downwards.
CTGATTCGGCGACGACGATGCCGACGGTGCCGCGAGGATCTGCGCATCGTCGAACTGCGTGCCGGTATGCGCGCTTTCGACGTGCTGGTACGCGCCCTGCACATACAGCGACGTGCGTGCGCTGAGGTCATAGTCGAGCATCAGCGAAACCTGATGCCAGCGCGGACTGTAATCGCCGCCCGTCGAATCGAGCTTGCCCATCGTGTACGTATAGGCGGCGCCGAGCCAGAAGTCCGGCTGGAAATAGTACTGCCCGTTCACCGAGAAGTTGTCGAACTTCCACGCGCTCCAGTTACCGCTCGGCGGCGCGATCGAGCCGCTGAGATAGGCGTTGCCCGTCGGCGAATCGATCTGCGTGTGCGAGTAGTCGAACGCGACGAAGACCTTCTGCCACTTGTAGCCGACGGCGGCGTCGATGTTCTCCTGCGACGCGCCGCTGAACACCGTGTCGTCGGTGACGGCGCCGGCCGTGCCCGCGCCCGGGTTGTCGATCTTCATGTACGCGACGGCGGCGCTCAGGCCGCCGTTCTGGTACTGGCCCGCCGCGCTGACGAGGCGGTTGTCCGCGAACCCGCCGGCGGTGTTGCTGAAGCCGTACATCGCTTCGCCGGTGAAGCCGGCGATGGTCGGCGAAACGTACTTGACGGAATTGTTGACGCGGAAATCCCAGTCCGAGTTGTCGTTGTCGAACGGGGTCGCGCCGACATCGCCTGCCCAGTTTCCTGATGCGGTCAACGCGCTGAAGAAGTCAATTGTCGGATCATATTGCCGGCCGAACGTCAGCGTTCCGTAAGTGCCCGACGAAAGACCGACATACGCCTGCCGGCCGAACATGAGGCCGCCCTGGCCCAGTTCGCCGTTGCTGGTGTTGAATCCGCTTTCGAGGTCGAAGATCGCCTTGGTGCCGCCGCCGAGATCTTCGGCGCCTTTGAGGCCCCAGCGGCTGCCCACCACATCGCCGCTCTTGACCTGGAGCGCCTTGCCGTTGCCGGCGTTGTTCGTGAAGTTGAGACCTTCGTCGAGAAGGCCATACAACGTGATGCTGCTTTGCGCATACGCGTGTCCGCCGGCACAGAGCGTGATTAGCGCCGCGAGCAGCTTGAGTTTTCTATTCATGGATTTAGGAACCTTGTGAGACGGGTTGATTCGACACTGCGCTTCACGCGTCACGCCATCCGGGACGTAAGCGCACGGAGAGTCTATGAATCCAGAAATCGGAACACGGTCTCTGTTCGCGAAAGCCAGTTTTTCAGAAAATGAGCTTGTGCCGTTGGGGAGGGTGTGTTTCTGTAGGGCATGAACGTGCCGTCGCGACATCGGTGCTTCGATGGCAGGCCGATCTTTCGGATTAAATCGGATAACTGATCAAATCGTGCGGCGCAAAGATGGGTGAAGCCGCGCAAGCTTTGAGCTCACACCGGCGTTAGCTGGCGATAGCCCGGACTCCTCGTGACGCAGCATCAAGACGGAATGGCTGCCGTCAGTGGGGTACATGTCGGCGCAGGAAGCACACCGGGATATCAGCCACGACTTGATGCACCGGTACAACTGGATACGGCCGCATCAGTTCAATGACGGACTGGCGCCGGCTGTCGCGGAAGAAAAACTTAACGCAGTGTCCGGGATTGGTTGATCACTACAGACGCGCCGACCGGTTGAATCCGCCGTCGTCTGTTGCCACCCGCCACGGAGCCATGCCGGTCGAAGGACGGAACCGGGGCCGCTCCTCGCGCGGCGCTGCGTGGGCGGAATGCAACTGGGCCGATAAAAAGCCTTATCGCAACATTGATGGCTCATTCTTTATCGGCCCGACTACCTGTCAGATCGAGTCCCGGCTAACGCACCTGATGGACCTGGAGCGGCTCTTCGTGCGAAGCAGAAGGGCCGACATATTCGTAGCGCGCCGTATTCACGTGCGAAATGCGTAGCTCGACCGGCGCCTGGTGATAAGAGTAGGCAACGCGCCGAACCTCAAGCAACGGCGTGCCAGGCGCCACGACGAGCAATTCGGCATCGACGTCGTTGGCCGTGGCGACGCGCAACCGCTCTTCGGTTCCGACCACATTGATGTGGAACGCGTCCTGGTAGAAGTTGTAAAGCGTGCTGGGCCGCTCGCGTAGCGCCGCTTCGCTCAGGCCTGGAAAACGCTCTTCGGCCACGGTGATGCTGTCGACCATGACAGGCTCGCCGTGTAACGCCAGGCGATTCACAAACGAGAAGACTCGCGCGTTCGGTTCGATGCCGAGCATCGTGGCGACTTCCCGCGTTGCCTTCGCCTTCGTGAACGACATGAGCTCCACCGTGGGATAGGTCTTGTCGCCGTCCTGGCGCACCACGCGGAAAAAACGGAAGAAATAGCGGTCGCGCTGGTGCTGGGCGACGAACGTGCCGAGCCCCTGGTGGCGCACGAGGATGTTGTCCGCCACGAGATCGTCGATCGCCTTGCGCAGCGTCCCGATCGACACGCCAAAGCGCTCCGAAAGGCGCTTCTCTGAAGGTATCGCCTCGCCGCCTTTCCATTCCTTCGCCGCCAGGGCGGCGAGGATGCCGTTTTTCACTTCCTTGTACCGCGTGCCCCCGATGACGGGTGTGTTTGCCGCCCCGCTCACTTGGGGCACGTTGTTCTTCAACGTGTTCATTGCGCTGTGCTCCCTTCCTGGCATGCCTTCCGGACTTTTGCCCGATTTTACCTCATCTGGCTTATTCAACACATATAGATGATATGGTTGACATGGATGAATCGGGTGTCTAAGATGCGCAGCATGGCCACGCGCCAGACCCCCCGTGAACGAAACTGGAGACACTCATATGAGCCAGGCAGCTCAAGCACCACAGCAGGCCGATTCAACGGCGGCCCATGCCGATCCGGCGCGCAGGACGATACACATCGTGCTGCACGAGGCGAAGGACACGGTTGGTGTCGCCGTCGTTGAGGGCATAAGGGCGGGCACGCAACTGAACGCGTGGATCATGGACGAGGACGAAATCGTCACCGTCGTGGCGAAGCAGGACATTCCGATCGGGCACAAGGTAGCGCTCAAGGACATGGCCGTGGGTGACACGGTCTACAAGTACGGCGTCGACATCGGCAAGGTCGTGGCGCCCATCAAGGCGGGTGAGCACGCTCACGTTCACAACATCAAGACGAAGCGCTGGTAAGCCGCGGGACATCCGGCGAGGCGCGGCGTCGCGCCACCGCCCGATGGCGCTGGAACCAGCCTGTTGAACCCCTCCCATACAGAGAGACACCATGAGCGTGATTGACCAGAACACCATTTTCCGCGGCTATCGCCGCTCGAACGGCCGCGTCGGCGTGCGTAACCACGTCATCGTCCTGCCCGTAGACGACTTGTCGAACGCTGCCGCGCAAGCGGTCGAGCACAACATCAAGGGCACCATGGCGCTGCCGCATCCCTACGGCCGCCTCCAGTTCGGCGCGGACCTCGATTTGCATTTCCGCACGCTGATCGGTGCGGGCTGCAACCCGAACGTCGCCGGCGTGATCGTGATCGGCATCGAGGAAGGCTGGACCAAGCGCGTGGTGGACGGCATTGCGAAGTCGGGCAAGCCGGTGATGGGCTTCGGCATCGAGCTGCACGGCGACCACGACACGATCTTGCGGGCTTCGAAAGCCGCGAAGGAAATGGTGCAGTGGGCAACTTCGCTCGAGCGCGAGGAGTGTCTGATCTCCGAGCTGTGGGTGTCGACCAAGTGCGGCGAGTCGGACACGACGTCGGGCTGCGGCGCGAACCCGACGGTCGGCAATGCGTTCGACAAGCTCTATGGGCTCGGGACCACGCTCGTGTTCGGCGAGACCTCGGAGCTGACGGGCGGCGAGCAGATCGTCGCGGCGCGCTGCGCGAACGACCAGGTGCGTGAGCGCTTCCAGTTCATGTTCGACCGCTATCAGGACATGATCAACCGCTGGAAGACCGACGACCTCTCCGAGTCGCAGCCGACGAAGGGCAATATTGCGGGCGGCCTCACCACGATCGAGGAGAAGGCGCTAGGCAATATCCAGAAGATCGGCAAGAAGTGCCGCGTGGATGGCGTGCTCGACAAGGCCGAGGAGCCGACGCATTCGGGCTTGTGGTTCATGGACTCGTCTTCGGCGGCAGCGGAGATGGTGACGCTGTGCGCGGCCTCGGGTTTCGCCGTACATTTCTTCCCGACGGGGCAGGGCAACGTGATCGGCAATCCGATCGTCCCGGTGATCAAGATCTGCGCGAATCCGCGCACCGTGCGCACGATGAGCGAGCATATCGACGTCGACGTGTCGGGCCTGCTGCAGCGTGAGCAGAACCTCGATCAGGCGGGCGACAAACTGCTCGAGTCGATGCTCGCTACGGCGAACGGCCGCTGGACCTCGGCGGAAACGCTGGGCCATCGCGAGTTCGTGCTCACGCGCCTGTTCGAAAGCGCCTGAAACGCGCAAGCGACACCCGGAAGCCCGCTTGTGCGGCGGGCTTCGCGAACGCAGTTTCGCTACAGTTGCGCGCACCGATGCGCAAAAGGCCGTGGAGGCATGGCCGTCAAACCTGGACCACTGAAGTCCGCCCACGGTGCGCGAAACCGTCCTGCCAGGCAGCAGCGAGTGGAGGAGACACCATCTTGCGCGTGCTCAGACATCTTTATGCCCAGGTCCTGATCGGACTTGCGGCCGGTATTCTCGTCGGCTTTTTCTGGCCGCACTTCGGCGTTGAAATGAAACCATTGGGCGACACCTTCATTCGCCTGATCAAAATGCTGATCACGCTAGTGATTTTCTGCACCGTGTCGCTCGGTATCGCACGGATGGAAAATCTCAAGCATGTCGGGCGAGTGGGCGTCAAAACGATTGTGTATTTCGAAGCCGTGACGACGCTCGCGCTGGTGATCGGTCTGGTGGTGGCGAACGTGCTGCATCCGGGCGAAGGACTCAATATCGACCCGGCATCGCTCGACACGCAGGCCGTGAGCCACTACGTAAGCGAAGCGCATGCAGCGGCGTCGCAAAGCATTCTCGAAGAGATCGTGCCGAACTCGGTGGTCGGCGCGTTCGCGCGCGGCAACCTGCTGCAGGTGCTGCTGTTCTCGGTGCTGTTCGGCGTGGCATTGTCGATCATGTCGCGCAACAGCCGCTTCCTGTCGCGCGTGATCGAGCAGAGCGGCGAGGCGCTCATGCGTATCGTCGAGATGATCATGCGGCTTGCGCCGCTCGGTGCGTTCGGCGCCATGGCGTTTACGGTGGGCCGGTATGGCATCGGCACGCTGCAGCAGTTAGGTTTGCTGATCGTGTGCTTCTATCTCACCAGCATCCTGTTCATCGTATTGGTGCTTGGCACGATCTGCCGCTGCGCCGGCGTCGGCTTGTGGCCGCTGCTCAACTATCTGCGCGAGGAGCTGCTCATCGTGCTGGGCACCTCGACCACGGAATCGGTGCTGCCGCGCCTGATGGACAAGCTCGAACGTCTCGGCTGCCCGAAGCCTGTCGTCGGTCTCGTGCTGCCAACCGGTTATTCGTTCAATCTCGACGGCGCGGCCATCTATCTCACGATGACGTCGCTTTTCATCGCGCAGGCCACCAATACGCATCTGTCGCTGTTACAACAGCTCGGCCTGCTCGCGATCTTGCTGCTCACGTCGAAGGGCGGCGCGGGTGTGGCGGGCGCGGCGCTGGTCGCGCTCACGGCCACGCTCTCTACGCACAACATCATTCCCGTTGCGGGCATCACGCTGATTATCGGCATCGACCGCGTGCTCAACGAGATTCGCGCGATCGTCAATATGATCGGCAACGCGGTGGCGACGATCGTGGTCGCGCGCTGGGAAGGCGCGTTCGACGCCGAGGCGGCATGCAAGGTGCTGGCCTCGCCACGCGCAATCCACGGCGTCAGCGATGCGAAGGCCGAACCGGCTATTGGCGTCAACGAAAGAAAGCCGCCCGCTTACGTACAGGAACGCTCAAATTGACAACCGATCGCAAGAAAATCGTTATCAGCGAGTTCATGGATGCGTTAGCGGTGGATTCGCTGCGGCGTCATTTCGACGTGCGCGCGCAAGCGTCGCTCGTCGACGAACCCGACCGGCTGCGCGCGCTGCTGGCCGACGCCGATGCACTGATCGTGCGCAACCGCACACAGGTCACCGCCGCGCTGCTGGACGGCGCGCCGCGCTTGTCGGTGGTGGGGCGGCTCGGTGTCGGGCTGGACAATATCGCGCTCGGCGCGTGCAGGGAGCGCGGCGTGCAGGTGCTGCCGGCAACGGGCGCAAACGCAACTGCCGTGGCCGAGTATGTGATCGCTGCGGCACTGATGCTGCTGCGTGGCGCGTACCTGTCGAGCGCGGCCGTCGCTCAAGGGCAGTGGCCACGCACCGCGCTCTCGAACGGGCGCGAAGCGGCGGGCGGCACAATGGCCGTGATCGGTTTCGGCGGCATTGGGCGGCTTGTCGCGCAACTCGCGCGCGGCATCGGCATGCAGGTTGTGGGCTTTGATCCGCAGATTCGCGGCGATGCGTCCTGCTGGCAGGAGACGGGCGCACGGGGCCTGTCGTTCGACGACGCGCTGCGCGCCGCGGACGTCGTGAGCGTTCACGTGCCGCTCGTCGAGAGCACGCACAATCTGCTCGGCCCGGCGCAACTGAAGATGCTCAAACCACATGCAGTCCTGATCAATACGTCGAGAGGCGGGGTGATCGACGAAAGCGCGCTGGCCGACGCGCTGACGCAGGGCCGCCTTGGCGGCGCCGCGCTCGATGTGTTCGCCGACGAGCCGCTCAAGCCGGGTTCGCCGCTCGCCGGCGTGCCGAACCTGATCCTCACGCCGCATATTGCCGGCTTGACGGTGCAGTCGAACGAGCGCGTGAGCACGCTGGTCGCCTCGCGCGTGATAAATGCGCTGCTCGCGGGCGAGCATGACTCAACGACAACGAAGGAACTCTGATATGACGCGGATATCGTCCGGTGATCTTTGCGACCTTGCCATGCGCACGATGCTTGCCGCTGGCGCCACGCCGCACACGGCGGCGGCGACCGCACGCGCGCTCGTTTATGCCGACGAACGAGGCTTGTCTTCGCACGGCGTCGCGCGCCTGCCGATGTATGTCGCGCAGTTGCGCAACGGGCGTGTCGATGCAAAGGCGAATCCGGCGATCGTCGAATCGCGCAATGCGGCGGTGCTGATCGACGCTGCGGACGGCATGGCGTTTCCGGCTTGCGAACTCGCGATCGAAACGCTCGTGGACCGCGCGCGGAAACACGGCAGTGCGATCGTTAGCGTGAAGCGCAGCCATCACCTTGGCGCGGGCGCCTGGCATCTGGAGCCGGTTGGCGCGGCCGGCATGGTGGGGCTTGCGTTCAGCAACACGCCCGCCGCGATGCCGGCGTGGGGCGGCCGGCACGCCGTTTTCGGCACCAATCCCGTGGCGGCCGTGTTTCCGCGCCGCGACGGCAAGCCCTTGATGATCGACCTGTCGTTGTCCAATGTCGCCCGGGGCAAGATCATGGTGGCCGCCCGCGAAGGCAAGCCGATACCCGAGGGTTGGGCCACATCGCGCGACGGCAGGCCGACGACCGATGCGAAGGCCGCGCTGGACGGCATGATGCTGCCGTTTGGCGGGGCAAAAGGGGCGATGCTCGCGCTGATGGTCGAATTGCTCGCAGCGGCGCTGGCCGGCGCAAACTTCGGCTACGAGGCGGGCTCGTTCCTGACCGAAGAGGGCGAGAAGTCGCGCGTGGGCCACTTGTTCTGGGCAATCGATCCGGGTGCGTTGGCGGGCAACGCCGCCTATCTGTCGCGTGTCGAGGCGCTGATCGTGGTGATGCTGCAGGATGCCGATGTGCGCTTGCCGGGGCAGCGCCGGACCGATCTCGCAGAGACCGCCGCGCGTGACGGCATCGACATTCCCGACGCCCTGCTCAATCAGTTGCGCGCTCTGGCGGCGTGAGTGCGCGCGGTGCTCGCCAGCCGCCTCAGGTCGCGGTGAAGTAGCTTTTGAGCGCGTCGGTGAACGCAGTCCGGCTGTGCTTGACGCGTTCGAGCAACCCCACATGGCGCCGCACGTCGACGCCATCGAGCGACATGACGCGGATTGCGCGATCGTTGTCGAAATCGACGTTCGCGAGCTTGGGAACGATCGAAATACCGAAGCCCTGCCGCACCAGCGCGACGATCGCCTCGACGGAGTTCAGCTCCATGGCTTCATTGACTTCGATCTTGCATTGATCGATCACGTTCTGCACGAGGTGGCCGGTCCAGGTGCTGCGGTCGAAGCGCATGAACGGCGCATTGCGGAGGATGTCATCCTGCTCCGGCGGCAAATCGAAGTGCGGGGCGGTAGGCATGATGAGAATCATCGGTTCGGAATAGAGCGGTGTCCAAAGCAGCGTGGACGCGAGAGGGTGCGGTGATTGCGTGACGACCGCGGCATCGAGTTCGCCAACTTCGACCTGGTGCGCGAAATCGCTGGACATGCCCGCGAGCAGATGCACATCGAGGCGAGGGTGGTGCCGGCGGATCGCCCACAAGGCGTCCGCGAACGCACCCATCAGCGCGGAAACCAGTGCGCCTATCACGACCGTTCCAGACATTTCGCCGCCGCCCGCGGAGATCTCCAGGAGCTCGTAACGGCGAACGATTTCCTCGATCTCGGGAATAAGTGCGCGACCAACCGGATTGAGCACCGCAGCGCGCGCGTTGCGGTCAAAAAGCTGAGCGTTGAGATCGCTTTCGAGCGCGCGGATTTGAAGACCGATTGCAGCAGCGGTGAGGCCAACCTTGTTGCCGGCGGCGGCAAAGGTGCCACATCGAGCGACGGAGAGAAATATTTTGAGGGTGCGAATGGATGGCATTGCTCGCGTTGCGAAGTGGCATGCTCGATTTGATTCCCAAAATGATACGCACCTAAAGTATTTCCTGGTCTCAGGAAAACCATTACTGCGTATATCTTTAGCATGCCGCAAGCGACAATGGACGCAGCAATGCGGCCAAAATCCGCGGCCGAAATCCGCGGCCGAAATTTCAGGGGTGGTGCCGCAAGCGCATCGCCTGCACCACTCCACAGTGTTGGAAGTTACACCGAGACCCCTCATCAATGACAGCCTGGTTGAATGCGCAAATCGCTGCCGGCGCCATCGGAATCGGTGTCGGTTCGATCGCAATCGCGGGGGGCGTCGTGGCGATCGCGTATCTGGTGTACGGGCTGACGGGTTTTGGCTCGTCCATCGTCGCCATACCGTTGCTGACGCAACTGGTTCCCCTGCGCACGGCAACACCCGTGATGCTCGTGCTGGACCTCGTCGCGGGGATGCTCGTGGGCATGCGCAACCTTCAGTCTGTTCAGACACATGAGCTGAAAAGGCTCGGGCCATGGCTGTGCATCGGGCTTTTGCTGGGCGTGAGCGTACTGGTGAGCGTGCCGGAAAAACCGCTTGAACTCATTCTTGGGGTATGCCTGCTGGCCTACTCCCTCTGGAAGGTCACGTCCCGAGGCGAATTTCGCGAGATAGGCGGGCGCTGGGCCCTTCCGCTGGGTTTCTTTGGCGGATGCCTGACAGCCGTATTTGGCACCGGCGGACCCGTCTATACAATTTATCTGGCCGGTCGTCTGCGCGATCCCGACCAGCGGCGCGCAACCATCAGCACACTCATTACCGCCACGGCGGTTGCCCGGCTCTTCCTCTTCACGGCTTCCGGGCTCTATAAAAACCCGGCTGTCCTGCCGCTCGCCAGCTTTCTGTTGCCTTGCGGCGCAGCGGGACTGTTCGCGGGGGCGAGGCTGCGCAGCGCGATTTCAGCGCCGCGTGTTCTGACGCTGCTATGGATCATTCTGATCGTCGCGGCTGTCAATCTGATCGTTCGTTCCGTGCCTGTTTTGTTCGGCTAGCCCATCTCCTCGCCAATGTCGGACAGTGGCCTTGGGGGACTTGCCGATTCATATCCGGTTTGACTTAAACAAGGAGTAGACGATGATTCACGCGGTATTGCATGAGCGCGAAGACACGGTTGGCGTTGCCGTGGTGGAGGGCATCAAGGCGGGCGTCGCGTTGAATGCCTGGATCATGGACGACGACAAGGTCGTTACGATCGTCGCTCGGCAGGACATTCCGATTGGCCACAAGGTGGCGCTCAAGGACATGGCCGTGGGCGACACGGTCTACAAGTACGGCGTCGATATTGGCAAGGTTGTGGCACCCATCAAGGCGGGCGAGCACGCTCACGTTCACAACATGAAGACGAAGCGCTGGTAAAGCGCTCATCAACGCGTTCGATCGCATTCATCCCCGAGTACGAGCGTACACCGCAATTGAACGCATGAGACGGCGTGGAGGCATTCGCCCGCTAGAGGCGATCTCCACGCTGTTGCCACAACGGGTCAAAGTGCCGGGTCTCCCGCCACCCGGCATCTTCTCGCCGAAGTCGCGCCAGGCGACGTGAGGTGAGATCAAGGAGACACCATGTTGCGTCGTTTTTGCAAGCACATCTATGTCCAGGTCCTGATCGCCATTCTGATCGGGGTCGCCCTCGGTCATTTCTTCCCAGCGTTTGCCCAGTCCCTGAAGCCGCTCTCCGATGCGTTCATTCGTCTGATCAAGATGATTACGCCGCCGCTGATATTCACCACGATCGTATGTGGCGCCTCGCAGATCGGCGAAATGCGTACGCTGGGCAGAATCGCGGGCAAGACCCTCATCTATTTCGAAGTGGTGACCACGCTGGCCTTGTTGATCGGCATGTTGATCGTGAACCTGATCGGGCCGGGCGTCGGAATGAATATCCAGCCAGGCACGGCCGATGTTCATGTGCTGGCGCAATATCAAACGCAAGTGCATCACGGCGGCGGCCTCACGGGATTTTTCCTCAACATCATCCCGTCGAGCTTCCTGAGTCCTTTTGCTTCGGGCGACATGCTTCAGATTGTCGTGATCGCCTGCCTGTTCGCGGTGGGATTGTCCTATATCGGCGAGCGGGGGCAGCCGGTCTTGGCGTTTTTCGAGGCGGTGTCAGAGGTGCTCTTCAAGATTGTCGGCTTCATCATGAAGCTCGCGCCGCTCGGCGCGTTGGGGGCGATGGGCTTTGCAGTCGGGAAATATGGATTGTCCGCATTGAATTCGCTCGGCATGCTGCTCATCACGATCTATCTCGCAACGATTTTTTTCATCGTGGTCGTGTTGGGCACCATTTGCCGGATGAGCGGCTTCCGGCTTGTGCGCTTGCTCAATCATTTGAAGGGCGAAATTCTTCTCGTCCTCGCCACGACGTCGTCCGAATCCGTGTTCCCGCAGTTGATCCGCAAGCTCGAAGGCATGGGGTGCCCAAAACAGGTCGTTGGTATCGTGATGCCAATGGGCTACTCCTTCAATCTCGACGGAACCTGCGTGGCTCAGGTCATCTGTGCCATGTTCATCGCTCAAGCCTATAACGTGCCGCTGTCATGGGGAGATCAGATCGGGCTGATGGTGCTTTCGATGATCAGCTCGAAAGGCGCAGCTGGCGTATCGGGCGCCGGATTCGTCACGCTGCTCGCCACGCTCACGGCGTTCAAGCAGATTCCCATCGAAGGCGCCGCGCTTATTCTCGGCGTGGACCGCTTCATTTCCGAAGTGCGTGCCGTCACGAACATGATAGGCAATGCCGTCGCCACGCTCGTTGTATCCGGCCTCGAAAAGGAGCGCGACAACGCGCAAATGGAGACGGTATTGAAGCTTCGGCGAGTGTCAGGCGAGGCATAGGAATCCTTTGCCTGAACGCCAGAATTATTCGATTTTTCTTCACGAAGAATTGCTGAACAATCGATATGCGAAATCCATTCAATCGTACTGTGTCAACAGCTATTCGAGAGGCATCGTGAATACCGACAAACTTCGAGTAAGAGTCTGGAGAAGCGCCACCCGGGGGCTCGTCACCTATGATGTGCCGCGTTACGAAAGTCAGACGGTGCTGGATGTCGTGACGTTCATTCAGCGCCAATTGCAGCCCGATCTCGCCTACCGGTTCGCGTGTCGCGTGGGCATGTGCGGGTCCTGTGCCATGAACGTCAACGGCAAGGCGCGCTGGACGTGCCGCACGCACGTATCGAAAGTGGCGACGAACAACGAGCTGGAGATCGAGCCACTTTCGAACCTGCCGCTCATCAAGGATCTCGTGACCGACATGAGCGACTTCTTCGACAAGTGGAGCCGCGCGAAGGGGCAGTTTTCGGGTAGCCGTACGCGCTACGACGATTTCTCGAGGGTGAGTCCCGAGAGCGCGCAACGAAAGGCGGCCGATGCGGGGATCGAGTGTATCGGTTGCGGCGTGTGTTATTCGTCTTGCGACGTCGTGACGTGGCGCCCCGATTATCTGGGGCCCGCCGCGCTCAACCGGGCATGGACGCTCGTCAACGACGAACGCGACACGCAAACACTCGAACGCTTGCGCGCCGTGGCCGGCGATGCGGGCTGCCACTCGTGTCATACGCAGGCCACGTGTACGGAGCGTTGTCCCAAGCATCTTTCGCCGACTGCCGGCATTGCCGGACTCAAGCGCATGACGATGAAGGCTGCACGCGAAGGAGACCTGTAATGCAAGCCATGTCTCTTCGCACCCAGGCTCGTCTGTGGTACTGGCAGCGCATGAGTGCGACTGTGCTCGCGCTGTGCGTGTTCGTTCATCTCGCCGTCATCATCTACGCCGTCCATAGCGGCTTGAGCGCCTCGGCCATTCTCGGCCGCACGCGCGGCAATCTGCTGTTTGGCGCCTTCTATACCGTATTCGTAATGGCTTGCGCGATCCACGTGCCTGTCGGTTTGCTCAGAGTCGCGCAGGAGTGGTTGCACTGGCGCGGAAGGTCCGCGCAGGTCGTTTGCCTGGTCTTTTCCGCCGGCCTCGCGCTAATGGGGCTGCGTGCCGTTTATGGAGTCGTATCGTGATGCGAAAGAACGACTATCGCGCCCGCACGCATCCTGCCTGGTGGGCCTTTCTGGTGCACCGTCTTTCTGGTCTGGCGCTGGCCTTGTTCCTGCCGGTTCACTTCTGGGCGCTCGGCCATGCCATTACGGGCGAGGCTTCTCTCGAGCGTTTTCTTCGTTTGACCGACCAGCCGCTTTTCAAGTTTGGCGAATGGGGACTCGTGGTTCTGCTTTCGCTGCACATGATGGGGGGTATTCGTCTCTTGCTGATCGAATTCCTGCCGTGGACGGGCTTGAGGAAGAACTGGCTCGCCTTCGGTTTGGGGGCAAGCACCTGTACAGGCCTCGCATTCCTGCTTGCGCTCGTTCATTAGCGCGGTAGCCCGAAAGTCCACGCTGCGCGAAAACCCCACAATCTGTTTGACCAATCCAGAAGAGACGGCCATGAAACTTGACCTTGATGTCGTCGAGGAAGCCTCGAAAGAGTTGTATATCCGCGCCCTCAAGTTGCTCCCGCCCGACGTGAAAGATGGCATTGAAAGACTTTCCGCTGGCGAAACGTCGCCGGTTGCGCAGCGGGTTCTCGAGACGATGCGGACCAATATCCGTGTGGCCGAGAATACGGAAAACCTGCTTTGCCAGGATACGGGCATCCCCATTTACAACGTTGCGCTTGGCCGCCATGTCGAGTTCGACGGCTTCGAATTGAAGGCGGCCATCCGCAAAGGGTGCGAGCGCGCGACGAGAGAGCATCCGTTGCGTTCGTCGGTCGTTCATCCGCTTACCCGCAAGAACAATCACACCTCGTGCGGCATCGAGGTTCCCGTCATTCACGTTGACTTCACGAACGAGAACGAGACCGCGACCATCGAGATGGTGCCGAAAGGCAGCGGCTCGGAAAACAACTCGTTCCTGAAGATGGCCGTGCCGGCCGAGGGTATCGATGCGATCAAGATGTTTGTCGTCGACTGTGTGATCGCCGCCGGCGGCAAGACGTGTCCGCCGACTATCGTGGGCGTTGGCCTTGGCGGCACGTCCGATTTAGCCATTGCGCTGGCCAAGCGCGCCGCGACGCGCGCGCTTGGCACCACTTGCGCAGACCCCGAGGGCGCGGCCCTCGAACGCGAACTGACGGCGGCGGTGAACCGCCTCGGCGTCGGCCCGCAGGGTCTGGGGGGCGACAGTACCGCGTTTGCGGTGCATATCGAACTGGCATCGACGCACATCACCATGAATCCCATTGCGGTAAACATGCAATGTCATTCCGCACGGCGCGCGAAGGCGCGGCTTACCACAGACGGTCTCACTTACGGATTCTGAAATGGCGCACTACGACCTTCATACGCCTGTCGACGAGTCGCAGATCCGCAAGCTGCGCGTGAACGATACGGTGACATTGCATCAAACGCTTTTCGGTATCCGCGATGCGACGCAAATTCATTTATTCGACAAGGGCCGCACGACGGAATTCGACCTTCGGGGGCACGCGGTCATTCATACCGCGCCTAACGTGCGCAAGGTAGCGCCAAGCAACGAATTCCCGGCGGGATATCAACCGGTCTGCATCGGCACGACCACGTCGGACCGCATGGAGCGCTTCACGCGCCCGCTGATGGAGCAGTATGGCGTGCGCATGATCGTGGGAAAAGGCGGCTTGCGCGAAGGATCGAAGTTGGCGTTTCAGGATCTGGGCGGCGTCTACCTGGCGATCATCGGCGGAACCGCGGCGCTCGAAACGACGTGGATCGAGAAGATCGAAGCCGTCGATCTCGACGATCTCAATCCGGAGTCGCTCTGGAAATTCAGGATCAAGGCCTTCGGTCCGCTGCTCGTGGCCATGGACAGTCACGGCGGCAGCCTGTACGACGAAGTCAGGGGCGACACCGCCGCGCGGCGAGCCGAGGTGCTCGAAAGCCTTGGAGTACCGATCAAATGAATATCGAGCGCATCAAGACGGATATCCTGATTCTGGGATCGGGCGGCGCCGGTCTCTTTGCCGCGCTTCATGCGCACAAGCAGGCACCGGATCTCTCGATCACCGTTGCAGTGAAAGGGCTGCTCGGGAAGTGCGGCTGCACTCGCATGGTGCAGGGCGGCTATAACGTCGCGCTGGCTCCGGGCGATTCGGTCGAGCGTCACTTCATGGACACGATCGAAGGGAGCAAATGGCTGTCCAACCAGGACCTCGCCTGGGCGCTGGTGAGTACGGCGGTCGAGCGCGTGCGCGAACTCGAAAACGAGCTTGGCTGCTTTTTCGACCGAAACCCCGACGGCTCGATTCATCAAAAGGCGTTTGCGGGCCAGACGTTCGACAGGACAGTCCACAAGGGCGACCTGACCGGAATCGAGATCATCAACCGGCTGGCCGAGCAGGTGTGGAGCCGCGGAATCCATCGTCTTGAGGAGCACCGGGCCATCGAGCTGATCAGAACCGTCGACGGCAAGCATATCGCGGGCGTGTTGATGATCGACATGCGCACGGGCAAGTTTGTATTCGTGCAGGCGAGGGCGGTATTGCTCGCCACGGGCGGCGGTCCGACGATGTACAAGTTCCATACGCCATCGGGAGACAAGAGCTGCGATGGACTCGCGATGGCGCTGCGCGCGGGTCTCACGCTCCGCGATATGGAAATGGTGCAGTTTCACCCTACGGGTTTGCTCGCCGGCAGTCACACCCGCATGACCGGGACCGTCCTTGAAGAGGGACTGCGTGGCGCGGGCGGGCAACTGTTGAACGGCTCGAAAGCGCGCTTCATGGATACCTATGACAAGCGCGGCGAACGTGCAACGCGCGATATTGTTTCGCGCGGCATCTATTCCGAAATGCGCGCGGGGCGAACCTCCCCCAATGGCGGGGTCTACATCCAGATGGGCCACCTTGGCCCCGACAAGGTCCGAAAGCAGTTCAAGGGCATGGTGGAGCGTTGCGCGGACTGCGGGTTCGATCTCGCGGGCGGGCTCGTCGAAGTGGTGCCAACCGCGCACTACATGATGGGCGGCGTCACGTTCCACACCGACTGCAGCACCGAACTGAATGGCCTCTTCGCCGCCGGGGAGGATACGGGTGGCGTGCACGGCGCGAATCGGCTGGGCGGCAACGGTGTGGCGAATTCCACGGTATTCGGCGGAATTGCCGGCGACAACATGGCGAAATGGGTGAAAGCGCAAGGTCAGTATCGGGAACCCGATTCGTTCGCCATCGACGGCGCAATCAAGGAAGCCGAAGCCCCCTTTTCCAAACACGGCAAAGACCTCGAGGGCATTCGCGAGTCGCTCTACGAATGCATGTGGACGCATGTCGGCATCATTCGCGATCGCGATGGACTCCTGCGGGCGCGGGACGTCCTGGGCGAGCTCCATGAGCGTTTGATGTTGACTGGCGTCGTGGATGGCGAGCGCGCATTCAACGCACAGTGGCACGACTGGCTGAACCTGAAGAACCTGATTTCGGTTAGCCAGATCATTACCGAGGCGGCCATATCCCGCGAGAATTCGCGGGGCGCCCATTTCCGTGAAGATTTTCCGGATGCCGGCGATCTGGAGAGGTCCGCTTACACAACGATTCAAAAACGTGAAGGAGAGGTCGAGATCAAACAGGAGCCAGTAACCTTTAGCCGGGTACGGCCGGGAGAGACGATTCTTTGCGAGCAGATGGCGGAATGAGGCGCGCCGCCTTGCGCGCGCATTGCCGAAAACCGCCTTGCTGTCCAGCTTGAACCAGGCCAGTGCCGATCCCTATTATTTCAAACGGAGACAACGCATGCCCTCCAATTTCGTTCGCACGCTCAGGCGCGCTCTCGCGCTTGCTGCCGCACTTTCCGTCGTACCGCAAGCGCAGTCGATCGCGCATGCAGAAGACGCGTGGCCTTCCCAGCCGGTGCGGATCATTGTTCCCTTTTCGGCGGGTGGTTCAACCGACGTGCTGGCCCGTACGATCGGCCAGGGATTGGGAACGCTATGGAAGCAGTCCGTGGTGATCGACAATCGTCCCGGCGCGGGCGGCATGATCGCCGCTGAGGTCGAGGCCAAGTCTCCGCCTGACGGTTACACGCTGATGCTGGCTTCGGGGAGCATGTTTACCGTCAATCAGTACATCTACAAAAAGCTCCCATACACGGGCAAGGACTTCAGCTATATCACAACGGTCGCGAGTAATCCGATGGTCGTGGCCGTTGCGCCCTCGCTGCCTGTTTCGAACGTAAAGGAGCTGATTGCGTACGGTAAAACGCAGCATCCCAAGCTTAACTTTGGTTCGGCCGGCATCGGGAGTCAGGTCCACATGGCCGACGAAGCCTTTGCGGGAGCGGCGAGCATTCCCATGGTTCACGTGCCGTACAAGGGCGAAGTGCTCGCGCTGAACGATCTGATGGCGGACCGCGTGCAGGTCGTGTTGCCCAACATCGCCGCGGCAATGCCGTTCATGAAGGGCAAGACGATAAAGGTGCTCGCCGTGACCGGCGACCATCGTTCAGGCGCGTGGCCCAATATTCCCACCGTGAGCGAAGCCGGGCTGCCCGGTTTCAATGTGACGGGCTGGTTCGCACTCGTGGCGCCTGCCGGCACGCCGGCGAGCGTCATCAACAAGATTCAGCAAGACACCGTGAAGGTGCTCTCCCAGCCTGACACTCGCCAACACCTGGCCGTGCTCGGCATGGACCCGGTGGGCGACACGCCTCAGCAACTCCAAAGCAGGATCGCCACGGAATCGGTGAAATGGCAAAAGGTCGTCAGCACGAGCCATATCAGTGCAAATTGAAATGCGGCGACGGTCAAGGCGAGCTACACGGCTGATGTGAAGAACATGATGGCCTGATCTGATCCTTCGATTTTCGTTCTTTTTTGTTCTATTTAGCCCGCCGGATGCCATATCCCGCGGGCTTTTCATTTTGCCGGCCGATCTTCACCGCCGCATCGCGAGCGCGGCGGCCTTGCCAAAGTCAGCACGCGATCGAGCGACGCTTCACAACCTTGTTGAGATCGCTGATGTCGTCATGCAGCTCGAGCATCCATCGTGCTGCGGCAGCGATCTGGCGTTGCATGCGCTGGAAGGTATCGGAGGAATTGCGGGCGGGGGAAGAGGGGGTATTCACAGACAGTCGGGTTATCGATTAAGCAGGAACCCGTATTGTACTGGCGTTACGACGAACAGGTCACAAACGCGGCCGGCGCTATGGCCCGCATGCAACAGATTGGTGGACGGCTTTGCGTCGGATGCATCGAGGCGCGCGAGCATCGCCGCTCGCGCGCCGTATCGAGGATTTCGCGTATCCCGCCCGCGCAAATGATAGCCGGACGGGACGCCTGCCAATACCGATCAATCGCTGCTTGCCCGCGGCATTTCGGCTCGCGATCCGCCCGAAAGCACGCGTTGCGTTTTGTTCGCGCGGCGGCGGTTTCGTTGTGCGGATAGCGTGACCATCACGACAAGCAGCAGCGATGCGATGAGGAAGCCGCAGCTGATGGGCCGATCGACAAAAATGGACATATTCCCGTGCGAAATGAGCAATGCGCGGCGAAAGTTCTCTTCGATCATCGGCCCAAGGACGAAACCAAGCAGGATAGGCGCAACCGAGAAACCAAAGTAATTAAAGACGGTGCCGATCAGGCCGAACGCCAGAACTTGCCACACCTCGAACAGGCTGTTTTGCGTGCTGAACACGCCAACGGCAATAAAGAACATTGCGGACGGAAAGAGGTAGCGATAGGGCAGCCTGAGCAATTTGACCCACACACCTATCATAGGCACATTCAGCAGAACGAGAAGAATATTCCCGATCCAGAAACTCGCAATGAGGCCCCAGAAGATGTCGGGGTGGTCGGAGATCAGTTGGGGGCCGGGCGTAATGCCCTGGATAATGAGCGCGCCCAGAATCAACGCCATGACCGGATCGCCCGGGATGCCGAGGCTCATCGTCGGGATGAAGTCGACCTGGGTTTTCGAGTGTGACGACGCTTCGGGCGCCGCGACGCCGGCAATGACGCCGGTGCCGAACGCCTGGGGATGCTTCGAGAGCTTGCGCTCGAGCGCATACGCGACGAACGTGGTGATCGTCGGTCCGGTTCCCGGCATGGCCCCGAACAGCGCGCCCACGGCCGTCCCTCGTGTCATTGGCCAGAAGGTGGCTTTGAGTTCCTCGCGCGTCGGGCGCATGTCCTTGAAGCGCACGCTAAGCGACTTGCTGGATACCTGCATTCTGTTGACGTTGCAGAGGAAATCGGCCACCCCAAACAGCCCCATGGCGATGGCGACCAGTTCGAGTCCATCGTTCATGTCGGTCAGGCCGAACGTGAAGCGGAAGGTGCCCGTATTGACATCGGTGCCGACCATTCCGCAAAGCAAGCCGAAAAGCGTCATGGCGATGCCTTTGAGCGCCGAGCCTCTCGACATCGTCGAGCCCGCGAGAAGCCCCAGCAACATGACCGAGAAGATTTCCGCGGGACCGAACTTGAATGCCATTGCGGTGAGCAATGGAGAAGCGAAAATCATCAGGATGATGCCGGTCGACGCCGCAAAGAATGAGCTCAGCATTGTGATGCCGAGTGCCGCGCCGCCCCTGCCTGCCTTCGCCATGGGATACCCGTCGAGGCAGGTAATCGCATGCGGAGGGTGAGACGGAAGATTGAGCAGAATGGCGCCGATCGCGCCGCCGTATTGCGATCCGTAAAAAATACCGGCGAGCATCAATATCGCCGGGACAGGATGCATGACATAGGTAAGCGGCAGCAGGATGGAGATCGCCGAAAGCGCCCCCATGCCCGGCAACACGCCCACCATGTTGCCCACAAGGACGCCGAAGAACGACCACATCAAGTTGGTGCCCTGAAGCGCAACCGAGAAGCCGTAAAAGAGGTCGTGCAAGGATTGTTCGATCATGTTGCTCACTATCCCCAGGCAAACGGCGCCAATTGAAGTTTTAGCGCCCATGAGAAGACAACGAGGGCGATCGCGCACATGACGATCGACAACGCGGCTGCGCGAAGCAGCGTATTGGTTCGGTCTCCAAGTGCGGAAATGAATACGATCGCGAAGGTGGCGGGAAGCAGGCCGCCGTACTTGCCGAGCAAGATGAAAGCCAGCGTGCCCGCGATAATGCACACAGCGCCACGCAGGTCCGGCAATCGCGCATGGGGGTCCGCCGTGTTCTGGGCAGCTTTGGGCAGATCCTTGGCCATCGCGGCAATCAGAATGCCGACAATAGCTAGAAGCGTGCCCACGGCTACGGGGAAGAAGCCCGCACCCATGCTCGTCAGCGTTCCAACGTCATAGGACATGCCGGCGTACGCGGCGCTCGCGCCGATCACGACCATCAGCGCGCCGGCGTAGTAATCCTTGCTGAAAGAAAGTCTGCGGTTCAATGCGCACCTCCGCCGCCTGAGCGATTGGCATCCGCAGCGCTGCCCGGCGCGTGAAGGCCGGAGAACGAGTCCCGGCAACGTTGCCCGGCCCACGTGCGGCTGGGCGAAAAATAGCACTACGAATCGAATTTCATGGGTCACGGGCGCCGGCACACCGGCGCTAAAAAGGCGTTGCCTGCCCGATACAGTCATACAACTCATATGTATGAGCGGCAATGTAGTGTGTTAGCCTTCGGATTGCCATCAGGGAAAACATGGGTGTGAGCGCGCTGTCGAGCGCGAGACGAAGAGATTCTTTCGTTCACTTCAAGAATTACTGACTTTCCGCAGTGGGCGATGACGCGAATAATCCATTCGACACCCATGAAATGCGGGAATTAAAACGTCTTGAACAGGAGATATTGCAATGTCGATTGCATGCCGCGGCGCTGACGCGTTGGTCAAAGCGTTGGCGAAGGCAGGGGTGAAGCACATCTTCACCTTGTCGGGCAACCACATCATGCCGGTGTTCGACGCGTGCATCGGCGCCGGCATCGAGCTGTTCCACACGCGCCACGAGGCCGCGGCCGTGCACATGGCGGACGCCTACGCGCGTTTGACGGGCAAGGTTGGCGTGGCGCTGGTGACCGGCGGCCCCGGTCATGCGAACGCGGTTTCGGCGCTCTACACCGCTCAAATGGCGGAATCCCCCGTTCTGCTTCTTTCGGGACATGCTCCGCACGATCAGTTGGGCATGGGCGCTTTCCAGGAAATGCGCCAGGCGGATGTCGCTGCGCCATTGGTCAAGATGGCGGCCACAGCACAGCATCCCCATACGCTGGCCGATGAACTGGTCCACGCGATGCGCGTCGCGCGATCCGGACGGCCCGGGCCGGTTCACTTGAGCCTCCCGACCGACGTATTGGAAGGCGACGCTCACATGCCTGAAGAGGTGAATGCCGAAAGCTTTTTGCCAATCAGGCAACTGCTTGACGCCGCAACGGCGAAGCGCCTGGCCGCGAGCCTGGCCGGCGCATCGCGCCCGCTGATTCTGGTCGGCCCGGCATGCATGACGCGCGCCGGCCGCGAGCGGATCGACACGCTTGCGGCTGCACATGGCGTGCCGGTCATTGGCATGGAGAGCCCGCGGGGAATCAACGATCCTGGCCTGGGGGCTTTCGCCGAAGTCCTCGCGCAGGCCGATCGCGTGATGCTGCTAGGCAAGCGGATGGATTTCACGCTGGGATTCGGGAGATCGCCTGCGTTTTCGCCGAACAGCACGTTTCTGCAGATCGACCCGGAGCCTCAAGAAATTGCGCGCACTCGTCGCGCCGTGGGGCCGCGTTTGATCGGGACGGCTGTCGCGGATAGTTTTTCCGCGCTCGAAATGCTGGCTGTAATTCTGGGCGACACCGCGAGGGGCGATGAACGATGGGCGCAAGATGTGCGGGATGCGATCGCGTGGCGGCCCGAACAATGGAGCACGGCGTCATCGTCGCATGAAAAGCGTGTTCATCCTGTGCAGGCACTCGCACCGTTTCAGACGCTGCTGGACAGCCATCCCGATGCCGTTTTCATCTCCGATGGCGGCGAGTTCGGGCAATGGGCACAAGCTTGCCTGCGCGCGCCCAATCGCGTCATTAATGGCGTGGCCGGGGCGATTGGCGCCGCTCTGCCGTTTGCGCTGGCCGCACGCATTGCATACCCTGACGCGCCAGTCGTTGCCGTGATGGGGGACGGCACGTTCGGATTTCATGCGGCGGAAATGGACACCGCCGTTCGGTACGGGTTGCCCTTTGTTGCCGTCGTCGGCAACGATGCGCGCTGGAACGCCGAGTATCAGATCCAGTTGCGAAGTTATGGCCCCGAGCGGCTGATCGGCTGCGAGCTGCTGCCCACACGCTACGATCGCGTGAGCGAAGCTTTTGGTGGACGGGGCGCTTTTGTCGAACATGCCGGGGACATGGCGGACGCGCTCATGCGAGCACAGGCGGCGCACGGTTCGAAGCTGCCGACATGCGTGAACGTCGTGATCGAGGGTGTTGCGGCTCCGTCTTTCAGGAGCCGGGCTGTGTAGCCGTTTCTCGCGCCTCGGTTGGCGTGCATTTCGACGCCGCGCTGGAAGCGCCTGCCGCCTGGGCGCCCGTCCCGATCGTGCCCGAACATGCCGGCGTGAAGGACGTCGCCTTTGCGCACTTGATCGAGCGGGCCAAGCCCGGCGTGCCGAGATTCGGCGTGAAAACGACTCGCCGCGGCGCACGCGGACGGCGCACCAGCAGTGGCTCCTGTGGCGCCGTGCTAACCGATGGTCCTGAAGCGGCGCGTGAGGACACAGCGAGAAACGTGCGGACCCACGTTTCAGAGCCGGATCGACTACGGCCTACGGTTGCCGCATCGACGCGTGCTCGCCAGCGGCGTCTTCCATGCAGCAGTGTTCGCGAAAGGTGCTTGGCGGCATACCCGACCAGCGTCGGAAGGCATGCCGGAAACTCGCGGAATCGCTGTAGCCGAGCGCCTCGGCCACGTCGGCGACCCTCATGCCGCGCGCCAGCATCTCGCTGGCGCGTTGCCGGCGGGTTTCGTCGATCAACTGCTGGAACGTCAGCCCTTCGCATTTGAGGCGCCGGCTCAAGGTTCTTTCGGTCATGCATAGATGCGTCGCGAGGCGGCCTATCGAGCTGTAGGTCGCCAGGTCTTGTGCGAGCACCTGGCGCAGGCGCGTGGCGAAATCCGACGTGGCCGCGATCACCCATTCGCGCTCCAGTTGCGTGCATTGCCGGTGCATGGCGTCGAAGCTCACCCCGTTCGCCAGCGGGCATTGACGGTCGAACAGCGCGGCATGAAAGGCGATGCTGTTCCGCTTGGCGCCGTAGTCGATCTTGCATCCGTAGCCTTGCCGCTGCGCTGCCGCATGGGCGGGCGCCCGGTGGCGCAGCGAGATTTCGAGCGGCGCGGCCGCGCTCGCGCTGAGATCTTCCACGATCGTGATTATCGCCGCGAGACACATGTCGGTGAACAGGGCTTCCAGCTCATGCTCGTATCCATAGTTATCCAGAACAATTTCCACATAGCCGCGCGCCTCGTTCACGCTGATGTCGAAGTAGAGGCCCATGAGCAAAGGAAACGTATGCAGGCACGCGAAGGCTTCGCGCACCGTGGCGCTCACGAGCATCGTGTAGCCGGGCAGGCCGAAGCAGGAGACATGCATCTGCTGCCCGATCGCGAGGCCGATCGATGCATCTTTCGCGAGCCGCAGCAGGTTGGAGAACACCTGCAGTTCCTGCGCGCGATTGATGTTGAGCGTCGGCGAGCGCAACTGGTCTTCGGCGACTTCGCTGCCGGCAAGCAACTGCGCAATGTCGATGTGCCGCCGCCGTGCGAGATCGACGGCAATAACGATGACATGCGTGGTCGCCGGTACGTTGACTGGCGGCACGCGCAGCGCGAGCGACGGGGCGGCGGGCGCCGCGAACGCAGCGGGGTCGGAGGTACGCGCCAAGGTACGTGCCATGGGGAATGCTCGACGAGGGTGAGGTGAGCACGAGCGTACGCGATTGCGGCCGACTTGCAAATCCGGGACCTGTGCGGATGCCGGATTCGCCGGACGAGGCGTGCTTGCGCTGCCTCGTCCGCGAAACAACGGCGTGCGCTACTTCAGCGTCGTGACGACGTCGACCGGATTCGCCAGCGTATCGCGGATCGGCGAGCGCTGCTGCAGCTTCTGCACGAGCTGCTCGATCTGCGCACGCGGCGTGCCGGGGCTTTCGACGGCCACGTCCACGCGAATCTGCTGCGCGCCGGGCCGCACGCTCTTGTCGATGCCAAGAAAGCCGCTCAGATTGACGTCGAATGCGAGATTCACGTCCACGCGCTTGAGCGCGATGCCGTCCTGCGCGGCCAGCGCCGCGAGCGTCACGGCGTAGCAACCGGCGAGGCCCTTCATCACGTATTCGGCGGGGCTCACGGCCTGATCGCTGCCGAGCAGCGAAACGGGCTCGTCGCTTTGCAGCTTGAATTTGCCGCGCCGCGAGGTGTCGACGTTGCCAGCCTGCGAGAGTGCGCCGGTCTGCGAATTCAGGCGCAAGCCGCCATCGGTCTGGCCTTCCAGCGAGAACGTGACGTGGCCGAGCGTGGGTTCGCGGCGCACGGCATCGACGGTTTCGGCGAGGGCTTGCGGATCGAGGTAGGGCGTTGCATTCGACATGTGGTTCTCCATGAGGAAAGGAAACTGCATGAATCGGAAACGAATCAGGATTGTTCGGTCGCCGGAGTTGCGGCGTCGACGCGTTCGAGCATCAGTTGGCGCACGCGCTTCTTGTCCATCTTGCCGACCGCGGTACGCGGCAGGGCTTCGACGAACTCCCAGCGCTCGGGCAGCCACCATTTCGCCACGCGCGTCACGAGCCACTGCGCGAGTTCGTCGGGCGTGGCGCTGCGGCCCGGCGCGAGCACCACGACGGCGCCGGGCCGCTCCTGCCAGCGCGCGTCGGGCAGCGCGACCACGGCGACCTCGAGCACCGCGGGATGGCTGCGGATCGCTTCTTCGAGCGCGAGCGAGGGAATCCATTCGCCGCCCGATTTGATCGCGTCCTTCACGCGGTCGGTGAGCGAGATGAAGCCATCGGCGTCGATCGTGCCGAGGTCGCCCGTGCGTAGCCAGCCGTCGTGCAAGTGCGCGTGGTCGTCCTGGCCGAGGTAATCGTGCGTGACCCAGGGACCGCGTATCTGGATCTCGCCGACACTCGCGCCGTCGCTCGGCAGCAAGGTTCCGCCGAGGTCGGCGACGCGTGCTTCGAGCCCGCACACCACACGCCCTTGCGCCGCCGCGCAACGCGCCTGGGTCGCGCGATCGGCGCTGGCGATCCAGCCCGGCGTTTGCGAAATCGCGGACATGGACGATGTCTCCGTCATGCCCCAGGCCTGCAGCATGCGCACGCCGAGCGCGGCGTAGGCGTCGATGAGCGATTGCGGCACCTGTGCGCCGCCGCAGGCGATCGTCGTGAGCGCGCCGAGATGCGTGCGCTGGGTCGCGCGCAGATACGCGAGCAGATCGGACCAGATCGTCGGCACGCCCGCGGCGAGCGTCGGTCCTTCTGCGTCGATGAGCGCGAGCAGGTCCGGCGCGTGCAGCGACGCGCCCGGCAGCGCGAGATCCGCACCTGCCATCAGCGCGGCGAACGGCAGGCCCCAGCCATTGACGTGATAGAGCGGCACGGCGGGCAGCAGGCGGCTTGCGCTGCCGAGCCCGAGCGAGTTCGCCGTGCACAGGCTCATCGCCTGCAGCCAGACCGACCGATGGCTGTAGCCGACGCCCTTGGGCAGGCCGGTGGTGCCGCCGGTGAAGCAGAGGATCGCGGTCTCGTGTTCGTCGATGATGGGCCAGTCGAGGCGCGGCTCGCCTTGCGCGAGCAGCGTTTCATAATCGATGGTTTCGCAGGGCAGCGAAGCCGCGAGATCGCCGGGAAGCGGGCCGCCCACGGTCACGAGCAGACGCAGGCGCGGCAGGCGCGCAGCGAACTCGCGTAATTTGTCCAGATTGGCGGCATCGACGATCAAGGCTTCGTCCCCGGCCAGCGTTGCGACGTGAACGATCTGGTCCGCATGCATGCGCGGGTTGATGGTGTGCAGCACGCATGCGCTGGCGGGCACGCCGAGATAGGCTTCGAGATGCTCGGGCGAGGCGCCCGCGAGCGTGCCGATCACGGCGCCGGTGCCAAAGCCGCGCTGCTGGAGCGCGCTGCCAAGGCGCCCGGCGCGCGCCGCAAGTTGCGCGAACGTGCGCGTGGTGCGCTGCCGTTGCGCGTCGAACGAGCCCACGCGCGAGCGGCCATTGACGCGTGCGACGTGCCGCATCAACAGGGGCACGCCGAGCGGGCTGTCTTGCATCGTGCTCTTCATGAATGTCTCCGCAGTATTGAGGATGACGAAGCACATGAAATCTATGAGCGGAATACGTCGCGCGGCCCGCGGGGCCACGCGAACATGCACCGTTGCCTTTAGAGCTTGCCGTAACGCGTATCGCGCCAGTCGAGCGCGCTGCGCAGGCCGTCCTGCTTCACGCGCTGCGCGAATTCGGCTTTTTCGGGCGAATACGCCGAATTGAGCGTCGCGGCGACGTCGAGATTCGCGTTGACGGCCTGGCGCAGACCCATCGCCTCATAGGCGCGCGTGAGCGCGATCTTCGTGAGCTTGAGGGTGATGGGCGGCGTGAGCGCGAGCTTTTTCGCGAGCTTGTCGACGCTCGCGTGCAGTTCGCCGGGCGCGACGACGCGATTGATCATGCCGATGCGCTCCGCTTCGTCGGCACCGATCACATCGCCGGTGAGCAGCAGCTCGTTGGTCTTTTTCTGGCCGATCAGAAACGGCATCAGGATCGTGACGGGCCCGGAGCCGAAGCGGATCTCGGGCTCGCCGAACTGCGAGCGGTCCGTGGCGATCACGATGTCGCAGGCCATGGCGAGCTCGCAGGCGCCCGCGAGGCACCAGCCATCCACGGCGGCGATGGTGGGCTTGTGCGAGGCCCACACCGCCATCGAAAGATCGACGTTGCGCGTGAGCGCCGCGTGCCAGTCTTCGGCGCGCTCGATGCCCGCGGCCACTTCCTCGGCAATGTCGTAGCCGACCGAGAACGCCTTGCCCGCGCCCTGGATGACGATGACACGCACGGCGGCATCGTCGTTGAACTGCTGGATCAGCCGGCGCATTTCGATGACCACCGTCGACGATAGCGCGTTGAGCTTGGTGGGCCGGTTGATCGTGATCCACGCCGTACCGTCGACGACTTCGCTTGTCACTTCGTTCACGTCTTCACACTTCATGGGAGACTCCGGGTTGGGTTGTCTTGCGTTGTCGTGTTCTTCGGGTTGTCCGATTCAGTTCACGTCCACGAGCACGCGGCCGCGCAGCTTGCCTTCCAGCATGTCCCTGGCCGCGCCGCAGACGTCGGGGAGCGCGACGGTGCGCGTGGTGATGCCATCGAGCATCGACATGGGCAGATCGACCACGATGCGCTTCCACGCCTTCACGCGGTCCTTGGCAGGCAGCATGACGGAGTCCACGCCGACCAGCTTCACGCCGCGCAGAATGAAGGGCATGACCGTGGTGGGCAGATCGGCGCCGCCCGCGAGGCCGCATGCCGCGACCACGCCGCCGTAGTTCATTTCCGCGAGCACGCGGGCGAGCACCTTCGAGCCGACCGTGTCGATGGCGGCGGCCCAGCGCTGCGTTTCGAGCGCGCGAGGCGCATCGCTCCATTGCGGGCCGTCGATCACGTCGCTCGCGCCGAGCCCTTTCACGTAGTCGTGCTTGTCAGGGTTGCCCGTGAGCGCGCTCACTGTGTAGCCGAGCTTCGAGAGCACCGCGACGGCCACGCTGCCCACGCCACCCGCCGCACCGGTGACCAGAACGGGGCCGCTCGCGGGCGTGATGCCCGCATCTTCGAGCGCATTCACGCAGAGCATGCCCGTGAAGCCGGCCGTGCCGATCATCATCGCCTGGCGCGTGCTGAGGTCTTCGGGCAGCGGCACGAGCCATTCGCCGCGTACGCGCTGATACTGGCTGTAGCCGCCCCAGTACTTTTCGCCCACGCTCCAGCCGGTCAGCACGACCTGCTGGCCCGCGCGCAGATCCGGATTCGAGGTTTCGACGACGGTGCCCGCGAAGTCGATGCCGGGCACGAGCGGCCAGCTCTTGACGATCTTGCCGCTGCCGGTCACGGCGAGCGCGTCCTTGAAATTGAGCGTCGAGAAGTCGATCTTGACGAGCGTGTCTTCCTGCGGCAGCGCGTCGAGCGAAAGCGTTTCGATGGTGGCCAGGGTCTTCTTGTCTTCTTCTCGCAGCACCATTGCCTTGAATTGATTGTCGGTCATCGCGTTTCTCCTGAGTCTGGGATGAGGGGTGCGTAGTGGGTTGCGGGTGGGGATCGGTCGGCTCGCGCGTTACTCGCCGAAACGGCGGTCGCGCCATTGGATGGCTTCGCGCATGCCGCGCTCGCGCGCGACCGCCATGAATGCCTGCTTGTCGGGCGAGCCCGCCGACTCGATGGCGTGATCGACTTCGAGCGCGCGCTGCAGCGCCGCTTTCATGCCGCGCACTTCGAAGCTGTCGTTGATGGCGGTCTTGGTGGCGCGCACGAGATTCGGGTCGATCACGGCCATGGTGCGCGCGATGGCGAGCGCCTGAGCCAGGTGTTCGCCATCGGGCACGACCTTGTTGACGATGCCGAGTTCGCGCGCGGTTTGGGCGTCGATGCGATCGAGCCCGGTCAGGATGATTTCCTTGGCCTGCTTCGGGCCGGTCATCCACGGCAGCAGCATCGTCACGATGCCCGCGCCGAACTTCAGTTCCGGCTCGCCGAAGAGCGCATTCTGCGCGGCCACGGTGATATCGCACGCGAGCGAGATCTCGAACGCGCCCGCAAGGCACGCGCCGTGCACGGCGGCGATGGTCGGCTTCGGGCAGTCCCAGAAGCGCATCGTCGTGTCGAAGTCGCGCGCGAGGATTTCGCGCCATACCGCTTCGCCTTCGGGGCGCGCTTCCATTTGCTCCTTGAGATCGAAGCCGGAGGAGAACGCCTTGCCCGCGCCCGTGACGACGATCGCCTTGACGTTGTCGTCGCCTTCGGCGAGATCGAGCGCCGCATTGATCTCCTCGAGCGAGTGCTTGCCGAGCGCGTTCAGGCGCTCCGGCCGGTTCAGCGTGATGCACGCCACCTGGCGCTCGACGCTATACAGCAGGGTCGTGAATGAAGTCATGAGGGCCTCAGTGGTTCAGGATGCGGTGGCGAGCGGGGCGAGCGCGCCGCTCTCGATCAGCGTGCGCAGCTCGCGCCGGTCCGCCTTGCCGGTGCGCCCGACGGGCAGCGCCTCGCCGACGTAGAAAAAGTCGGGCACCTTGTACTTTTCGATGCGTTGCGCGAGGAACGCCTTCAGCGCGCCCAGATCGATTTCGCGGCCGGCTCCCGGCACGATGAGCACGTGTATGCGTTCGCCGAGAATCGCGTCGGGCGCGCCCACGGCCATCGCCGTGCCCACGTCCTCATAGAGCAGCAGCGCCTTTTCGATCTCGACGGGCGTGACCTTGTTGCCGCCACGCACGATCAGGTCTTTTTGCCGGCCCATCAGATACAGCGCGCCGTCGGCGTCCAGCTTTGCGAGATCGCCGGTGCGCAGCCACGATCCGGAAAACGCGGCGGACGTCAGCTCGGGGTCGTCGAGATAGCCCGCCATCAGGAACGGACTGTCGATCTGCAATTCGCCGACCACGCCGGGCGGCGCGCTCGCGCCGCGTTCGTCGGCCACGCGGTACTGGACGCCACCCGACGCGGCGCCAATCGAGAGCGGATTCGACTTGCGCGCCGCCGGGAACTGGAAGAAGTCGCAGGTGGAGGTTTCGGTGAGGCCGAAGATGTTCACAAGATCGGCCGCGGGGAAGAGGCGCTCGACCTGCTTCGCGAGCGGCTCGCTCAATTGCTCGCCGCCCGTGAGAATCTGGCGCAGCGCGGGGCATTGCAGCGAGCGCACGCCGGCTTCGCCTTGCGGCATCAGCGCGAGCATCGCGCGCAGCATGGTCGGCACCACGCCCACGCGCTGGATCTGCTCGCGCCGCAACTGCTCGAGCAACTGCGCGGGATCGAAGCGCTCGGGCAGCACCAGCGTGCCGCCGCCGATCAGCGTGAGCAGGCTCACCCAGATGCCGAAACTGAACGTGATGTTCAGGAGCAGCAGCGTGCGTTCGTCACGGCCGAAGTGCAGTAATTCGTCGATGGCGCGCAGCTTGCCCGCGAACGCGCGGTGCGTGACCACGACGCCCTTGGGCGCGCCCGTCGAGCCCGACGTGAAGATCACGAGCGCCGCATCGGCGAGTTGCGCGCGCGGGGCGAGCGCGCCCGTGCCGAGGTCGTCGATCCAGGCGGCGGCGGCTTCGCCGCGCAAGGTGTCGATCACGAAGCGCGCCTGCGTTTTCGCGATCATGCGTGCGGTCACGGCCTCTGGCGAGGTCCGGTGCACGGGCACCACGACGCCCCCCGCGAGCCACACGCCGAGAAACGCCGCAAAGTCGAGCGGACGATTCGAGACGCTCACGTGAACCGGCTCGTCGCGCTGCATGCCGCGTTCGCGCAGTTGCGCGGCCAACGCTTCGCCATACGCGAGCAGTTGCGCGTAGCTCAGCGGCTGCCCGTGCGCGGCTTCGATGGCGATTGCGTCGCCGTGTCTCGCGCAGGCATCGGCGAGCCCGTGTCCCAGGTGTGCGAAGGTGTTGCTGTTGGCTTGCATGGCGGGTCCGTGGTCGAGGAGAGAGGCGCGTGGGCGTGCCCGGGTCAGAACAGCAGCAGCGTGCCGCCCATCACGGCGAACATGACGAAGAAGATCATCACGGTGAAGCCCATCACGCGGCCCATGCCGACGCCGGCAATCGCGAGCAGCGGAATGACCCACATCGGCTGGATCATGTCGGCGACGCCTTCGCCCAGTGCGACCGAAATCGCCACCGCGCTTTGCGGCACGTTCAGATGATGCGCGGCGGGCACGACGAAGGGCGCCTGCACGATCCAGTGGCCGCCTGCGCTCGGCACGAACATGCTGATGAGCGTCGAGGAAACGAAGCTCCAGAATGGCAGTGTGTGCGCGTTCGAGAAGCCGAGGAACCATTGCGCGATGACATCGGCGAGGCCCGTGGCGGTCATCACGCCCATGATGCCGCCGTAGAGCGGAAACTGCAGCAGGATCGGCCCGGCCACGCGCGCGGCGTTGTTGATGGCGCGCAGATAGGCCTTGGGCGTGCCATGGGTGGCAAGACCGAGCAGCAGGAAAATCATCACCAGCATGTTCAGGTCCATCGTGAACGCGTGATTGACGAGCTTCAATCCGATGTATCCCAACCCCATCATCACCAGCACGGCATTGAGAAGGCGCGCGTGATCGAGCTTGCCCGCGAGCGTTTGCGGCGCTTCGTCCTGCGTATCGACGGTGTCTTCGGCGACGAGGCGCTGCGGGTCGGCGACGATCGCTTCGCCCTCGCGCGGCATCATCAGACGAAACACGAGGGGTACGGCCACGCCGAGTACGATCACGGGAATGAAGTTCAGCGGGGAGAACAGGAACCCGGTCATCGGCAGGACATTGCCCGTGACCTTTTCGATGAGGTTCATCGGCGAACCGTGGGTGGCACTCAGGAGTGCGATCGAACTGGACACGCCGCAGACGTAGAACGACCAGCCCGCGTAGGCGGCGGCGACGAGCCACGCGAAGTCGACGCGCACGCGCTTGGCCACTTCGCGGGCGAACAGCGCCGAGATCACGAGGCCCACGGCCCAGTTCAGCAGGCCGCCCGCCATCGAGACGAAGAACGTGAGCGTCATGGCGCCCGCCGCGGTGGACGGAATCGAAGCGATCGCGCGCAACAGCCGCGAGACCGGTTTCGAGGTGGAGAGGGCGTGCCCCGTCACGAGCGTGAGAGCGACCATGAACGCAAAGCTCGCGATACGGAACACGCCGTCGTACCAGCTCGTGACGACCTGCGGCAGCGACGCGCGCGGGGCGAACGCCATCGAAAGGACCCAGACCACGAGCGTGAGCAGGATCGCGATCACGAACGGATCGGGCATGATCCGCTCCACCAGTACGACGCACATCCGGGTAAAACCGCGCACGCGGGGCGCGCCGGGCTCGGCGGCGGCCGAAGCCGCCGGTATCTGAGCATTAAGCTTTTCCATGTCGTTCGTCTCCGTGCGCCGCTCGCGGCTTATGCGCGGCGGGGTGTATTTGATGAACTAGTCGACCGGTCAGTTAGCGTTATACGGACTAGTTGACCGGCCGTCTAGAAAAACCTATAGTGACTCGGGAAAGCCCTGGGCAATGTCTGAAAAGCGGCACGCCAAGCCGCTACGGCTGGAGTCAGAGGAGACACCATGGATGAAATGCTCGATGCGCGCGCGAGACCGGCGCATCCCGCCGACGAGAACCGCGCGGTACGGGTGATCGCGCTCGCACAACTGTTGGGTACGTCGCTGTGGTTCAGTGCGAACGCCGCCATGCATGACCTGCAGATGGACTGGCATCTTTCCGCCGGCGACATCGGTTGGCTCACGAACGCAGTGCAGGCGGGGTTTATCGTCGGCACGCTCGTCTCGACGTTGACAGGCGTTGCCGACAAGCTGTCCGCGAGCCGTGTGTTCGCGGTGTGCGGCGTTGCGGGTGCGGCGCTCAATGCGCTCTTTGCGTTGTGCAGCAGCGGGCTCGTTTCGGCCGTCGCGTTCCGTTTCGGCGTGGGCGTCTCGCTCGCCGGTATCTATCCGCTCGGCATGAAGCTGCTCGTGACATGGGCGCCCGCGCGCGCGGCGCAAACACTTTCGCTGCTCGTCGCCATGCTCACGCTCGGCACGGCCTCCGTGCATGCGATCCGCGCGGTGTTCGGCGCGCTTGGGTGGCAGTCGGTCGTGCTGGCTTCCTCGCTGCTCGCGATCGTCGGCGCGGCGATGGTGTACTGGCTGGGCGAAGGCCCCCATCTGCGTCGCGGCGCCGCCGGGTTGAATCCCGGCGGCATTGGCCGGGTGTTTCGCATCGGCGAATTCCGCGCTTCGGCGCTCGGCTATTTCGGCCATATGTGGGAGCTCTATGCGTTCTGGACGCTCACGCCGTTTTTCGTGCATCACGCGCTGAGCCAGGGAGGGCGCACGCCGGATGCGAGCGCAGTCGCGTTCGGCTCGTTCGCCGTGATTGCGGTGGGTGCGGCGGGCTGCATGGCGGGCGGCAGGCTCAGCCGGCGCATTGGCAGCGCACGCACGGCGTTCGTTGCGCTCGCGGTTTCGGGTACGCTATGCGCGCTTTATCCGTTCGCATCCTCGCTTGGCACGGCGGCGCAGCTCGCGTTGCTGCTGGTGTGGGGTGCGAGCGTGATTGCCGACTCGCCGCAATTCTCGGCGCTTTCGGTGCGGGCCTGTCCGCCGCAGCAGATTGGCGGCGCGCTGACGCTGCAGAACAGCGTGGGTTTCCTGCTGTCGGCGTGCGCGATTTTCTGGTCGACGAGCGCATATCCTCACCTCAACGTATGGGTCGCGCTGCTGCTGTTGCCGGGGCCCGTGCTGGGACTGATCGCCATGTCGCCGCTTCTCGCGAAGCGGCCTCGCTGGTAAGACGCGCGGGCCTCGCGAAGCGGGCAAGCACACTACAAGGATCGAACAAGCTATGGCTACTACGACAAAGCGTGATACGGGACGGCGCGGCGAACTGATTCGCCTCGGGGTTGCGATTCTCACCGAGAAGGGCTTCTACAACTTCTCGCTCGACGAGCTCGTCGCCCTCGCGGGCGTGCCGAAGGGCTCGTTTCACTACTATTTCGCCAACAAGGACGCTTACGCGCTCGAAGTCATTCAGGCCTATGCCGAGTACTTCGCGCGCAAGCTCGACCAGCATCTGACCGACGAGACGCTGCAGCCGATGGATCGCATCCGCGCTTTTGCCGACGATGCGGCCAACGGCATGGAGCGCTTCGACTACAAGCGCGGCTGCCTCGTCGGCAACCTGAGCCAGGAGCTGGCCGCGCTCGACGAGACCTTTCGCGCCAAGCTGCTCGAAGTGATCCAGGACTGGCGCCGCCGCATCGAGCGCTGCCTCGACGAAGCGAAGGCGGCCGGCGAAATCGCGCCCGAGGCCGACACGGCCGCGCTGGCGCGCTACTTCTGGAACGCGTGGGAGGGCGCGGTCCTGTGCTCGAAGCTCGAGAAGTCGCGCGCGCCGCTGGACGACGCGAGCCGCGCGTTCATCGATCACGTCTGCCGCGCGCGCCGGCTTTCGGCCTGAGCGCTGCCCGTGCTTCACGCCGTGGCGGATTGCGCTTGCGGCTTGACCTTGTGCGCGCGCTTGTCGACGAAGTCGCCAAGCCGCGACTGCACGTCGGCGCCGGTCTGAACGACGGCCGCCATCAAGCCTTCGGCGAACAGTCCGTCCGTCGACGACATATCGGCGATGCGGTTGATCGAGCTGACGATCGCGTAGTTCGACAACTCGGCGTTGGACGCGATCTTTTGCGCGATTTCGAGCCCGAAATCGAAAGCTTCGCGCGGGTTGTCCGCCGTGCCGCACACGTAATGCGCGAGGCCGATGCGCAAGCCTTCATCCACGTCGATCACCCTGCCGGTCAGCATCATTTCGACCATG
Source organism: Paraburkholderia sp. (assembly GCA_035277805.1). Taxonomy (GTDB): domain Bacteria; phylum Pseudomonadota; class Gammaproteobacteria; order Burkholderiales; family Burkholderiaceae; genus Paraburkholderia. The sequence continues at coordinate 22,463 of DATEJU010000128.1, read as the reverse complement.
CGGTTCGCGGTGAGAATGCGTGCCGTACGCACCGTCGCGCCGCCGCCCGTGAAGATGCCGCGCGTGCCTTCGGGTAGCGAGAAGTACGTGCTCGCGTCCGCGATACGCACGTGCGCGGCGCTCGCCAGCTCGAGCCCGCCGCCCACCACGGCGCCTTGCAGGCACGCTATGACCGGCGTTCCGCCGTGCTGGATCTTGTCGAACGCACGGTGCCACGCCTGGCACACGCGCATGAATTCCACGGCGGAACGCGCCTTGTCGTGATGCTCGCGCAGATCGAGGCCCGCACAGAAGTGCTCGCCGTTTGCGCGCATGACAATCACGCGCACGCCCTCGGGGATCGAGGCGAAGTACGCATCGATCTCGGCGATCGCGTTTTCGTCCAGCGCGTTGCGTTTGGCAGGCCGGTTCAGCGTGATTACACCGATTGGGCCAACCTGTGAGATCTCGAGAAATGATCCGGACATCGACGTCTCCTTGCTTCATGACTTGCGCGCGGTAGCCGCGCGCGATGCGTGGAAGGCATCGCGCCGCACGCGTTGTTGCGTTAGGCTCGGTATTGCGGCACATCTGACGAAGATGCTACCGGCCGCGTGGACGCGCAGCTATGACACGCTGCGACGTTGAATTAACATAAAGTGCCAATCAGGCGGGAGGCCCAGGCGGTGACAGCAGCGAGTGGAAACGAACCGCACATTTCGACGGTGTCGCTGGCGCTGGTCGACGATCTGTTCGTGAGCCTGCGCCGTATCTGCACGGCCGCGACTTTCGAGCGGATCGTGTGCGATGCGCACATCCCGATGGAGGCGCTGACGCAACCGGATTACCGCGTCACGCACGACCAGCTCGTGAAGCTCTATCAATGCGCGAGCGCGCATACCGGCGACGAGATGATGGGCCTGTGGAGCCGCGCGATTCGCGAAAAGGCCCTGAAGACGATTTGCCGGGCGCTGATCGATGCAGCGTCGATCGCGGTTGCGCTGCACCGCTTCACGGAGGTCTGGAACCTTTTGCTCGACGACTACGCGCTGGAGCTCGAAAGCAGGGCGGACGCGCTCGCCGTGGCCTTGAAGCCGAGGGGACGCAAGGCGCAGGTGAACCGCTTCGGCCACATGCTGATGCTCAAGCTCACGCATGGCCTCGCATCGTGGCTCGCAGGCCGGGAATTGCCGCTCGAGCGCGTCACGTTTGCGTTTTCGCGTCCCGCGTTCGCGGACGATTATCTCGTGCTGTTCCCGTGCGCGGTCAGCTTCGACGCGCCTCATTCGACGATTGGGTTCGCCGCCGAAATCGGTGCGATCCGCGTGGCGCGCAAGCGCGTGGACATGCGCGACTTTCTCGTGCGCGCGCCGCGCGACTGGATCTTCACGGCTTCGCGGGAGCACTCGATCGTGCTCAAGGTGCGCGAGCACATCCATCGCGCGCCGAGACTCGAGCGCCGGCTCGACGAGACCGCGCACGACCTTTGCATGTCGCGCCGCACGCTGATTCGCAAGCTCGCCGCCGAAGGCCTGTCATTCCAGGGCATCAAGGACAGCTTGCGGCGCGATATGGCGATCAGCGAGTTGAGCATCGGCGCGAAAACGCTCGAAGAGATTTCCGACCTGCTCGGCTTCAGTTGCACGGCGGCGTTTCATCGCGCGTTCAAGACGTGGACCGGCATCACGCCCGCCGCGTATCGCGCGCGGCGGCCGCTCGCGGCGCGGCCGCGCAGGGCGGCCCGCCGTATCGACACGAACTGCAAGCGCATCTAGCGCAGACGGATGATGGTCGACTTCAGCTCGGTATATTTTTCGAGCGCGTGCAATGACTTGTCGCGTCCATTGCCCGACTGCTTGTAGCCGCCGAACGGGAAGCACATCTCGCCCCCCTCGCTATAGCAGTTGACCCAGACCGTGCCCGCGCGAAGTTGCCGCGACACCTCGTGCACGGTGTTGACGCTCGCGGACCAGACAGCGGCCGCGAGGCCGTAATGCGTGTCGTTGGCGATCTCGACGGCTTCCTCCACCGTATCGAACGCAATCACCGAGAGCACCGGACCGAAGATTTCCTCGCGGGCCACCTTCGCGTGCGGCGCGACTTCGAACACGGTGGGCTCGACATAGAAGCCGCCCGTCTGCTGCTTCACGCGCGCGCCGCCCGCGACCAGCTTTCCCTGGCTGCGCCCGGCCTCGATGTAGTCGAGCACCCGCGCGAGCTGTGCCTGATCCACGATGGCGCCCATGGCGATCGAGGGGTCGAGCGGATTGCCCGGTTCGTAGAGACGCGCGGCGCTCAGCAGCCGGTCGAGCAGTGCGTCCTTGATCTTGCGATGAACGAGCAGGCGCGAGCCCGCCGTGCAGACTTCGCCCATGTTGTAGAAGATCGCGTTGGCGGCGGCCTGCGCGGCACGGTCGAGATCGGCGCAGTCGGGCAACACGATGTTCGGCGACTTGCCGCCGAGCTCGAGCCACACGCGCTTGAGATTCGTCTGCGCGGCGCACTGCATGATCTGCTTGCCGACCCCCGTCGAACCGGTAAACGCGATGCAATCGACGTCGTCGTGCAACGCAAGCTGCTTGCCCGGCAGACCGCCGCCCGTGACGACATTGAAGACACCGCGCGGCATGCCTGCCTCGATCGCCAGCTGCGCGACGCGGATGGCGCTGAGCGGCGACTTTTCCGAAGGCTTCAGCACGACGCTGTTGCCGGCGGCCAGCGCGGGCGCGAACTTCCACGCCGCCATGAGCAGCGGGAAATTCCATGGCACGACGGCGGCCACCACGCCAACCGGTTCGTGCGTGACGAGCCCGACGAACGTCTCGGGCGCCGGCGCGACCTCGCCGCCGATCTTGTCGATCGTTTCCGCGAACCATTCGATGCAGTACGCCGATTCGGGAATGTCGAAAGCCGTCGTGTCCCGAATCGGTTTGCCGGCGTCCACCGTTTCGAGGAGTGCGATTTCGTCGGCGTGCGCGCGTATCAGGCTCGCCCATCGCATCAGCACCGACTTGCGCTCGCGCGGACCGAGGCCCGACCAGCATCGCTCCTTGAAGCTCCGGCGCGCCGCCGACACCGCGCGATCGACGTCGGCACCGTCGCAGTCCGCGACCTGGGTCAGGACCTTGCCGTCGATGGGGCTGACGCAGTCGAATGTCCGGCCGCTTTGCGCCCACTGCAGTTCGCCGTCGATCAAGGCGCGCCCCTCGTACGGGAGGCTCGATGCGAGCGCGAGCCAGTCCGAAAACGTTTTCTGAGCCATTGTGTTTCTCCGTATATGCAAACGCGACGTGCGTGCACGTCGCGTTGTCGAGGCCGCTATCAGATGACGTTGCCGTGTGCTTCGAGCACGCTTTTCAGTGTCGCGACCATCCAGTCGATCTCCTCGCGCGAGAGAATGAGCGGCGGCGACATCTGGATCAGCGGCGTACCTTCGTGATCGACGGCGGCGCGGCACAGCAGGCCGGCACGGAACAGCGCGGGCGAGAGCACGCGCGAGACGAACTCGCTCGACGCGATGCTCGCGGACCATGTGCGCGCCTTCTTGTCGGTGACGAGTTCGAGCGAATAGTGATAGCCGTCGCCGCGCAGATCGCCGACGAGCGGATGCGCGAGCAAGGTCGCAAGACGCGAGCGAAAGTAGTCCTGATTGTTTCGGACGTTGTCCAGCACGCCTTCGCGTTCCATGATCTGGAGATTCGCGAGCGCGGCCGCGCATGCGGCGGGATGGCCGCCATACGTGAGACCGTGCAGGAACATCTGCTGCGGACCTTCGAGCACGGCGTTCACGACGGCATCGGTCGCGATGAGCCCGCCGAGCGGCACATGGCCCGAGCCGATCCCCTTCGCGAACGTGATGATGTCGGGCTCGAAGCCGTAGCGCGTCGAGCCGAACCATTCGCCGAGACGGCCGAAGCCGCAGATCACTTCGTCGGCCACGAGCAGCACGCCATGCCGCTCGCAGATGCGTCGCAAGCCCTCGCCATAGCCCGCGGGCGGCGTCAGGCTGCCGCCCGCGTTTTGCAGCGGCTCCACGAAGATGCCGGCCACCGTATCGGGTCCTTCCTGGACGATCAGCGACTCGATCTCTTCGAGCAGGAACCCGGTGAACTGCGCTTCGGTCTCCTCGAGCGGCCGGCGGTAGCGCTTCGTGTTCGATACGTGGCGCACCCCCGGCATGAGCGGCTCGAAGGTCTTGCGAAAGTTCGTCATGCCGTTCAGCGAGAGCGCGCCGTAGCTGGTGCCGTGGTACGACACGCGTCGCGCGATGAACTTGGTCTTCGCGTGGTCGCCGCGCGCGATGTGATACTGGCGTGCGAGCTTGATGGCCGATTCGTTCGATTCCGAGCCGCTCGACGTGAAAAACACGCGATTCAGGCCGGCCGGTGCGAGCGACGCGACCTTTGCGGCGAGTCGGATCGCCGGTTCGTGCGCGTAGCTCCAGTTGCTGAAGTAGGGCAACTGGCTCATCTGCCGCTGAACCGCGGCGCCAATTTCATTGCCATGGCTATAGCCGATCTGCACGCAGAAAAGACCTGCGAGAGCGTCGAGATAGCGATTGCCCGCGCTGTCGTAGACCCAGCAGCCTTCGCCCCGGGCCATGATGGGCAGGTTGGCGTCGCGATAGTACTGGCTGTGCGTGAAATGCATGAGCAGGTGCTTTTTCGCCAGCGCTTCGAGCTCGGCGGTTTCGGACGAGCGCGACAGGATTTGTTCGTTTGCGTTCATGGAGTCACCTCGATAGGGAAGGGGATGAGCGCTCAGAAGCAGGCGTTCGCTTCTTCGTACTCTTCGATGCGCGGCGCGGGGCGGCGAAAGCCGCGTGTGAGCCACGAGAGCTGGCAAAAGCCGAGCGCGAGCCAGATGAGGCCGACGCGGAACGTCGTGGCGGAAAGACTCGTCCAGAGCCAGACCGTCAGCAGGAACCCGACCACCGGCACGACGCCGTAGCGCAGCAGATTGCCCGCGCCGCGCAGGCGCAAGGTGCCGAGGTGGTGCCTGGTCGTCGAGAGGTTCACGAACGAGAACGCGACGAGGGCGCCGAAGCTGATCATCGTGGAAGCGAGATCGAGGCTGATCGCGAGCGCCGAAAGCGAGAGCAGGCTCACGGCGACGGTGGCCGAAACCGGCGTGCCGAAGCGCACGCTCCGGCGGCCGAAGATGCTTCGCGGCAGTACGCCGTCACGCCCCATGGCAAAGAGGATGCGCGTGACGCTGGCCTGGGACGCCAGGGCGCACGCAAAGCAGCCTGCCACATAGACGGCCGTGAAGAACGCGGACAACAGATGACCGCCCACGTGCTCCATGAGTTCGAGACTGGCCGAATCGGCGTCCTTGAACGCCTTCCAGTCCGGCAGCGCGAGCTGGCTCAGATACGCGAGGAAGATGAACAGGAGGCCGCTCACGAGCGTGCAGAGGATGATCGCTTTGGGAAGCAGACGCTGCGGATCGCGGGTTTCTTCGGAAAGCGTGGAGACCGCGTCGAAGCCGAGGAACGACAGGCACAGCGTAGCGGCACCCATGAAAAGACCGCTCGTGTTCATGCCGCGTTCGTAGAACGGGCTCACGTACGACACCGAAGCGCCCGCGGCAATCGACTTGACCGACGCCAGGACGAACACGGCGATGAACACGACCTGCACGCCGATCAACGCGAAGTTCGCCTTCGTCACGAGCTTGATGCCGAGCACATTGAGCGCGAGGACCGCCGCAATGCAGCCGACGATCCAGACCGGCGACGGCACGCCCGGAAAGTACTGGGACATGTAGATACCGATGACGAGATAGCAGATCATCGGCATGAAGAGGTAGTCGAGCAGCAGTGCCCAGCCGACCATGAACCCGACGTTGCCGCCGAACGCCTTGCGCGCATAGGCATAGGCGGAACCGGCAACCGGCAGGGCCGCGCCCATGCGGCCATAGCTGTACGCGGTGAACAGCATGGTGACGAGCGTGACGACGTATGCGGCGGGAAGATGGCCGCCGGTGGTCTGGGTCACGATGCCGTACGTGGTGAACACGGTCAGTGGAACCATGTAGGCGAGGCCGAAGAGCAGCAGCGAGGGCAGACCCAATACGCGAGCCAACTGCGTGTCCGTGCGCGCCTGGGTGGCTTGCCGGGCGTGACCGGACTCATCGAGCGGCGGACTTTTCACTGCCATGTCATTCATGATGTGCACCTCGGTTTGATGTGCGGTTGTGTCGGGAAAAGAACAGCACCTGTTGGCAATCGACTCGATCCGGGGACCATTGTTGGTGCCCAAAAAGGCTTCGAGGAGGTGGGAAGACGACAAAAGAGGGGATAGTGCGCACGGCCTCGGGAATGACCTGGTGCGGGTCGGCCGGCGGGCGGCGGTTGACGACCTGCTCCGTCGGATGGCAAGGCCCTGCCTGGGTCTCCGGCCTGAAAGTCTCGCTGCGGAGATTGCCGAAAAAAAGCCAGTCGGTACGAATAGCGAACGCCGCGGCGACGCGCCATGCATGCGAACATCAGGCAAATGCTGGGGATCCGCTGGCGGCGCTCAACTGCGCGCTCGCCGATCGGGCGCCCGGCGCATACACCGTGCCGCCTTTCGGTTTTTGGGGGGTACCTGCAGGCGCCGTTCGCAGCCGAGGCCATGCGGTGCTCATCCGAGGCGGCAGGGTTTCGGTAATCCACCGGCGCCGGCGCGCGTTCCCGCAGCGGGCCCAAGCGCTTGAAGGTCGAATTCAGCTCGGGGCTCATCGTTCGCATCGTCCGTGAGAAAATCGGCGCTTCACATCGCCAGGAGCGATCGCACATGAGGCCGGGTATAGCGTGAAGAGGCGCTTGATTCCAACAGCGGAACAGCAGGCCGTGATCGAGGCGGCGCTTCGCGCCGGAGACCTGAAAATCAAGGCATTTGCCGGCGCGGGCAAGACCTCCACACTCCAGCTCGTGGCCGGGCATTTCGGCCAGCGGCGTGGCACGTATCTGGCGTTCAACCGGGAAATCGCGGCAAGCGCGGCGCGGCGCTTTCCACCGCACGTCGGCGCACGGACGATGCATTCGCTGGCATGGGCGTCAGTCAGCCCGTCGCTGAGAAGCCGGATGAACCTTCAGGGCGAGCCGCCGCACGAACTGGCCGCGCGCTACGGCCTGGGCCCGCTGGAAGTGCGGACAGTGACGGGCAAGGCCGTCGAGATCGCCCCGTTCGAGATCGGGCGAATGATTGCCGACGGGCTGGACCGGTTCTGCCGGTCCGCGGATCTCCGGCCGGCAACGCAGCATATCGTCGTGGATGAAAAAATCGACGCAGCAATGGCCGCGCAACTGCGCACCTACGTGCTGCCTTACGTCGGGCGGCTGTGGGAAGAGGGCGCAGCAGCGCGCGCCACGAGCGCCATTTCGCCTGACGTGCTCCTGAAGCTCTGGGCGTTTTCGGAGCCGCGCATCGAAGCCGACTACATCCTCTTCGACGAAGCGCAGGACAGCGACGGTGTCATGCTGTCGATCCTTGGCCGGCAGCGTCACGCGCAGATCATCTACGTGGGCGACCCTTACCAGCAGATCTACGAGTGGCGGGGCGCGGTCAATGCGATGGCGCAGATCGATGCGCCCGAATGCGCGCTCACGGAGTCGTTCCGCTTCGGGGCCACGTTCGCGGCGCTCGCGAGCCGCCTGCTCATGCTGCTGGGCGAGCGCACGCCCATCCGGGGACAGGACGCGATCGGCTCGATCATGGTGGAAGACCCCGCGCTGGCGCCGCCGGTCGATGCAATCCTGTGCCGGAAGAACGTTACGGCGATCTGGCAGTTCGCTGCGGGGCTCGAGGCGGGACACCGGCCGGCGATCCGCATGAGTCCGGCGGAGATCCTCGCCTACGCGGATGGCGCGGAGCGGCTGCTGGCCGGCCAGCGGACCTTCCGTCCGGCGGCGTTTGCGCTGTTCGAGACGTGGGGTGAGGCGCAGGCGTTCGCGCGCAGTGCTTTTGGCCAGGACCTGCTGCCGGTGGTGCGGATCGTCGACGAGCTGGGCACCGGCTATCTGCGGGCCCTGGCGCAGCGCTCGGCGCAGGAAGGCGCAGCCGACTATGTGATCTCGACCGTCCACCGCGCCAAGGGCCTCGAATGGAAGCGGGTCAAGGTGGCCAACGATTTCCGCCTGCGCGGCGCCGATGGCAGCCCGCTGCCGGACGAAGACGAACTTCGCCTGCTCTACGTGGCGGTGACTCGCGCGCAGCATGTGCTCGATATTTCCGGGTTGCGCGACGAGCTGCTGCGGATTTTCAGTCTCCGGGGTCAGGACCGGCCGGTATAACGGGCTATCAAATGGGAGAATCTTGATTCCCGTTTGAGAATACTCTAGAATGGGAGTAGCGATATTCTTATCTGGGAGGCTCACATCATGGCCCTGAATCAACCGTCCGATCGTCGTGCGGCCGCGCGACCCGCCGCGGCGCATGCCGGCAAGCCACTGGCCGGCTCCGGTCGGCCCGGCGCCCGCCCTGACGATATCGAGACGTTCCTCGTCCAGTTCGACCCGCTCGAGCAGCGCCGGCAGATCCGCGAAGGCATGGAAGCGGCGATCATCGAGCGCGTTGCGAAGGACCTGTTGCATGTGCCGGTGCAGACGCTGCTCGCGAATCTCAATCTGCCGAGTTCGACGATCCTGCGCAAGATGGCGCGCGAGGAGCGCCTGTCGCCAGGCGAGTCGGATCGCGTCGCGCGCGTGCTCTACGTGCGTCAGCTCGCTGTCGAGGTGTTCGAGGACCCGGCGCTGGCGGCCGAGTGGATGCAGCGATCGAATGCGGAGCTGGGTGGGCTCAGCCCGCTCGAAGTGCTCGACTCGCAGCCGGGCTACGACCGCGTGCGTGAGATCCTGCTGCGCGTCATTCACGGCGTGGCCGCATGAGGCTTTACCGCCTGGCGAAAGAACGACGCGGCTATTACCGCGCCGATGACCTGAGCGGCAATGGTGCGGCGATCGCCGGCGGCCGCTGGAACCCGCGCGGCATGCGGGTGCTCTACACCTGCTGCCACGCATCGACGGCGCTGCTCGAGGCGCTGGTGCACATGGCGGGCTTGCTGCCGGCCGGCGGCTATTTCCTGGTGACGCTGGAGGTGCCGGACGCCATCCACGACGGCGCGTTCGTACCCGGGTTGCCGCAAGGCTGGGCAGACCTGACGCGCGAGCCCGCGGCGACAAGGGCGCTTGGCCGCCAATGGCTCGAGGCGGGCGAGCAACTGGCGATGCGGGTGCCGTCGGTTATCTGTCCAAGCGATTTCAATCTGCTGTTGAACCCGATGCATCCGGAGATGGCGAGCGTCAAGGTCATCAGCACCGAACTCTTTGCGCTGGATCCGCGGCTGTTTGGTCCGGCGAAGCGATGACCTGTCGTCGTGGATGTGATGCGCCCGTCCCCGAGGCGCTTGCTACCACACCGAGCGGCTCCACCGTTCTCCCCAGCCAAAACCGGGGGCAGGTCGGAATCGCCAGGCCGGGGAAAACCCTACAATCTACTTTCCATCGCTTTACTATATTTACGTGGTGGATCTGCCGGCGAGCGGGAAGTCGAGCTTTTCGTCGTAACAATCAACGTACCGCAGTCATCGCACCCTTCACCGGCCGAACTCGCAACGCCAACCGGAATATGCAGGATTACTGAGCGTCGTGATGCAAACGGGAGCTTCGCAATGAACATGCGTTGGTCCTGCTTGTTCACGCCGGGCAAGAGGAGTCGCTCCGATGACAGCTGAGCAAACGAGTGAGGGTGGCAGAACGGGCGCGGCTCAACCCGTACTACCGGGTGTTGATCGACTCAGGGAAAGCGTCCGCGGCCGCGTGGTCGTACCCGGTGATTCCGACTACGAGGAAGCACGCAAGGTATGGAATGGCGCGATCGACCGGCGCCCCGCGCTGATTGTCTACTGCGCCGACTCGGGCGACGTGGTTCAGGCCGTCAATTTCGCCAGGGCGGGCCATCACCTCGTGGCCGTGCGCAGCGGCGGACACAACCTCGGCGGTCTTTCGGTCTGCGACGCGGGGATGGTGATCGACCTGTCCCGAATGAAGCGGATCGACGTGGATCCCGTGCGTCGTATCGCACGCGCGGAAGCGGGCCTGACGCTAGGCGAATTCGACGCGGCGACCCAGGCTCATGCGCTCGCCACGACGATGGGCGTCAACACCGACACAGGCATTGCCGGTCTGACGCTCGGCGGAGGCTTCGGGAAGCTCGGCCGCAAATACGGCCTCGCCTGTGACAACGTGATCGCGGTGGATATCGTGACCGCCGACGGCGAACTGCGCCGGGCGAGCGCGACGGAAAACCCGGACCTGTTCTGGGCCGTGCGTGGTGGCGGTGGCAACTTCGGCATCGTCACGACGTTCGAATACGTTCTCCATCCCGTTGGGCCGGATCTCCTTGCCGGCTCGGTGGCGTATCGTTACAGCGAGGCACGGGAGGCGATGCGTTTTTACGCTGCGTTCGCGCGCGCAGCGCCGGACGAGCTCAGCCTGGATGCCGCGCTCGCGACCATGCCATCCGGCGAGCGCTGCTTTAGTGTCTCGGTTTGCTATGCGGGCGCGATGGAGGAGGGGGAGCGCGTCGTCGCGCCGCTGATGGAGTATGGGACGCCGGTAGCACATCAGCTCGCGGCGGTTCGCTATCTGCAGATCCAGTCGGCCAGCGATGCAGTCTTTCCCCGCGGGCGCCGCTATTACTGGAAGGCGCAATTCCTGAGCGAACTGGGCGACGGGGCGATCGATACGTTATTGCGTGTCTACGAAGACGCTCCCGCGGCTTCTTCCCTGTTCGTGCTGCAGCAGGTGGGTGGGGCAATCGCCCGTGTGCCGAAGACGGCCACGCCCTATGCGAACCGCGATGCGCTTTTCGATTGCTTCCCGCTCTCGATCTGGGACGATGCCACGCAAGACGAAGCCAATATTCAATGGGCCCGTGAAGCGTGGAGCGCGCTGAGACCGTTTTCTACGGGCGGGGTCTATGCGAACAATCTGGGCGATGAAGGTGAGGACCGGGTGCGCGCGGCCTTCGCTGAAAACTATCCGAGACTGCAGGCAATCAAGAAGCAGTTTGACCCGGACAATTTCTTCCGGCTGAACCAGAACGTCAGGCCAACACGCTAGTCCGGCGTCGGGGCCAGCCTCCTGGTCCCGACAGGGGCACCCGACCCGACTGGGCAGCCACTTCTCCCGAGCCGTGACGCGACGCTCGCGGCATCCGGCGGCCTGCCGGTGTGCATGACCCGGCACGCCGCGAACAGCGCATTAATCGACGACATCGAGCGCGCAACTCGTCTAGCTAACTTGCGCGACAGGCTGCGGCAGGCTGCTCGCGATGCCGCGCCCTCGACGTGCTCGTCAGCCGCTGCATGCGCGCAACAGGGTTGGCCGGGGCGCAAATAGTCTGGAGTATTCCGGCTTCACGCCCTGCTTTACAGCTTGTTTGGCGGCTTGTTCGGCAGCCTCGCGCCATTCTTTGGCAGGATTCCTTTCAATATCCATACGTGCCCGACTGGTGCTTTCCCCAGGTCAGCTCACATTCTTCAAAATCCGCTTGCATCTATTTTATTGTTCCACCATCTTGTCTAGACAACATGTTTGACGAAAGGCCGCGCGATCGGCCCGGGATTCCACAATCAAAGGAGCGTCGATATGCAGTCGAAGTACACCAGGGTGACAAAGCGGATGATGGCTGCCGCCGTGATCGGTGCCGCGATTTCCGTTAGCGGTGTCGCGCAGGCGAAGGACTGGAAGACAGTGACGGTCGCCCTCGAGGGCGATTACGCACCGTGGAACATGACCTTGCCGGGCGGCAAGATGAGTGGCTTCGAGCCTGAACTGGTGACGAACCTGTGCGCGCGGGCGCAGCTCAAGTGCAATCTCGTCGCCCAGGATTGGGACGGCATGATCCCGGGATTGCAGGCCGGGAAGTTCGATGTCCTGATGGATGCGATTTCCATCACGCCCGAGCGGGAAAAAATCATTGCGTTCTCGAAGCCCTACGCGGCGACGCCGGCGACGTTCGCCGTCACCGATACGAAGATCCTGCCTGCGAAATCGCCCGCGCTGAAGCTCGACAACGACGCAAGGTCGAACGTGCCCGCAGTGCAGGCACTCCGTACCGCGCTCAAGGGCAAGACCATTGGCATTCAGTCCGGTACGGTCTATACGCGCTTCATCAACGACAACTTCAAGGACGTTGCGTCGATTCGCGTGTACAAGACGTCGCAAGAGCGCGATCTCGACCTGTCTAACGGCCGCATCGATACCTCGTTCGACGACGTGACCTATTACGTCGCGAACGCCGACAAGAAAGAAGCGGTGCCCATCACGACGGCGGGGCCGCAGATCGGCGGTCCGATCTGGGGCCCGGGTGAAGGCCTGGCCTTCCGCAAGCAGGACGCGGACCTCAAGGCGAAGTTCGACGCGGCGATCACGGCGGCGCTCGCCGACGGCACCGTGAAAAAGCTTTCGCAAAAGTGGTTCAAGACCGACGTGACGCCCTGAGCGTCGCGTACAGCATGACCGCGCGCATCCAGTGTTGCTAAGGAGTCGCGCGGTTTCTTTTGCAGGCTTGAGTGGGGAAGTGTTATGCGTCTTTTCGAAATACTCGGCTTTGGGTCGGATGGATGGGGCAGTGTCCTGTTACTCGGCGCGTTGATGACCGTGGTACTGACGCTTGCAGCGCTTGCGATTGGCGCGGTCTTCGGCGCACTCGTCGCCGCAGCCAAGCTTTCGTCTTTTCGCACCGCGCGTGTGATCGGCGACTGCTATACGACCGTTTTTCGCGGTGTGCCCGAACTGCTCGTCATCTATCTGTTCTACTTCGGCGGCTCGACGCTCGTGTCCTCGATCGGCCAGTGGTTTGGCGCCGACGGCTTCATCGGCGTGCCGCCGTTCGTCATCGGTGCCTTTGCCGTAGGCATGATCTCCGGCGCCTATCAGGCGGAGGTCTACCGTGCCGCCGTGCTGGCGGTCTCGCGCGGCGAGCTGGAAGCCGCGCGCGCAATCGGCATGCCGGCGCTCACCATGGCGCGCCGAATCCTGATTCCGCAGGTGCTGCGCTTCGCACTTCCAGGTATCGGCAACGTGTGGCAGTTGAGCCTCAAGGATTCGGCGCTGATCTCGGTCACCGGACTCGCCGAGCTGCTGCGCGCAAGCCAGGTGGCGGCTGGCTCCACGCATCAGTACTTTCTCTTCTTTGTCGCAGGCGGCGTGCTGTACCTCGCCATGACGGGCGTGTCGAACCGTATTTTTGGCCGCGCGGAAGCGATCGTCGGACGCTCCTTCAAGCGCAACTTCGCGCGCAACTGACGCCAGGGCGACCTCACCATGCATATCGATTTCGACTTCCTTCTCGACACGATGCGCCAGCTGATCGCAGCGGTGCCCACGACGCTTGGCTTGTTCTTCGCGTCGCTGGTGCTGGGCGGCCTGCTCTCGCTCGTGATCGTCACGCTGCGCGTGTCGCCGCATTGGCTGCCCAACCGCTTCGCGCGCGCGTATATCCTCGTGTTCCGCGGCTCGCCGCTGCTGATCCAGATGTTTCTCGTGTACTACGGGCTCGGGCAGTTCGGCGTGATACGCGAGAGCTTCCTGTGGCCGGTGCTGCGCGAGCCGTACATCTGCGCCATCCTTTCGCTCGCGCTGTGCACGGCAGGCTATACCGCCGAAATCATTCGCGGCGGGCTGATCGCCGTGCCGGTGGGCCAGATCGAAGCGGGCTACTCAATCGGGCTCTCGGGGTTCGCGCTGCTGCGGCGCGTGATCGGCCCCATCGCACTGCGCCAGTGCTTGCCCGCTTATTCGACAGAAGCGGTGCTGCTCGTCAAGTCGACGGCGCTTGCGAGCCTCGTTACCGTGTGGGAAGTGACGGGCGTCGCGCAGCAAATCATTCAGCAGACCTATCGTACGACCGAGGTTTTCGCCTGCGCCGCGCTGATCTATCTGTTCCTGAACTTCCTTGTCGTGCGGATCCTCGGCCTCCTCGAGCACCGTCTGTCGCGTCACCTGCGCGCCGTGCCGGCGGTTGCCCGTCGTCCCGCCGCGAAACTCGAATCTCGTCGCGCGACCTCGTGACGTCACACCGTATCCGGAGAAACGTATGAACGCAACCGCACCGGTCGCCCTGTCCGTGAGGAACATTCACAAGTCGTTCGGCGACCACCACGTCCTGAAGGGCATTTCGCTCGACGCCCACGAGGGCGATGTCATTTCGATCCTCGGCGCGAGCGGCTCGGGCAAGAGCACCTTCCTGCGCTGCCTGAACCTGCTCGAGATTCCCGACGACGGCTCGGTGGCCCTTGCCGGCGAAGAGCTGAAGATGAAGCGCCGCCGCGACGGCAAGCTGCAGCCCGACGACCGCCGCCAGGTGGACCGTGTGCGCTCGCAGCTCGGGATGGTGTTCCAGAACTTCAACCTGTGGTCGCACATGACCGTCATCGAGAACCTGATCGAGGGCCCGATGCGCGTGCAAAAGCGCAGCCGCGCGGAAGCGGTCGAAGAGGCCGAGGCGCTGCTCGCGAAAGTCGGGCTTGCGGACAAGCGCGGACACTATCCCGCGCACCTGTCGGGTGGCCAGCAACAGCGCGTGGCGATCGCACGGGCGCTCGCGATGCACCCGAAGGTGATGCTGTTCGACGAGCCGACCTCGGCACTGGACCCCGAGCTCGTCGGCGAGGTGCTGCGCGTGATGCGCGCGCTCGCCGACGAAGGTCGCACGATGCTCGTCGTCACGCACGAGATGGGTTTTGCGAAACACGTCTCCAATCGCGTGTTGTTCCTGCATCAAGGGCAGGTGGACTCGGACGGCACCCCGCAGGAGGTGTTCGGCGAGTCGAAGTCGGAGCGGTTCCGCCAGTTCGTGTCGAGCCATCAGGACCGTAACGCACATTAATCCATTTCCCGGGTTCAGCATGTCAGTCATCCGCACCAACCGTTCTTTGAACTGGCGCGAGGTCTGCGCCATCGCGGCAGGCGCGCCGCTCGAACTTTCCGCTGAGGCACGCGAGTGTATCGGCGCCGCACGTGTGCTGGTCGAGCAGATCATTGCGAGAGGCTTGCGCGCCTACGGCGTGAATACCGGTGTCGGTGCGCTGTGCGATGTCGTGGTTTCGCCCGCGCAACAGCATGCGCTGTCACATAACATCCTGATGAGTCACGCGGTGGGTGTCGGCGAGCCGCTCGGCGCCGAAGAAACGCGCGCGATCCTGGCTGCGGCGATCAACAACTACGCGCACGGGCACTCGGGCGTGCGTGTCGAGCTTGTGGAGAGGCTTGCGGCGCTGCTCAGGGAGAATTGCTTGCCCGAGGTGCCCGCCTTCGGCTCGGTCGGCTATCTGAGCCACATGGCGCATATCGCGCTCGTGTGCGTGGGCGCTGGCCGCGTGAACTGGCGCGGCGAGCGCATGAGTGGCGGCGAGGCCTTGCGACGACTGGGGCTCGAGCCGCTCGAGCTCGAAGCCAAGGAGGGACTGAGCCTCGTCAACGGCACGCCCTGCGTGACCGGGCTCGCGGCGCTTGCACTGAGCCGGGCGGAGCGGCTGCTCGACTGGGCGGATGTCGTATCGGCAATGAGCTTCGAGAATCTCGGCGGACAGATGGCCGCATTCGACGCGCAATCGCTGGCCTTTCGCGTGTCGCCGGGGCTTGCGCAAGTCGGGGTGCGCATGCGCGCGGTGCTGGCGGGCAGCGGCCTGCTGGCGGCGTCGCTTGGACGCCGCACGCAGGATCCGCTCAGCATGCGGACCATTCCGCATGTTCACGGCGCGGCGCGCGACGTGTTGGCCGCGACCGCGGAAGTCGTGAATCGCGAGCTGAGCTCGACGACCGACAATCCGATTGTCGCGGGCACGCCGGATGACCCCCGTGTGTTTTCGCAGGCGCACGCGGTTGGCGCCTCGATCGCCCTCGCCATGGACAGCCTGGCGGTTGCGCTGGCGCAGGTCGGCGCGATGGCCGAGCGGCGTCTCGACCGTCTCGTGAATCCGCTCGTGAGCGGCTTGCCAGCGTTCCTCGCCGATGCGAGCGGCACGCGTTCCGGTTTCATGATTGCGCAATACACGGCGGCCTCGCTCGTTGCGCAGAACCGGCGCGAGGCCATGCCGGCGAGCCTCGATGGCGGCGTGACCTCGGGGCTCCAGGAGGACCACCTCTGCCACGCGACCCCGGCCGCCCTCAAGGCGCTCGCGGTCATCGAAAACAGCAGCCGCATTCTGGGCATCGAACTGCTTGCCGCGGTCCAGGCCTACGATCTGCAGCCGGGTGGCGCTTTGCGCGCGCCGTACACGCAGGCGTTGCACGCGCAGGTTCGTAGCGTGTTGCCGAATTATCGCGACGACCGGCCGCTCGCGGACGACATGTCGACGGCTTATCACATGATCGCCGACGGTGGGCCGCCGTCGCTGCCTGACCCATTGCCGGCGCAGTCCGCACAGGAGTATTGCGCGTCCGCGCCGATTGCGCATGTCGCGGGCGAGTTCGGTGCGCCGGCCAATGACACGTCGCCGCGCGCCGCCGATATCTGAGTGACGTGCCGGGTTTCCGGCAACAAGCCATGAATCATGCTGGAGCAACGACAATGAGAACAACCGGGCAAGCCCGGGACGCACTGGAGCGCGATCCGCCGCAGCGAAGGGTCGCGCCGCCCTACGAGCAGATCAAGCGCTATGTGGTCGAGCGCATTGAGGACGGCACATGGAAGCCCGGTGACGCGATTCCTTCGGAAACGGTGCTTGTCAAGGAGTTCGGCGTCGCGCGCATGACCGTCTCGCGCGCCCTGCGCGAACTGATGGCCGAACGCGTGCTCACGCGCATTCAAGGCTCGGGCACCTACGTGGCACCCCGCGATTACGAGTCGACCATGCTCGAAATTCGCAACATTGCGGACGAGATTGCCGCGCGGGGACATCGCCACGACGCGCGCGTGATCCGGCTCGAGGCGAGGGATACGCTTACCGCGCTGGGCGAATTGGGGCTCACGAACGGGCCGGTTTTCCATTCCGCCGTCGTGCACCTGGAGGAGGGCGAGCCGATTCAGTACGAGGACCGCTACGTGAATCCGCGGGTCTTTCCGCATTACCTCGAGCAGGACTTCACGCTGGAGACGCCAAATCACTATATGGTGCGGTTGGCGCCGATCCAGCGCGCGGAGTTTCGCATTTACGCGCGCAAGCCCGATGCGCAGATACGCCAGCATCTCGAGATGGAGATCGGCGAGCCTTGCCTCGTGGTGTGGCGGCGCACATGGGTGCTCGAGGCCGTCGCGACCGCCGTGCAGGTCTGGCACCCCGCCTCACGCTTTCATCTGGCTGGCACCGTGTAGGGCGCAATCATTCCGGATTCCTCAGGATGATTGCCGCGTGGCCGGCGACTCGTGCAATGCATGCGGCACACGGCCATCCGAACTCGCAAGAATCTTGTCGATTACGAGCTGGTTGCCAAGGGAACTTTCCAGTGGAAAAACCAATTCGCGGCGCTTGCCATTGAGCACCGAGGCAAAATCTTCCACCATCAGCTGATACTGATCGACCGCTTCGAATTCGACAATCTCGATTAGCGCGGGTCGAGGGTGATCCCGGTGCTTTCCCGCCGGCATTCTGGGATGAGCTGAAACGTCGGCACCTGATTCGGCAAGACGCGCCCACGCCCCGATAACGGCGAGGGGGCCGGCATGAGGCGCCCAACACGCCAGCAGAGCGCTCACCAGCTGCGAACCGCCAGGGTCACCACTTCGCGTCATCGAGAAGCCGATCGAAAAGCCGGTCGCGCAGGGCAACGGGTATATCGGATAGCCCGAGCAGCGAGGTAAAGGCGATGCCGCTGGCCGCGAAGTAGCGCAGCAGCGAGAGTTCGGGATCCTGCGCCTCGGTCTGGACCGCCGCCATCTTCGCCTCATCCTGCGCCTTGAGGTCGTCGAGCAAAGCCGGGCTTTCGACGATGGCTGCAAGCACCGCGCGCGCGACGGAATGCGGCTGGTTGATGGACTCCCTGTAGATGGCAATCTGCGCGGAAAGCACGGGCTCAGTGCGCTCGGCGCCGCCGGCCGCCAGATGCGCGCGCGCGATTTCCTCGAACTGCTCCCGCTGACGATCGAGGAGCGCGCGCAGCACGCCATGTTTATTGCGAAACTGGTGAAGCAGTCCGCCTTTGCTGATACCGCTCTCGCGCGAAAGCGCGTCGAACGTCAGACCGTTGACTCCGTCGCGGGTGAGGATCAATAGCGCCGCGTCAATCGCTTTTTTGCGCGAAATCTCCGAACGTGTCTGGTTGTCCATAATCGATAGGCTGAACGGCGCGTGAGGTTTGCGAAAGCCGCAATTGTACGCCCGGGCTTCGATAAAAACAAACCGGATAGACGGTTTACATCTCGGAAGGCCGATGCTACGCTTCGTCCTCGTCGCAATACCCACTCCCGAATGCCCGGGTTATTGGACCCTATTTTCAAGGAAACGCTCGTGCTCAAGACCCGATCCCTCGTCAAATCTTCCGCTTGTGTAGCAGTCCTCATGTTGTCGGCCTGCGCCGGTGTGCAACCCGTTGCCTATACCAATCTCGCGTCGTCTTCCCAACTGAAGCAGAATCGCGACGACGACGCTGCGCAAACGCCGTTCAGGTATGCGGCGCCGGTGGTCTGGTCGCGTTATTCGCAGGTCATCGTCGATCCGGCCGCGGTATATCGGGGTAGCGACAACCAGTTCGGCGATCTGTCCGACGAGGACAAGACAGTGCTCGCCGACTACATGACCAAAACGTTTGCCGAGAAGCTGTCGAAGCGCTTCGACCTGGCAACCCAGGCGTCGCCCGCGACGTTGCGCGTGAAGCTCACCTTGACCGGCGCGGAGAAAACGACGGCGGTGATCGGCCAGGCCATGCATTTCGACATCGCGGGAAACCTCTACAACGGCGTTCAGGCGATCCGGGGCGGGAAGGGCGCATTTAGCGGCTCGGTGTCGTATGCCGTCGAGGTGTACGACAGTTCGTCGGGGCGCTTGCTGCGCGCCTACGTGACCCGGCAATACCCGAACGCCATGAACTTGCCGGCTGCATTCGGTTCGCTGAGCGCAGCCAGAACCGGCATCGATAAAGGTGCTGACGCGCTTGTCGCGCAGCTGCGCTGATTCCGAAGCGCCGTGCGGCCGAGCCGGTGGCCTTGTTGAGGAAGCGCCCTTGAACTTCTTGATTGCCGCACTCAATCGCGCATCTTGCCTCGCTTGCCGATATGCGAGGTGCTTCTGGAATGTCGTCGTGGGTCAATTGTGAATGGCGCGCCTGAGCCGGCATTCCTGGTTTTGGCTCGCGCCGCTTCTCGCGGCGTTGCTTGGCGGGGGCGTGCTTGCCTACCCGCCAGGCCATCGCGGCCCGCGCATAACGGTGAATTTCCAGACCGGCGCCGGGCTTGTTGCGGGGAAAACGCGGGTGCGCTATCGCGACGTGGAAATTGGGCGGCTCGAGCGTCTACGTTTTTCGGCGGACGGGCAACGCGTCCATGCAACGTTGCAGCTCGATGATGACGGGCGGCGCATCGCGACGTGCGGGGCGCGGTTTTGGGTCGTGCGCCCGCGTATCGATGTGAAAAACACCTCCGGGCTCATGACCGCGATATCCGGTACCTATATCGATGTCGATGTCGACCTTCGATCGCGTCGGCCCTGTCATGAGTTCGTCGGTCTCGAAGCGCCACCGGCTGTGACAAGCGGCGCGGATGGTACGCGTTTCGTGCTTCGCGCCGCCTCGCTGGGCTCCTTGAGCGCCGGTTCGCCGGTGTATTTTCGTGGCGCGCAAGCCGGTCAGGTTCTTGGTTATTCATTGGCTGCCAAGGGTAGCAGCGTCCGCATCGATGTATTCGTAAAGGCGCCTTTCGATCGGTTCGTCACGTCGAAGACGCGTTGGTGGCAGGCGAGCGGCGCCGGGATTCAAGTGGACGCCAGCGGCATGCGGCTCGACGCGCAGTCGCTCACGGCCGTGTTCGCGGGCGCGGTGGCGTTCGACACTCCGCCCGCAAACACGCATGCAGTGGCAGATGCGCGCGATCGGGAATTTCGTCTCGCGAATGACCGTAGCGACGCCCTGCGGGCGCAGGAAGGCTCGCCTGCGGTGGTTCGCATGCGTTTTACGCAATCGGTGAGGGGATTGTCGGTTGGCGCGCCGGTCGAATTCCGGGGCGTCGAGGTGGGCACGGTCGTGTCCATCGATATCGATTTGAATCCCGAGCGCAATCGTTTCGACATGCTGGTCACGCTAAATCTGTATCCGTCGCGACTCGGGCAGCGCTATCGCGATGCGCTCGGAGAGGGTACGGGTGCGGCGGCAAAGGCGCTGCTGCACCTGCTCGTTACTCAGGGATTGCGCGGACAGTTGCGCATGGGCAGTCTTTTGACCGGCCAGAAGTACATCGCTCTCGATGTGTTTCCGCACGCGCCCGTGGCCCAGGTCGATACGAGTCACTCGCCGGTCGAATTGCCGACGGTACCCGACACGCTGGGCGAATTGCAGGACCAGCTATCGAGCATCGTCACCCGAATCGACCGTATGCCGGTCCAGGAGATCGGGCAGAACCTGAATACGATGCTGCAGCGGTCGAACCGCTTGTTCGAGCGGCTCGACGCCGAAATCGCACCTGCGGTGCGTTCGACGCTCGATCCTGCCCAGCAAGCGTTTCGCGCCGCGAGCGAAACGCTTGAACAAGGTTCGCCGTTGCAAAGCGACGTTCAGCAGGCGCTGGCCGAGCTGCGACGCACCCTGGTGGGTCTGAACGCACTTTCCGGCTATCTCGAACGCCATCCCGAGGCTCTGGTCTGGGGCAACCGGTGATATCGGCGGAGCGGCCGCGGCAGCGCGTGAGCCGAACGCAGATTTTTCTTCGCGCTCAGTTCTCGATCATCAA
This sequence comes from Paraburkholderia sp., assembly GCA_035277805.1. Classification (GTDB taxonomy): domain Bacteria; phylum Pseudomonadota; class Gammaproteobacteria; order Burkholderiales; family Burkholderiaceae; genus Paraburkholderia. Next base: position 1,617 of record DATEJU010000128.1, on the reverse strand, counting down.
CGCGCTGAACAGCGCGAGCAGATTGCTGCCGTCGGGATCCACGCCGAGGTCGACGTCCATGCCAATGTCGATTACGAGCGTGAGCGGATTAACCAATACTCACGGCGCCGCGTGTGTCAGCATGAACGGCGGCGCGGCAAACACGGCCGACGGCGCCGCGCCGACCTGGAACTGCATCACCTGCTGCGCAACGAGCTTCAGTTCGAACATGATGCCGAGCGCCGCATCGAGTCGTCCGGGTTGACCGTTGAACGTTTGGTCCAGCGCCACGAGCAGGCTCCGGTACGCCTCGTAGAACTGCTTGCCGGCAATGTACGCGCCGCTGCCCTCGGGATAGTCGCTCAAGGCGGCGTTCGGGAACAGATTGACGATGTTGCTCTCGTCGAGCGGAACCGGCGCGCCGGTATACGACCACCCCGAGGGGTTCGTGGCATCGGGCACGAGCCGATGCCCGTAGAAGATCTCCCCGAACTTGAAGTAGTGCGCGTAGTTGCCGTCCGGGTCCGCCTTCGGATTGATCTTGTCCTCCTTGATCTGCAAACCTTCGCCCTGGCGCACGATCGTTTCGAGCACGGCGCGCGCGGATTCGAGCGACGACACCTTGCCGTCCGGGAAGCGTTCGATTTCGGGCGGAAACCATTTGCTGATGTCGATCTGCTGTTCGAGCCGCGGATGCGCGAAGATCGGCTGCCCGGCGGCAACGAGTTCCGCGAGCTTGTCGATCAGCGCCGCATAGAAGTCGCCGATGGAGTCGTAGCTGGCCTGCGCATCGGCGAACAGGCGGGTTTCGCCGGGAAGAATCGCTTTCGTGGCCGGCCGCTCGATGGCCATGAACACGTTGCCGATCTGCGGCTTCGTCAGCGAGCCCAGCGTGACGGTCAGGCCTTCGTCGATACACATCGGCAGCGGGCCGGGATACTTGAGCTGCTGCGCGATCTCGAGCAATTTCGGGTTGCCGCCGATCGCGATCAGCGTATTGCCCGCGAGCGTCATGTGGAGCATTTCCTCGACCACGATCGAATGCACCAGCGCGCGCGCTTCGCGGTTTTCCGCCTTGATCGAAAACAGCGCGGTCAGGTAGGGCGGGATCGTCGAGAGTTCGAGCGACATGGCGCCGCTCAGCATCGCCTGCACCTCGTCGACACTATCGGCCGCGCGCAAACGAGCGATGACTTCTTTTCTGATCTTCAGCATGGTGAATTATTCCTGTTCAATGAGGGGCGGTGACGGGTCCGCACACCGCCTTCAGCTCTTGCTGCCGATGCGCCGCGTGGCGATGCCCGTGAGGTCGGGCGCCGCGTCGCGCTCGCCGGCGAGGTCGCGCAACGGGCAGCGCTTGCCGAACAGCACCTGGCGATCCATCGTTTTGCCGGTACGGTTCATCACATTGCGGAAGTAGTTGATGAGCATGCGGCGCTTCGTTGACGAGAGATCCCGCGTGACCGGCATCTGGTCCGGATCGTCGATGGTCTTGTCGAAAACGAAGTGCATGACGAACGCGGCGGAATCCGCCACTTCCTGCTTCGAAAAGTCGAACAGCCCCTGGCTCATCACCGGGTAGAGATTGGCGTACTGCTGGAGAATGGGCTGCACGTCCTCCCAGCGCGGGTTGTCGAG
>DATEJU010000127.1:0-8016 GCA_035277805.1 Paraburkholderia sp. | reverse complement strand
CGCCGCTGCTCGCCCACGCGTTCGTCGCGCCGCCCGGCGTGCCTTCGACGCTGCTGGAGCGCCGCCCCGACATCGCCGCCGCCGAGCGCCGCGTGGCCGCCGCCAACGCCCAGGTGGGCGTGGCGCAGGCGGCGTTCTTCCCGAGCCTCATGCTCGCGGTCACGGGCGGGCTGGAGGCGACCAACTACAGCCAATGGCTCGTCGCGCCCGCGCGCTTCTGGTCGCTCGGCCCCGCGCTCGCCGGCACGCTGCTTGACTTCGGCGGCCGCGCCGCCGTGCGCGACGAGGCGCGCGCGCAATACGACGAGAGCGTCGCGCAGTATCGCGAGACCGTGCTCGACGCGTTCGGCCAGGTCGAGGACAACCTCGCAGCCTTGCGCGTGCTCGAACAGGAAGCCATCGCACAGGATCGCGCGGTGGACGCCGCCAGGCGCACGCTCGCGATCGTCGAGAACCGCTACAAGAGCGGTGCAATCACCTATCTCGACGTAGTGGTCGCGCAAACCACGGCGCTCTCCAACGAGCGCCTGGCGGTGAGCATCGCGCGCCGGCGCCTCGCAGCGAGCGTCGCGCTCGTGAAGGCGCTGGGCGGCGGCTGGAGCGTAGCCGCGCTGCCCACGGACGACGCGCTCGCGCATCCGGAGCAGGCGTCGGCGCAAGGCACCGTCATCCGCCATGACTACGGGCAGAATGAGATTCGATGAGTTGTGCCATCGTTCCCATCAACCTCAATCCGAACGGAAACTGAACCCATGCGAAACCGCCTGCACTGCCTGCTCGCCACCCTGACATTCGGCCTCGCCGCCTGCGCGGGCCCGGTCGAATTCTCCGCGACAGCCGCCGCGCCGCCGCCCTACGACAACGATGGCAGCGCGGACTTCAGCAGCATGGACGACGCCACGGCGAGCTGCAAAGCCAGTGCGATCAAGGCGGGCGCCGGAAAGTGCACGCAGGTGCGCGCCTACGAGGCCTGCATGAAGACGAGGGGCTACATCACCGTACTGGGCCCCGAGAACCCGAGGAACTGCGGCGAACCCGGCTGGGAAAAAGACGTGCGCAAGTGGCTGGAATAAAGGGCCGGCGCCGCGCGGCTGCAGCGGTACGCCACCCGAATCCCGCAAAAAGCGTATCGTTGCGCCTTTGCTTTTTGCCGCAAGGAGCTTCCGTCGTGACTGCATCACCGGGCGCCGGGCGCAACGCCGCCGCGCCCAACGCCTCACCCTCCACCACCCCGTCGACCGTTCCCTATATCGAGCGCGGCACGCGCGCCTTCTGGCACGCGAGCCTCGCGCTGCTGTTCGCGGGCTACGCCACGTTTTCGCTGCTCTACTGCGTGCAGCCGCTCCTGCCCGCGTTCTCGGAGACATTCGGCGTGAGCCCCGCGCAGAGCAGCCTCTCGCTCTCGTTCACCACGGCGGCGCTCGCCTGCGCGATCTTCGTGGCGGGCTTCGTCTCCGAAGGCTGGAGCCGGCGCGGCATGATGACCGTCTCGCTCACCGTCTCGTCGCTGTTCACGCTCGCGGTGGCGTTCGTGCCTCACTGGCACACGCTGCTCGTGCTGCGCACGCTCGAAGGCATCGCGCTCGGCGGCGTGCCCGCGGTCGCCATGGCCTGGCTCGCCGAAGAGATGCACCCCGAAGGCCTCGGCCTCTCGATGGGCCTCTACGTGGGCGGCACGGCCATCGGCGGCATGGCGGGGCGCGTGATCACGGGCATCTGCACCGATCTCTTCGGCTGGCGCGTGGCCGTTGCCGTGATCGGCGTGCTCGGGCTCGCCTCGATGTTCGCGTTCCGTGCGCTTCTGCCGCCCTCGCGCCATTTCGCGCCCAAAAGCGGTCTTGGCTTCGCCCATCACCGCGCGGCGCTCATGCGCCATTTCATGCGGCCGGGCCTGCCCGTGCTGTTCGCGCTCGGCTTCGTGCTGATGGGCAGCTTCGTCACGCTCTACAACTACATCGGCTACCGGCTGATCGCTGCGCCCTACAACATGAGCCAGGCCGCCATTGGCGCGATCTTTCTCGTCTATCTGACCGGCGTGGTCGCCTCGCCGTGGTCGGGCCGCATGGCCGACAAGTTCGGACGCTCACCCGTGCTGATCGCCGCGATCGTGCTGATGCTCACGGGCGTCGTGCTGACGATGTTCGCGTCGCTCGCCATGATCGCGACGGGCATCTGCTGCCTCACCGTCGGCTTCTTCGCGGGACACGCGGTGGCGAGCGGCTGGGTCGGCCGCCTCGCACGCGAAGCGAAGGGCCAGGCCGCGGCGCTCTATCTGCTCGCGTACTACCTCGGCTCGAGCATCGTGGGGTCGATCGGCGGGCACTTCTGGGCCAGCTGGGGCTGGGGCGGCGTGACGGGACTCGTCGCGGTGCTGCTCGTGGCGGGGCTGGCCGGTGCGTGGATGCTGCGCGCGCGCGAGCGCGAAGGAGCGGCCTGAGGCGCACGGTTGCCTTTGCCGGGCGTCGTCTTCTGGTTGGAGCGCGCCTGGCGTGACGGCCTTTTCGCCGTCGATTGAAATGTTTTCGTAATATTCAGGCAAGCACATGTGTTGCGTGTTGCGCGGCGCATCAGCCGCAGCGCCGCAAGGCCCCGCCAGACGGGCGCTGCGCGCCGCAGCGCATGCACCATGGCGGCGCGCGCATGGCGCCTTTTCGCTAGCCTCTCCTATACTCGATTGAAGCCCGAAGCCGCAACGGCGCTCAGCACGCGATAACGACATATTTCATGCGCCGCGGCTTCGGTGATCGAGATTCAGCAGCCTGGCATGGAACCGGAGTACGCACTGAAGCGCTAACTCCGGTCGATAAAAGGAGACGAGCATGGAAGGTTATTTCACGATTGGCGACTTCGTGATGATCATCCCGATGGCCCTCGCCGGCGCACTCTTCCTCGGCGCGGTGCCGTGCGCAACCGAGTTCAAGCACAACACGCTGCGGGTGATCGGCGCGCTGATCGGTGCGATGTGCGCCGTCGCGCTAGTGGAAACGCTGCCCGTGCTGATGTAGCGGCACGACGCTGCTATCCGCCATTCGTCCCCGTTCGCTGCCGGTCGTTCGTGACAAGCCGAACGGCGCCGGCGCACATCGGTGCCATTTGCGCACGCTTCAGCGCACTCGTTCGCGCTCGCTTCAGCGCACCCCGACACCCGGCTGCAATCCCTTGAACTGCCGCAGCGCCGCATGCCAATAGGGCGTGCGCGCGTGCCCGGACGATGCCTCGTCGATGCGCGCGAGCGCGGGCAGCGCCACCCACGGCAGCGTGGGATGCAGATGATGCTGCCGATGCAGATGATGATTCATGAGCAGCACGCCCATTGCGCGCGGCACCCGAAAGTCGCGCGCGCGGCCCGGTTCGTTGAGCGTCACGCCGTAGTGCGGCAGGTTGTCGGCGAGCGAGAGCCACAGCCCGCGCAGATACATCGCGGCGACCAGCACCGGCCAGGCCTTTCCATATAGCGCGAAAGCCAGCCCATAGAGCGCGAGCGAGCAGAGCCCGTCGCGCCGCGCGCGGCGTCGCCGCACCGGATCGGCGACGTGGTTCGCGAATAGCCGCTGCACATGCTGTCCCTCGCCGCCATGCGCGCCCACGCCGCGCTCGACCAGCGCCTGCGCCATGCGCACCGGCACGAACGCAAGCAGCGGTGCGAGCAGTTCAGCCACGTAAAGTCCGCCCAGCAGCCGCACGTACCACGCAATCCGGCGCCGCCAGCGCGGGCCTTGCGCATCGTCGACGTCCGGGCGATCGAACGCCTCGCGCGTGAAGCGGTGATGCATCAGGTGTCCGAAACGCACCGCGTCGAACGGTATCGCAAGGCCGATCGCCAGCATGCGCGCAACGGCTTCATTGACGCGCCGCGAGGACAGCAACTGCCCGTGTATGCCCTCGTGAATCAAGCCCCAATGGATTGGCGTCGCGAGCACGACCGGCACGAGCGAGGCGAGCAGCGCATACGACGGCCCGCCTGCCGCACGCATCAAGAGCGGCAAGCCGAACAGTTGATACGCGAACGACAATCCGGCAGCGGCGATGAGCGCAACGTTGGCGCCCACATGGGGAGCGCGCCGCAACGCCTGCGCAGCGGGCGGCGCAGCTGCGGCAGGCCCGGCGGATACGGGACGAACGGCGCTCGTGGACTCCATCGACAATTCCTCGCGGCAAAGACTGCCGCGACGTTAGCAGCGCCGCGTGACAGGCCGAAGACGTGCCGAACGCGCCTCGGCAAGACCTGAAGCGCCGCCGCTCAGACCCGCCAGCGCAACCGGCGAACGCCTGCGCAAGCACACAGCGCAGCGGCGAAAAAAAACCGCCTCGCATCGAGGCGGTTTCTGCCAGACGCCGCCCGTAAAGGCGGGCGAACGAACGAGCGTCGTCAGATATGCTGATCCGTCGACGGCTTCTCCCACAGGTTCACGCCGCCCTCGGTCGCATGACGATCGATCTCCGCGAGCTCTTCCTTCGAGAATTCCAGGTTCTTCAGCGCGGCGACGTTCTCGCGCACCTGCTCCGCGCGGCTCGCGCCGATCAGCGCCGAAGTCACGCGCCCACCGCGCAGCGTCCACGCGATCGCCATCTGCGCGAGGCTCTGGCCGCGGCGCTGCGCGAGATCGTTGAGCTTGCGCACGTGCTCGATGTTCTGCGGGCTCAGATGCTCGCCCTTGAGCGAGCCGCCGCCCGGACGGTTCACGCGCGCATCCTCGGGCACGCCGTTCAGGTACTTGCTCGTGAGCAGGCCCTGCGCGAGCGGCGTGAACGCAATGCTGCCCGTACCGAGATCCTCGAGCGTATCGAGCAGCTCGTGCTCGATCCAGCGGTTGAGCATGTTGTACGACGGCTGATGAATCAGGAGCGGCACCTTGTACTCGGCGAGCAGCTTCGCCATCTCGCGCGTTTTCGCGGCCGAATACGACGAAATGCCCACATAGAGCGCCTTGCCCTGCTGCACCGCCGTGGCGAGCGCGCCCGCGGTTTCCTCCAGCGGCGTCTCCACGTCGAAGCGGTGCGAGTAGAAGATGTCGACATAATCGAGGCCCATGCGCTTCAGGCTCTGGTCGAGGCTCGCGAGCACGTACTTGCGCGAGCCGCCGCCCTGGCCATAGGGGCCCGGCCACATGTCCCAGCCGGCTTTCGACGAGATCAGCAGCTCGTCGCGATAGGGACGGAAATCGTCCCTGAAAATGCGGCCGAAATTGGTTTCGGCGCTGCCGTAGGGCGGGCCGTAATTGTTCGCCAGATCGAAGTGCGTGATACCGAGATCGAAAGCGGTACGCAAGATGTCGCGCTGTGTCGAAATCGGCGTGGTATCGCCAAAGTTGTGCCACAGCCCGAGCGACAGCGCCGGCAGCTTGAGTCCCGACTTGCCGCAAAAGCGGTATTGCATCTCCGAATAGCGTTCAGAAGCTGCTTCGTAGGCCATCGTTTGAATCCTCGACGAAATGAGGGAGTGACAGGGTCCGGCAAGTGCGCGGGCTGTCATGGTAGCCAATCCGCGTGGCGCCTGCAGATGCCCACCATGTGGGATCCGCGGGTGGACGCCACGGCGACGCTCGCCTACACTGCGGCGTTCGTCATACCCCGGGAGGTCTTCATGATCAAAGCGTTTTCGTTCGCGCTGATCGCCTGCGGCGTCGCGCTGCTCTATTTCGGCGGCCAGTCGTTTCATTCGTTCTCGAACGACGTCTCGCGCCTCGTCACCGGCGCGCCCACCGACCGCACCATGATCCTGATCGTGGCCGGCGTGGCCGCGACCATCGCCGGCATCACCGGCCTCGCGGTTTCGGGACGCCGGCGCTAGGCGCGCGGCGCCTCGTTGCGGGCTGGCTTGCGGCCCGCAACGCGCTCACTCGCGCTTCACACCGGCTTCACACCAGCTTCACTTCGGGCAGCGAAGCCGAGCGCGTGCCCGGCAACGGCACGTTGCTCGCGCCGTGGTAAGTGAACACAAGCGAGAACTTCACGTCGTCGCTGCGGTTCTGGCCCGCCGAGTGCAGCGTATTGCAGTGGAAGAACACGACGTCGCCCGCATTGAGCGTGGGCGACGTCGCTCGATCGATCCACGCCTGGTTCTCGGGCAGGTCGGCGCGGAAAAATTTCGCGGCGTCGAAACGCTCCGAGATGAAGGGCTCCGTATGCGAGCCCGGCACGAACCACAGGCCACCGTTCTCGACCGTCTCGGGCCCAAGCGCGAGCCATACCGATACCAGATCGTCGCGTTCGAACGACCAGTAGCGCGAGTCGCGATGCCAGCCCGTGAGGCTGCCGTACATGGGGTGCTTCGTCATCATGCAGTTGTGATGGGCGCGCGAGAGCACCGGCTCTTCGCCGAAATGCAGCTCCATCCAGCCCGCGATTTCGGGCGAAGTCGCCCATTCGCGAAAACACGCATGACGCGAATACGCGTCGAGCAAGCGGCGCACCGTATGGCCGCCCGGTGCGTGTTTCGACTCGGGCGCGCCGGGGTAACGCAGATCGGCTTCGAATTCGAGCGGCGCGGCGGCCGCGTGCAATTGCTCCTGCGCCACGCGCTTGAGCTCGGCGCACCGCTCGGGTGAGACGAGCCCCGGCACGACCACGAAACCGCGCTCGCTCAGCGCCTGCACCTGTTCCTTTTTTGATTGGACTGACATGGGACTTCCGTTGTTCGAGGCCTGCGAGGGCCGCAGCCACCAATGGCTGCAGCAACGGCGGCGCTTGTTCGGCTTGTTCGGCTTCTCGCGCGCGCCAACCGCTCGATTGTAAAACGTGCGCGCACGCGCGGAAGGGGACGACGCACAACGATGATGCAAACCGCACCGCGATGGCGCCAAGAGTGCTGTCGGGCTGCCTCGAACTTGAGCAGGGCGGGTATTAACCGACTTTCGGGCGTCATGATTCGCGTGTAGTCTGCGCGCATGCAGTTTCTTCGCCAAGAACATCCATCGCGCGGACGGGCCGCCATCGAAGCCTTGCCCATCAAGGCCTCCGATGCCGGAAATGCGCCCGCAGTCCGTACCGGCGCACCGTCTCTGGCTTCGCGCACGCCACGCGATCCATCCCGTGACTTCCGTTATCGTGCCCGTCCTGCAGACGGGCACGCTTGCTGCTCGAATCGATGTGCCGCGCGAAGCATCGCGCAAGGCGCACTCCGAACCTGATATCGCACACGCCATGCATACCCTTTTCAGTACCCGCCGCATGACCCATGCCGCCCTGAAAGCGGCGCGTCCTGCCCGCCGTCACGTCGTGCGCGCCCTGCGCCACCACACCGCACGCACGCGCGCGCGTGCGCAGCAGGTGCGCGACGCCCGCGCCGTGGACAGCATGCGCGCGTGGTTCCATTCGTTCTTCTCGGTGCTGCGCCTGCGCGCGGGCGCACGCCACTTCTCGCTGCGCACGCTGCTCTATCGTCCCAACGCGACGCTGCGCGCGCTCGCCGCGCCCGCCACGGTGCACACGGCGCGCAACGCCCGCCGTCCGCGCCGCATGGGCGCGAGCAGCACGGGCTGGTTCGGCTTCGCCATGCGCTGAGATGCGCTGATCGATCCGCCGGAACACCACCCGCCAGAAACGAAAAACCCCGCCGGGGCGCACGCCCAGGCGGGGTTTTTCTTCATACGAGGCAAGCAAGGCCGGCACCCGCGCCGGCCTTCGTGCACCTCTCGCTTACGCGAGCGCGCCCACCGGCTCCGTGCCGGCCGCTTCGGCCAGCGCGAGTGCGCGGTCGGTGGCTTCCCACGAGAATTCCGGCTCTTCGCGGCCAAAGTGGCCATAGGCCGCGGTCTTCTCATAGACCGGGCGCAGCAGGTCGAGCATCTGGATGATGCCCTTCGGACGCAGGTCGAAGTGCTCGCGCACGAGCTTCGTGATGGTGGCATCCGAAACCTTGCCCGTGCCGAACGTGTTGACCATGACCGAGGTGGGCTGCGCCACGCCGATCGCGTACGAGACCTGGATCAGGCAACGCGACGCGAGGCCGGCGGCCACGATGTTCTTCGCCACGTAGCGGCCCGCGTAGGCGGCCGAGCGGTCGACCTTCGACGG
>DATEJU010000126.1:0-45892 GCA_035277805.1 Paraburkholderia sp. | reverse complement strand
CGCGGGCGACATCTGCGCGATGCCGGCCGATATCCGCCATCAAGGCTATTCGACCAAGCGCTCGATGCTGCTGGTGTGGGAGAACGCCACGCCGAATCTGCCCAGGCGCTACGAGAGCGGAGAGCTCAAGCCGTATCCGGTGGAGTTCTAGCCGGGCCGCTGCGGCGGCGCACAACACCAGCAAAAGGAGACATCATGTCGACATACGGCACCGAGGCCGAGCGCGCCTTGACTGAGCAAGTCGTCGCGCGCTTTGCCGATACACCCGATGCGCGCCTGCGCACGCTGATGCAATCCCTCGTGCGGCATCTGCATGCCTTCGTGCATGAAGTCGAGCTGACCGAGGCCGAGTGGCTCGCGGCCATCCGCTTTCTGACCGAGACGGGGCAGATGTGCGATAACGTCGTGCGCCAGGAATTCATTCTGCTTTCCGATACGCTGGGTGTGTCGATGCTCGTCGACGCGATCAATCACCGCTACGCCACGGGCGCCACCGATACGACCGTGTTCGGTCCGTTTTACATCGAAGGCATGCCGGAGCGCGCGTACGGCGAGAATATGGCGTTCACGCCGGGCACGCCCGCGCTCGTGCATGGCCGCATCCTCTCGACCGACGGCAAGCCCGTGGCGAACGCGTTGCTCGATGTGTGGCAGACGGCGGACAACGGCATGTACTCGGGGCAGGACACCGCACAGCCGCACGGCAATCTGCGCGGGCGCTATCGGACCGACGCGGAAGGTCGCTACGCGATTCGCACGATCGTACCCGTGTGCTATCCGATTCCGACCGATGGGCCCGTGGGCCGTATGCTCCAGGCGACGAAGCGGCATCCGTGGCGGCCCGCGCATCTGCACTTCATGATTACGGCGCCGGGCCATAGCACGCTCGTTACGCATCTGTTCAACCAGCACGACCCGTATCTCGACTCGGACGCCGTCTTCGGAGTGAAGCCTTCGCTGATGGTGGACTACTGCGAGCGCCCGGCGGACGGGGCGCTCGGACAGCAGTTCGGCTTCGAAGGCGGCTTTCGCGAAGCCTGCTACGATTTCGTGCTCGAGCGCGCGGGAGATCGCTGACGGGCGTTGCCCGAATGAAAGGACCTCGCGAGGCACCCGATATAATCGGCGGGCCATTCAACGAGGACATTGTATGAAATCACTGATTGCGTTACTCGCCACTGCCACCATCGCATCGACTGCGTTCGCCGCCAACAGCATCGAGAAGTTGCCGTCGGGTGTCGTCGTCGAGCACATCAAGCAAGGCACCGGTCCGCAACCGACCGCCAGCGACGTCGTGCGCGTCAGCTACCGTGGCACGCTGGCGAACGGCACCGAATTCGACAGCTCCGACAAGCACGGCGGCCCGGCGACCTTCCCGCTCAATCGAGTGATTCCGTGCTGGACGCAAGGGCTGCAGAAGATGAAGGTCGGCGGCAAGGCGAAGCTGACCTGCCCGGCGGCGACCGCTTATGGCGATCGCGCTGTCGGTCCGATCCCGCCCAATAGCGATCTCACGTTCGAAGTCGAACTGATCGGCATTGGCCAGTAACGCGCAGGTGCGCGCAGAACGCGCGCACCGACCGCGCCGAACCGCCGGGTGCCCCCGGCTTTCTCCGCGTGCATCAGGTTCTGCTTCCAGCGCGTTTCGAAGGTGCGGCGAGCAGCTGCCGATGGCGTGCTTCGGTTTCGTCGTCGGCGGGGAACATGCATTCGAGGCGTAGTTCCTGCGCCACCACGTTCTGCGGTGCGCCAACGATCGTCACCATCGAGAAATAGCGAAGCACGGTGCCTTCGCTGACGAAACCGATTGGAATGACGGGCATCGTGGGCGCGGCGGACGGCCCATGATGCGCTTTCCAGTCGTGCGGCACGTCCGGATACGCAAGCAGCTCGTCGAGCAGATGCCGGGTGCCGGCATCGACCGTATGCCCGACCGATTCCCGATACACGCGTTGCAGCAAGCTTCGCGAGACCGTGTCCCAGTCGGCCACGAATGGGCGCATTCCCTGCGGATCGAAGATCAGATGCAGCATGTTGCGCGGAGCTTCGCGCGCGGCCATGTCGATGAAGCAGTCGAAGAAGCGTGGCGCCGCGTCGTTGGTCATCAGGACGTTCCAGTGGCGATCCATCACGATCGCCGGAAACGGTTCATGCTGGCGGACCACTCGCTCGAGTGCGCGCACGACACTGTGCATCTCCTGCGCATTCCATGGCGCCTCTGAATACACGGGCGCGTAGCCGGCGGCGAGCAGCAGCGCATTGCGCTCGCGCAGCGGCACATCGAGCGTTTGTGCAAGCGTCAGCAGCGTGTCCCGTCCGGGCACGCTGCGTCCGCTTTCGATGAAGCTGATTTGTCGCTGCGAGATGCCGGCCTCGAGCGACAGATCGAGTTGACTCACGCCACGCACGTCGCGCCAATAGCGCAGCAGGTCGCCCAGTTCGGCAGGCGCTTTCGGATCGGGACGGGTGGGGTTCATCGGATTTCCCTGACTTGGCTAAACGACTGGAGATGACTCAAGGTGCGCTCGCACGCCACGCGAACTCCTCGAACTGCGCTTCAAGTGGCGGATGAGTCACGCTGCTCGTGTAGTTCGTGATCGTCGATGCGGCCACGACCGCAATGACCTCGAGGATCTGTTCGGCGTTGAATCCCGCTTCCAGAAAGCGTCTCTGGTCCGCGTCGGTCACGCGGCCGCGCTTTTCGATCAGCGTGCGCGCCAATGCCGATAGCGCTGCCAGTCCGGCGTCATCGGGCAAGACGCCGTGCCGGATCGCATCGACATCGGCGGGCTGCACGCCTGCCTGCAATGCGAGTGCCGTGTGAAATGCGACCGGCCACTCGCTTGCGTTCGTGACGGCGTTGGTCAGCAACAGCGTCTGAATTTGCGGCTCGCTCAGACCGCTCGCATGCACGCGCTCGAACAGGCCGATGAAACCGTTGATCAGCACCGGAGATGCGGCCATTTTGGCCGCGATGTTCGGAATCGTGTCGAACGTTTGTTGCAGTTGCTGGAGTACGGGGCGGGATTGCTCGGGAGCGGATTCGATCGTGTGAACAGGATAGGCGGACATGGTAACTCCTTGGCGGTGAGCGCCACCGGAATGGAGGCGCGACAGCCGAAGAGTAGAGGCGCGAACTCCGCGCGCCAATTACATGCCGTGTAATCGTCGCATGTGCCGACGCGAACGGCGCGCCCGTCTCAGCCGGAAATCGCTTTGACTCGCCGCGATGCCGCGCGCATTCGTCTGCACTTCTGTTTTTCCAGCCATTGCAGCGATTCCTGCACGACCTCGGGCGGAACCTCATTGAATGACGCGCTGCGAATCAGCGTTTCGCTTGCCGCGATGTCGTTGAATTGCCCGAGCTTGTTTTGCACGGACGTCAATTCCTTGATGATGCGACCGCGCCCGCCTTTGATAACGGGTTGAAAAAACTCGAGCAGATACCTCAGCTTTTTGCCCGCCTTGCGGACGTCGTGAAGATGTTCCTCGTGGGCGGTCTCGCTACGCGCTGCGCGTCTGCTGCGCTTTTGAAGCGTGCGCTGCGCGAGACGGACGCGCTTCTCGGCGAAGGCCCGAATGGGGAGACCGTTGCAACGCGATTGCAGCGTGGTTTGCGCGCGCAGCAGGACCTCGTTCAGGAACGCCTCGACATCGTCGCTTTTGATCATCGTCTGGCTGTGGACCACCGCCTGGGCGCGCTTCTCGCACGCCGCGGCCACAAGCTGTTCGATCGATGCGCCGGATTCCTGGGCGGCGCGCAGGAGATCGCCTGCAATGTCCCAATCGCGCGTTTCGCCTGCCACCGCCGCAAGACGCTTGAATTCTTCGGTCGCTTGCACGGTTGCTTCCTCCCCGAGGTAGGGGGAGTACGCCCAGTACAAAGTCCGAAGCTTTCTGAAAGCGACGCGAAGCTGATGAAACCCCTCCACATCGCTCGTTGTGGACAACTCTTTCGCCCTTTGCACGGCTTCGGCCACCACCGGCGTTGCCAGTGACGAGAAGGTACTGGCGATAGAGCTCGTTTTTGAAAGTGACGAACCAGCCGGCCGACGGTTGACTTTGAAGAGAGTGTTTGGCCGTGGCAAGCGCCAGTCACCATCCATATCCATTGCAGCCTCGAGTCGGACAAAAAATAACCTTGGCCCAAACCCTACCACACCGATATTCGCGTGCCGTGAATATGACGATTTGATGAAATATCTTAAGATGTCGAGCGTGCATCGCTATTGCATCGCAACAGCACCGGCTTCCGCTATTCGGTTTCGGCTGTTCTGTATTAGGATACTGAGCCAGGTTTGGCACCGTCCGATACGCTGGCGCGTCGAGCGCCTTCAAAATGCCTGGGGCATAAGTGGGAGTTCGGTTTGAAGAAACGCGCCACCGTGATTTGTCGCAGAGGTAAGCGAATCCTCCTGGTCGCACGTAGCCAATCAAAGTGGGCTTTGCCGGGCGGGATCCTCAAGCGTGGAGAGCATCGTTTGGACGCCGCGCTTCGCGAACTCAAGGAAGAAACACAATTATCCGGGAAGTCGGCCAAGCACCTCTTCGACTTCCGTGGCAAGCAGAAGCACCATCACGTGTTTTCCTGCGAAATCCCGAATCGCGCCAAAGCTCGCCCGAGCAACGAAATATCCAGGTGCCGCTGGTTTCACCTCGACGATATTCGTCGCCTCATGACCAGCGGGCCGACAACCGATATTGTGAAGCTCATGAATCAGCGGCGCAGAAAGTAGCCCGGAGTTTCGAAAGCATCACGCCTCTGCCGGAATCCCGGACACCGCGTTTCGCAATCGACGGGAGCGAACTTGGCCAACCCGAATCTTCCCGATAGCGAGCCGAAGGCCGCGCACGTCGTTGCCGCGCAAGCGAGCCCGTGCGACGCGCTCGTCATCCGCACGCAGCCCGCCACAGTCGACCGCCCGTGCCAACGCAAGCGCCTCGCGCTCGCCGCGTTCGTGATGATCGAAGCGCACAGCGCCAACCCCATGACGGGATCGGGCGCCGCCCACAGGCCGAGCCAGACACCCGTGGCACGCGCGCAAGCCGATGCCATCAGCGACGCGCTGCGCGCCGTCGCGCTCGTCTGCGCCGCGTGCGCATTTGCTGGAGCGGCTGTTGCGATGGCGACCATACACCCCCTGAAACGTCCGCCACGCGTGCGTCCGGATTGAGCCAGGCAAACGCAGCATGGCGCGCAATCCAACGTCGCCCCGGTAACGCAAGGCGATTTGCGCGATCCGTATATACTCATTGCCGCCTGAACGGCTCACACCCAGGCCCCACGCTGCACGCCGACAAAAACCACGACGCCAGTCGACAACACGGCACGCGATTCACGTCTCGCAACCGCAGTTCTCACATAACAGATCAGATGGGGCCTCTTATGCTAAATCGTGCTTTTGGCGTGGTGATTTCATCGTTGCTCCTGGCCGGCGCGGCCGTGGCACCCACCATCGCGCATGCCGACGACAGCTTCGCGCAGGACGACGGCGCGTCGCATGGCCGACCGGTCAAGGTCATGATCGTTTCGATGTTCGGTCCGGAAGGCCAGGTGTGGCTCGATCATCTCGGGCCGTGGCAGGACATCCCCGTCGCGGGCCTGTCTCCCGACTACCCGGCCGTGCACTGCAATCGTCAGGACGTCTGCGTGATGACGACGGGCATGGGGCACGCGAATGCCGCCGCGTCGATCATGGCGCTGACGTTCTCGCCGCGTTTCGACTTGCGTCGTACGTACTTCATGGTGGCGGGCATTGCGGGTATCGATCCGCTTCAGGGGACCGTCGGTTCCGCGGCCTGGGCGAACTGGCTCGTCGACTTCGGCATTCAGTGGGAAATCGACGGACGCGAAATTCCGCCGGGCTGGAATAGCGGCTATCTCGGCATCAACACGACGGACCCGACGCGGAAGCCGCCGCTCGACTATCGCACCGAAGTGTTCCAGCTCAATCCGGCGCTTTCGAACGCGGCATTCGAGCTGTCGCGCAACGTGACGCTCAGCGACGACGCCCAGGCGCAAGCCGCACGCGCCAAATACAGCTATGCGCCCGCGAACCGTCCGCCGAGCGTGATCCAGTGCGACACGCTGGCGGGCGATACCTGGTGGTCGGGCACCGACATCGGCGAGCGCGCGCGGCAATGGACCAGGATCCTGACCGACGGCAAGGGCACCTATTGCACGACGCAGCAGGAGGACAACGCCACCTTCGAGGCGCTGACGCGCGCGGCGAGCGTGGATCGCGTCGACCTGAACCGTGTCGCGGTGCTGCGCGCGGGCTCGGACTTCGACCGGCCGTACGCGGGGCAATCGAGCGCGGACAATCTGCTCAACTACGCGTCGCAGGGCGGCTTCACGATCGCGATCGACAATCTGTTCCTCGCCGGCAATCCGCTCGTGCAGGACATCGTCAAGCATTGGGGCGAGTGGCGCGACGGCGTACCGAAGCGATAGCGCGTGTGCGGCGCGATGAAGCGTATCGCGGCCGCCCAGACCCTAATCCGCCGCCATCCGCGCCCGCGCGCTCATAAAAGGGCCGACCGGCCGGCGCTCGGGCGCGAAGCGGTCGAATCCCACGGGGCCGGGCATGTCGATATAGACCGCTTCCATGCCCTGCCGGCTATAGCTTTCATGCCAGAAGCCCGCGCCGCCGCTGTCACGCAGGAACTCGCGCCACCAGCGGGAATGCGGCTCGCTGCGGGTAAACGCTTCGAGGCTTTCGAGGTCGCGCCAATACTGGCGGATGCCGATATGGTTGAGAGCGAAGAGGAACTGCTCGCTCGACAGCAATCCAGGTGGCGGATCGAGCGCGATCTGCCGCAGGCCTTTGCCGATGCCGAACACGGAGGCGATCCCCCGCAACCGGCGAACGCGAAAGCCCAAGATGATGACCACAAGATCTGGATAAGCGCTGAGGTCGACGGATCTTCGGGTAACAGAGGCTTGCATGGCGGCTCCTTGCTGTTTACGCTGTAAGCATAGTCCCGAATGATTACAGTGTAAACAGCGATGAGCGATTCCGTAACGTCCCTTCATGAGCGGCTGGTTGATTGCGCGCTGGCCTTGCTCGAACAGGGCGAAAGCGATGTGAGCCTGCGTGCGGTCGCACGGGCAGCAGGGGTTTCGGCGATGGCGCCCTATCGCCATTTCGAAGACAAGGCGGCGCTGATGGGCGCCGTCGCGCTCAAGGGCTTTGCCCTGCTGGAGGCGGACGCCGCGCGGGCCGACGAGGCGGGCGATCCGTGCGAAGCGCTCACCGCGCAGGGCCTGGCCTACGTGGGCTTCGCCCGCGCGCATCCCGCGCTGTTCCGGCTGATGTTCGCGGATGGGGCAGGGCTAGACCTGCCGCATGAGGATTGCCAGGGCGCTTATGCGTTGATGGTGCGGCGGGTGGCAGAACTCGCGCCGGATCGGGCCGAGGCGGGGGCGCTCGCCTGCTGGGGGCTGGTGCACGGCTTGGCGACGCTGGCGCTAGACGGACGCATTCCGGCCGATCCCGCCAATGAGAGGGCGGCGCTGGCCCTGATGACGCAAGCGCTGACGGTAGTGCCGCCTGTGCTCAGCGGTTCCTGAAATCCGGTTTAACTGTCGCTTCGCGCCCCCGAGCTGCCCGCTACGAAAATCCGCAATCGGGCAGCCTGATTCGATACGAGGCCGATATTCGAGAAAAAAGTCGTTCGGGGATGTCGATTTAGCCCGATCTCGAGCGTCGAGTAGATGTGCGCGGGATTGTGTATCCGGCACTCCATGAGACATCCCGCAAAGGAGAAACCAGCATGAGCCCTCCACGACTCCCTGTTATCACCGCTTTTGAACAGTCGCCCGATCGCGGCAGCGGACTGGCGCGCGATATGCGCGTTCGCTGGGCGCTTGAAGAAGTCGGCCAACCTTACGAGGTTCGCCTTGTTTCGTTCAGCGCAATGAAGGAGCCCGCGCATCGAGCGCTTCATCCTTTTGGGCAGATTCCGACCTATGAGGAAGGTGCTCTTGCCCTGTTCGAGTCGGGGGCGATCGTGTTCCATATCGCGGAGTGCCATGCGGGCCTGCTGCCTGACGATGCGAATGCCAGGGCGCGCGCGATCACCTGGATGTTTGCCGCACTCAACACGATTGAGCCGCCGATCCTCGATCTCCAGACCATCAGGTTCCTGGAGCGCGACAAGAGCTGGTACGAGGAGCGCCTGCCCATGGTCGAGGACCGCATCCGCGACCGGCTAGGCGAGCTTGCCGCTCGCCTTGGCAACGCCGACTGGCTCGATGGCGCGTTCAGCGCGGGCGACCTGATGATGGTGTCGGTGCTGCTCAGGTTGAAAGCATCGGGTCTGCTGGACGAATATCCGAACCTCTCCGCCTATGTCGCCCGCGGCGAGGCGCGGCCCGCATACAAGCGCGCTTTCGCCGCTCAATTGGCGGTTTTCACCGGCAAGCCTTCCAGCCAGGCGGCTATCACGCGTCAAACCTGAGCCGGCCAGGCAATCAGCGAAGAGACGATCCCGACGGACCTGGCCTGGCATCTTGAAGCACAGGCTATTTACCGGCGAGCGCTCAGGTGCCAGACGCGGGCATCTCCGGCAGCGAAATCTCGATTCCACGGCGGTGCAAGGCCGAGAGCACGTGATACACGCCCTTGAAGCACATCACAGGGAGTGCGGCGCGCCAGCTCCCGCGGAGATTTCCCGCCAGCAGATTGACGATGCCGTCCCGCATCCACAAGCGATTGGACGGCGCCATGAAAAGCGTGCGCATGACGGGATCGTTCACTCGATAGATCAGCCAGCTGATCCGGTCCATGGCCTTTGCCAGTTCTTCATTGGTTGCCTGCGCAAGCTTCTTTCCACGTGCCGGGTTGTCGAGCCAGACGTGGGCGACCTCGGCGCCGAGCTCTCCGCCGATCATCGCCATCAATACGCCTGTCGAGAACATCGGATCAACAAATCCGTAGGCATCGCCGATCATCAGAAAACCGTTACCGTTGCCCTCGCGCGCGCGATAGCTGTAATTGGCCGTGCTGTAGACGTCCGATACGCGCTGTGCGCCTTGCGCGCGAGCCGCGACGGTCGGGCTCGCAGCAATACGCTCGGTCAGCAGATCGGTTGGCGTGCCCTTGCGCTCTTTCCATGCCGACTGGTTGCCGACAAAGCCAATGCTCATCGTGTCGCCGGGTAGCGGGATCAGCCAGAACCAGCCATCCTCCGCAAGATGAATGCTGATGTAGCCCGCGAGCTCGCCTTCCCGACGCGTTACGCCTGTGAAATGCGCATAAACGGCCGCCGTGTTGTTGTACTTGTTCGAGGTCTTGACCTTCATCCGCGAGGCGAGAAACGTATCGCGGCCCGACGCATCGAGCACGTAGCGCGGATGCCATTCGCGCTTGCCGCCCGATTCGTCCTGCGCGTACACGACGTGACGTCCGCCGGCATCGTCCAGCTTGACCTCCGTGACACGAGTGCGCTCGAAACACTCGGCCCCGCGCGCGATGGCGTGTTTGAACAGCAAGGCATCGAGGTCCGCGCGCCGTACTTGCCAGGCGTGCGTACGATCTCGATTCAGTGCATTTTCGAACGGAAATGCGCAACTGCGGCCCGTGCGGTCCGAGACGAACTCCGCACCCGGCTTATGGACACCGATCTCTCGTACCTGATCCAGAACGCCGAGCCGCTCGAAAATATCGAGGTTACGCGGCAGCAGGCTTTCGCCGATATGAAAGCGCGGATGCGCTTCCTTCTCCACGAGCACAACGTCGCGTCCTTTCATCGCCAGGAAGGCCGCCGCCGTCGCGCCAGCGGGCCCGCCGCCGATAATCAGCACGTCGGGCCGGCTCGAATCGCTTTTCGATGAGTTCATTGCGCTAGCTTCCAGATAAGGGCGTATTCAAGGATCAAGGCAAAAATGCTATTCGCTTTCCGCCATTCAACGCAAGGCCGAGAGCGCGACCGTTACCGAAAAAGCACCGAGCACGAGGGACGCACTGCGAAGCAGATATTTCGGCGTCAGAACTCCCGGGCGACCGGCGCCGAGCTGCGCGCCCAGACCAATCCAGAGCAGCCCGATGGGCAATACCAAGGCGAGAAACAAACCCATCGCTTCCAGCCAGGCCAGGCCGCTTGCGAAAGCCGCTTTCGGAAAGATCGTCCCGCCGAACAGGATCGCTTTCGGATTCAGCAATGTGGCAAAAAACAGGTCCCGCATACCGATCACCTGACGTGCCCCGTCGGCGAGCTCGAGCGTCGCATTCCACAAGCGCACCGCGAGATAGGCGATGTATATCGCGCTTGCCGCTCGCACAACGACTGGAAGCCAGGGCAAGGCCTGCGCGAGCGTGGTGAGGCACATGCCCCAGAAGGAAATAGCGATTAAATATCCGCCGGATTCCGCAAGGGTCAGTCGCGCGGACCGGCGAAAGCCGCGTGCCAGTCCCGCAGCCGCAAGCAGCGTATTGGTGGGACCCGGCATCCCCAGAACGAGGAGCACACCGGGAAGGAACAAGCCAGGGCCATGGGTTGGAATCATCGTGTTGTGTCAGGAGATGTTTTCCCGCCTGAGGCATGAAATCCGCCAAAGGGGAGGCGAGGAGATTCAGCGGAGCGGCTCAGCAAATTTCGTTCCTGACTAATGGAAACCGGCAATTGGAAACCGGCAACTGGAAACAGTCGGACTGTTTCCCGACGGCGTGCCGTGACCGGTGGCGGTATTTTGCCATTGTGGAAAGGTGTTGGTAGTTTCCCTCGGAACTCGTGAAATCAGTCGAACGGTTGATTCCTTCAATAAGTCGTCGAATAAGAATATTCGCACTCCGGTCGGTAGTGCCGCGATCTGCAGCACTCCATGCGAGCGATTTTTGCACACAAACGGGTTGCGAGGAGACGGAAGTGATGGATCAGAAGAAGACGATGAAGGCGAGGTGGCTGCTTGGTGTGGTGGCCGTAGTGTGCTCACAGCCAGGTCATGCCCAGAGCAGCGTAACGCTTTACGGGACGATCGACACAGGCCTCACCTATGTGAACAATCAGCAGGTTTTGACTTCCGGCGGCCAGGTGGCAGGAAAGAGTTCATTGTCGATGACGACAGGAAACCTGGCGCCTGCGTCTTTCGGCATTCGCGGCACTGAGGACCTGGGCGGCGGTACCAGCGCAATATTCAATTTGCAGAACT
The DNA here is from genome assembly GCA_035277805.1 of Paraburkholderia sp. Taxonomy (GTDB): domain Bacteria; phylum Pseudomonadota; class Gammaproteobacteria; order Burkholderiales; family Burkholderiaceae; genus Paraburkholderia. Next base: position 34,740 of record DATEJU010000126.1, on the reverse strand, counting down.
ACTATCTATCGAACAATGGTGCCCTGTTTCAGGCAAACAACCTGTTCGATGCGACGGCGATGGTTGGACTGAAATCAGACACATGGGGCCAACTGACGCTCGGGCGCCAGTTCGACTCCTACACCAATGCTCTCGCACCGTTTGCAGTCAGCAACAACTGGGCGGGGCCATTCGGTGCGCACTTCGGAGATATCGATAATCTGAACGCCGCTTTCAACCTGAACAACAGCATCCAATATTCGAGCCCGGCTTTTCACGGACTGAGTCTGAGCGGCACCTTCAGCCTGGGTGGCCAGCCCGGAGCCTTTGCCACCAATCGCGCATGGGCTATGGGCGCGAGCTATACCAACGGCGCGCTCTCGCTGGGAGCGGGCTATCTGTCGTTGCGCGATCCTCTTACAGCCGCGCTGGGTGGCAGTTCGGGGTATATCGGCGAATTGAGTTGCGGGCAGAGTCCTTCCAGCTATTGCGGATTGCATGACGCCGACGAACTGCGCACTTTCGGACTTGGTGGCAACTACACGGTGGGCAATCTGACCATTAGCGGCACGCTGACGCGCGCAATGCTGCTGGGTAGCCGGTATCTGATATCCACGGGGGGGCCGGTCAGCGGCGTCCGGTTCGATACCGCGGAACTCGGTGGATTGTACAGTGTCACGCCAGCTCTTCAGGTCGGACTCGCCTACAGTTACACGCGCGAGAAAATCCAGGCGCTTGACTCGAATACGAATATCAACAAGATTTCGCTTGGCGGAATTTATTCGCTGTCGAAGCGGACCCAACTTTACGCAACGGGCAATTTCGAGAAGATGAGTGGTGCGGGCCTCGGGATTAACCCCGTGACAGGTGCTTTCGAAAACTACGCTCAGCTAGCCTACCTGGGCAGCTCGAACTCCTCGTCCCAGCTCGAGATATCGGTGGGAATCAAGCATAACTTCTGACGTCGAAATGTGCCGGATGGCGCCGATCGCGAGGAGAGCAGGTTGCTGGCGGCACCCCACGGTAACCGTCCTGCGGCAACGCCAGTCCCCCGGATCTGTTCGGGTTTCCGCTGAAAAAATCAGCCGTCCGGTTGATGTCGCCAAAGATGATATGACCCAAAATCAACCTCAATATGTCCCACCTGGAATCGAGTGGAGTATTGAACGATCGACCTGTTTCTGAAAAAAGAAACATCGAGACATCTACTATTGGTAGGAGCGCATTATGGACTACAGCATCGATCAAACGATTCAGAACCACAAATATGTCCCGGAAAGCGAGTGGCCGACTCTCGAAGAGATGGCAGATGGCTTTGCCGAGCACAAATATCCGAACACGTCGTTGCTCGCCGGGGTTCGTGAAGTTTTTCGATTCGATAACGGCTGGCTTATCGAGCATCATTTCGTCGACGAAAAGACGCTGACCTGGAAGATTGTCGGCGGTGACGGTGTTGGCATGACCGGCACGCACACCTATGAAGCCATGGAGCTTCGCCCAGGGATTGTCTTCGTCGAATTTCTCAAGGAAGAATTTGAGGAATCGGTGACGCTGGTCTGGAAGCTGGATAGCGGCAATATTTTCGTGGCGGCGTCAAGTTTTTACGACCGCAATGGCGAGAAGCGGACCAAGACCGATTTCATGCGTGCCACCGTTCAAGGCAAACCTGGCGATCAGCCCATCAGCCAGTCCTCGTCGCTGGTCGGCAAGCGTGTCCTGTACCGCTATAGCTCCGATGACTGGTACGAGCACGTGTACTTCGGCCGGGAAGTGATGGCCTGGCATTGCGTCAACGGTGCCGAACAAGGTATGGCCGATGTCGAGAAATGCGCCTGTTTCGATGTAGCACCGGACTTGACGATCCTCTTCTGGAGCGAAACCGTCATGCCGGTGGAATCGATCGTGGCGATCGATCTGCAACGCATGCGCTCGACGGGCCGCTTCTTCTGCTGGGATCCGAAGCCCAGCAAGCTCGTGCATCTGACGTTCGGTTCGAAAGCGACGGTCCTTAACGATACTGCGTATCCCGCGTCGTTCCAGAATTGAAAGGACGCACGCGGTCCTGGTCGCCGATGGGGTTATCTCCGACCCCATCGATTCTTCCCCAAGGCAAGCGCTAGATGAGGGTTAGCGCTAATGCAATATCGAGTGCTTCCGGTTAATAATAGGTCATGTGGCCTAGTTATGACGGGTCGATTGCATACGCGATTTGGGGTGGGATGTCATGCTGCAGGGACAACATCGATCGTCGATGGGGCAATTCATCGACGAGACGCTGAATTGCTTCACTCGCGTGACTGGCGCGGAAGCGCTGGCGTTCTATACCCGCGGTGGGCATCAGGAAATCGACTATTTCGAACGCAGAGGATTGCCGGACGCGTTTCATCGTTTGTATGTCGATGAAATGTATCGTCTCGATCCGTTTGACGAGCACATGGTCGACTTTCCGGACGTCGACGTGGCGCTGCTGTCGAATCATCTGGGGACGCATGAGTCGCATCGGGAGTACCGGCGATTTCTGTCGATGTTTCGGATAAGCAATATTATCGAGCTGGTATTCCGGTCGGAGGGACGTCCGCAGGCAGGCATGAGCGTATGTCTGCCGGAGACTTGCGGGGATCACGCCGCTGCCGCGATTCTGGCAGCGGCTCGCGCGCTGCACCCGTATATCGGGTTCAACCTTGCCGCATCATCGGCGATCGAAGAGGGCGGCATCCGGGCCGATGCGGTCATTCGATATGGCTTGTCGAAGCGCGAGGCACAGGTGGCAGAACTGGTTTGTCGTGGGTTCAGCAACGGCGATATGGCGTCGTCGCTCCATGTCAGCGTGGCAACCGTCAAATCCCATCTGCTGCATATTTTCGACAAGGCTGGCGTGACGAGCCGCACGGCGCTGGTCAGCCGGCTGTTGACGAGCCAGTAGGCGCACTGGCGAGTGCCATCATGGCTCGTATCACCTCGGCTTCGAGTCCTTTCAGATCGCGCGGAAAGCTTTTGCGCTGAGGAATCAGGATCATCAGGCCCTCCATCTGGCACGAGATCAGTGCCGCCCGAAGTGCGCATTCATGTTGGGTGAGCGCCGGGTTGATCTGTGCGATAAAGCGCGCAAGGATAGCTCGCTGCGCCTTGTAGATCCGGTCGACGATTTCGCGTGCAAAGTCCTGCGTCTGGGCAAGCGCCCAGATATTGAAGAAAATCGATTGGACGCGCGGCTTCTTGTCTTCAGACAGCGTGTGCCGCAAGAGCGCTTCCAGACGATCCTCGGGGCTGAGACGGGCATCCTGCGCGAGCATTTCATATTGCTCGAGGTATTGCGCCGTCAGCTGAATAATGACTTCGCCCAGCAGATCTTCTCGCGTCTTGAAATAGAACTGCAGGTTGGACAGACTGATGCCAACGTTGCCGGCGACTTTGCGCATGGTGAGTTCGCCGTAGCCTTCTTCGCAGAGCATGTCGGTCGCTACGGAGAGAATCCGTGCAATCGCGTCCCGGCCGCGTTGGGTCGGGGCGCGCTGTGGGCTTACCTCGGCGGTGCCATGACCGGATACTTCGCTATCCAACTGGGCGGTAGATGCACTGCGGGGCATGCGTTACTCCATGCGTTGAGATGAGATCATATTCTCTCGCATCTTTGCGCTCTCCGGGCCATTCTCGAATATCGAAGGCGGCCCGGGGCAGTCAAATATCTTATCGCCGACCGTTAGCGTAACCGTGCAGCTGATGTGTCACTTTCCCGAGTGTGCAAATGACATTCCGGAAATTTTCCTTACCAATGACTCGCGCCCGAGGAATTGAACTCATCACATCCCATTCATAAGAACCTTCCAGCATGCCGTCCACCACGACGCGGCTGACGACATGGCTTGGGGTCACGCCGAAGCCCGAATAGCCCTGGACGAAAAAGGCATTGGGTTGGCCTGGAAGCGTACCGATTTGTGGAAATAGTGTTGCGGAGCATTCCATCGGGCCGCCCCAACCCAGATCGATCTTCACGTCCTTCAAATACGGGAAGATCTGAAGCATGGCGTTTCGGTTGTATTCCTTGAAGTCCTTCGGGATATATTCCAGAAAATGCGTGACGGTGCCGAAGAGCAGCCGATTTTCATTGGTGACGCGATAGTAGTCGATCGCCGGGCGCACGTCCGTGAACGCTCCCCGGATCGGGCTGATTCTCTGAATGAGGTCGTCGGAAAGGGGCTCCGTGACGAGCTGAAACGAATAGGTGCTGATGATTGTCTTATCAAGCGTGGGCTCGAGCCGATTGATGAATGCCCCGCATGCGAAGCAGACCTTATCTGCAGTGACTGAACCCCTGGCGGTGCGCACCTTGATTTTCTTGCCATACGTCACTTCCACCACCGGCGTGCTTTCGTAAATTCGTCCACCGAGCTGGACGACGGCGCGTGCTTCGCCAAGCAGGAGATTGAGCGAATGAATGTGGCCGTTCCCCATGTGCATCAGCCCTGAGCTATAAGCATCTGACCCAAGGATATTTTTCAGCTCAGCCCCTTCCAGGTAAGCAATGTCCTGCCCCGGATTCAACTCCTTGAATTCCTTTTCCCACTGCTGAAGAAGTTTCCCCTGGCGACCATTGAAGGCGAGATACCCGTACCCTCGGCGGAAATCCGCATCGATGCCATAGCGATCGATGCGCCGCTGGATCGTGCTGGCGCCCTGATCGCTGATATTGAAAATGGCCTTGACGCCGTCGTCGCCGACGTATTTTCTGATCTTCTCCAGATCGTGGCCGATGCCGGCCATCACGTGCCCGCCATTGCGGCCCGAGCCACCGAACCCGAGATAGTTCGCCTCGAGCACGACCGTATTGGGAATGCCTCGCTCGGCAAGCTCCAGTGCAATATTCACCCCCGAAAATCCTCCGCCAATGACGACGACGTCCGCCTCGATATCTTCCTCGAGCGGCTCGTATCGATCGTGATACTTGCGCGTCATCGTGTAATAGGTAGTGGGGCTTTCGACTGGCAACATGTTCGCTCCTGGTCACAAATGCTGGAAATCAGACCATGCTTTAATAAACTAGGTCATATGACATAGTATCGGGGGTGCGCACGCGCATTGACATTAGCGTTTACGCGTGCCGCACATGCCTTGAGGTCAGCCGCGATGCAGCTGGGAGAAGCTGACGCGTGGATCCAGGGCAAGGGCTCCCGGGCCGCAGGCGATCATGCCGCCATCGACCGGTACGACTGCCGCATTGATACAGGACGCCTGTTCGGATAGCAGCCAGGCAATCAAGCGGGCCACTTCAACGGCATGCGCCGCCTTGCGGGTTGCCCTCGGAATCGGGCAATTTCTCCGGATTTTCAGCAGCGCGTTTTTTCCGGTCAATCCTGCTTTGGACTGAATTTTGAATAACGGTCAATGCCGAAAAAGATCCAACTTTCGGTGGATGTGCGGCTGGATTCGGACCGGTAGCCTTGCATTTGCCTTCTTCCGTGGCGAAGCAGGGCAATAACATCGGGATTCGGGTTTGGGCGCTCTTGCAATCGGCCGGATTCCCGCATTAAAAGTAGGTCGTTAGACCTATTAATCACTGGAGGCGGTGCTGTGGAGCGAAACCTGGGATCCCGGTTGGTCGAGATTCTTCCCGAAGTCAGGGCATTTCTCGATCGGGTGCATGGCGCCTTCATTGACGGAAAGGCGGTCTTGTCGGCTACGGATCGGTACATTGATGTTCATAACCCGGCGGATGGCTCCGTCATCAGCAGAACCATCGAGGGCTCGCGTCATGAGGTCGATCGGGCAGTCGAAAGCGCCCATCGCGCCCTGGGTATCTGGCGCGGCATGAGGCCGGCTGACCGGGAGCGCTGCCTGGTGCGGTTCTCCGAAGTGATCGAGGCTCATGCCGAAGAACTGGCGCAAATCGAAACGCTGAATCAGGGCAAGTCGATTAATCTCGCGCGCGCCATCGACGTCGCCGGGTCGGTCGAATACGTCCGGTACATGGCCGGCTGGGCTACCAAGATTGAGGGTTCGACGCTCGATCTGTCCATTCCAATCCCGCCGGGTACCAGGAATCTCGGTTTTACGTTGCGCGAACCGGTCGGCGTAGTAGGGGCCATCGTGCCCTGGAATTTTCCGATGATGATCGCGCTGTGGAAGATCGCGCCGGCGCTGGCATCGGGATGTACGATTGTGGTCAAACCGTCGGAAGATACGCCGCTCACTGCGCTGCGACTGGCCGAACTGGCGCTGGAAGCCGGCATTCCGCCGGGTGTGTTCAACGTCGTTCCGGGTTACGGGCGGGATGCGGGTGCGGCGCTGGTCGAGCATGCTGGCGTCAACAAGGTGACGTTTACCGGGTCGACCGAAACCGGCCGCCATATCGGCATGTCGGCGCTCAAGAACATGACGCGCTTCTCGCTGGAACTCGGCGGCAAAAATCCGCTTATCGTCCTGCCCGACGTGGACGTCGATCAGATCATGCCGGGCATCATGGGCGCCTGCCTCCTCAATCAGGGGCAGGTGTGCGCGGCGGCGTCGCGGCTTTATGTGCATCGCTCCATCTACGACCGGGTCGTAACAGCGATGAGCGACGCCATGAAGCACCTGCGCATGGGGCCGGGCATGGACATGAGCGCGGATCTGCAACCGCTGGTGTCGCGCGCGCACGTCGGGAAAGTCGCTGCTCTCGTCGAGCAGTCGGGCAAGACGGCGGACATCGTCACAGGCGGCAATCGGCCGGATTCCAGTGGTTTCTATTTTGAGCCGACCTTGATCGTCAATGCCGACGCCAATAACCCTGCCGTGCGCGATGAGATCTTCGGGCCAGTGATCAGCGTCACGCCGATCGATTCGCTGGACGAGGCGGTGACCCTGGCGAACGCTTCAAGAAATGGCCTGGCCGCGAGCGTGTGGACCCATGACCTCAATTCCGCGTTGCGTGGCATTCGGGCGCTGGAAGCCGGCACTGTCTGGGTCAACAGCCATATTCCGGTGGATCCCAATTTGCCGTTCGGCGGCTACAAGCAATCGGGTATCGGCAGGGAGCACGGCCGGCAGATGATCGAGCAATACACGGAGATCAAGTCGGTGTGCATCCCGGTTCCGCTGTGAGCGGCGTGAGCCCAAAGAATCCATATTGGTAGGAATACTTGATAAGCTAAATAAAGGAGACGTCGATGAAAACGATGGAGGGTAACCAAACCTCGCTGCGCAAAGATGCGCTGGGTTGGTTGAATATTGTGTTTCTGGTGATTGCCACCAATGGACCTCTAACGGCCCTGGTTGGCGGCGCACCACTTGCGATCGGCATGGGTAACGGGGCCGGCGCCGCGGGCACGTATGTCGTGGTTGGCTTGCTGTATCTCGTCTTCAGCGTCGGATTTTGCGCGATGAGCCGCTACGTCAAGAATGCCGGTGCGTTCTATGCCTATATCGCCCAGGGGTTGGGACGCCCGTGGGGAATCGGCGGCGCATTTATGGCCATCCTTGCATATAACGCCATGCTGATTGCCTGCTATGCGATGATCGGATTTTTCATCAGCTACGGCGTCCAGTCGCACTTTGGCATCGCCGTTCCCTGGTGGTTGTGCACACTGGCTTCGATGGGGGTGGTGTTTTTCTTCGGCTACAAGAACATCGCATTTAGCGGTCGCGTGTTGTTCGTGCTTATGCTTGCTGAAGTCTCCATCATCACGATTCTTGACGGAGCAATTCTTGGGAAGAGTGGCGCGAGCGCGGTTGCCCTGACGCCGTTTATGCCATCGAGTGTGTTTGGTCACGGGTTCGGGGCCTCGTTCGTGTTCGTCGTTAGCTGCTACATGGGCTTCGAGACGACGGCCATCTATGCGGAGGAAGCGCGCAACCCGGAACGTTCGATTCCCCGCGCCACCTATGCGGCGGTCATTCTGATCATGGCTCTGTATGCGGTTTCCGTGTGGCTGGTGACGAATGCCTACGGTATCCCCGAAGCGGTCGCGCAGGCCTCGAAGGACCCGGGCAATATGTGGTTCATCATCACGCAGCGGTATCTGGGTGCCACTGCGGCCGATATCACCAATATGCTGATGATCACGAGCCTGCTGGCCGCACTGATCAGCTTCCACAATGCCTCGGCGCGATACTTGTTTGCCCTCGGGCGCGAGGGTGTGCTGTGGTCGCGTTTCGCCAGACTGCATCCGGTTCAACAGACGCCCCACGTTGCCGGCATCTTCCAGATTCTGGCAGGCGTCGTAGTGATCGTGCTGGCAGCGCTCTACAAGGCCGACGCCATGCTCGTGGTGGTTCCGCTGTCCAGCGTGCCGGCGGCGGTCGGTATCGTTGCGGTGCAGGCGCTGACTGCGCTGGCGGTGATCGGGTTCTTTGCGCGTAAGACCCACGGCGTGTCGGTCTGGCGGCGTCTGGTCGCGCCGTTCATCAGCAGCGTGGGCCTCGTGCTTTGCGTCTGGGAAATCACCAGCAACGTATCGCTTCTGACCGGTACGAATTCGTGGTTCTCCGAGTCGCTGCCCTGGATAACGCTTGCGGTCGGCGTGCTCGGCGCGGGTTTCGCCTACTGGCTGAAGGGCGCTCGTCCCGAACTGTACAAAGGCATGGGCCGGCTGCTCGACGAAGCATAAAGCCGCGAATCAGCTGTGATATTCGCCCTCGCTAAACGTGTTTAGCGAGGGCGAATCGCGTTGGCCGAGGGCGGCGCGGCGCGAGCAATCGTGCGCACTGAGGCGCGGATTGGCCGCTCCGATGAAACGCGAAAGTTCTGCACGCTGGGCTACATCAATCTGCTCGATTCTCCAGCGCCGTATGTCCGGGACGCATGCGCGATGCAGGAAGAAGGCGTTGTGAAACTGCGCATGGGACGCACTGCCGAACGGTTGAGACGCATTGACTAACGGCTGGCGTCACGGCGGTGCTACGCTTTTTGTACCTGCCGGGCAGGCCGGCATCCACACCGAAACTGTCGTCCGGATGCAGCAATGGTTCGAGGCGGTATTCGACACCCCGTCCCATCATCTCGTTCATCACGGCAGCGACATCGATTATCTCGACGTGAGCTACGGCGCTACAGCGATGCTGTGGGACAGATTGTCCGCTACCTTGATGCGCGAAACGTTCACGCCGCACCACGGGAATATCGACATAGAAAAGCATGAGACATTCCGATTACCCGGAGCAATCCACGATCGTCAATGCAGATCCGGTCAACGCCGGTCGCCGACAGTTCCTCGGTTATGCCGGAGCCGGCATGCTGGCCGCTGTGCTGCCGGGTTGCGGCAGCGGCGTGAGCGCCGCGCCCTACGCCAGGACCGTCGCGTCGGCCAGCAAGACGATCAGCGACGTGCTTGCCAGCGATCCGCAAAAGTTCGCGTCCATCTCGGTCGCGCTGCTCAAGGGCAACAGCATCGTCTGGGCGGAGGCTTTCGGCCAGGCCTCGGTGACCCCTCGGGTTTCCGCCACCACACAGACCCGCTACAACATCGGGTCGGTCACCAAGGTGGTTTCGGCGCTGGCCGGGGTGATCCTGCAGGACCGCGGGCTGATCGATCTGGATACGCCGATCGTCGCGTATCTGCCGGCGTTCTCGATGTTGTCGCCCGAGTACACGCAGATCACCACGCGTCATCTGCTCTCGCACTCGTCGGGTATGCCTGGGCAGAACGACCGCAATCTATTCACGTATACGCCCATCGCCGGCTACGCGGCAGCTACCCAGGCGGTACTGGCCGACGAGCATCTGAATCATCCGCCTGGCCAGTTCGCGGTGTATTGCAACGACGGTTTCACGATGTTCGAGCAGGTTGTCCAGGCCGTCACCGGACAGAGTTTTCCGGCGTTCGTGCAGGAGCAGATCCTGACGCCGCTGAACATGGTCAATTCGGGCTTTCTGACGAGTGTGCAGGCCGGTGGCGATTTTGCGCTGGGCTACCTGGATGGGATCCAGCGCGGGCAGGAGTTTGCGAATGCTTATGCAACCGGCGGGCTGAACACGACGCCGACCGACATGATGAACCTGGCCCAGGTGCTCATCGACAACGGCGTGTTCCAGGGGAGGCGGATTGCCTCGGCGGCCGGCATTGCCGACATGCGCACCGTTCAGCCGAACCCGTTACAGGGCACATTGACGGAGCGCGGGATCACAGTCGGTTACGGACTGGGCTGGGACGAAGCCAACAGTCTGATACTCGGCGCCGCTGGTGTCGCGGGGTCGGCGAAAAGCGGAGCAACGGGATCGTTCTCCAGCTTTTTCTATGTCCTGCCCGACGCACAGATGGCGCTGATGATCGTGGGCAACAACGACTATGGCGCGAACGGGATAGCGTCCGGCATTTTGTTCGATGCCCTGCTGGAAGAGGGCACCATTGCCGCATTGCCGCCGTTGCTCGATGTCACGGCGCCGCACATGGCAACGCCGCCGAATGTCTCGGCGTTGCAGGGCGTGTACGGCAACAGTACCGTCCCGGTGCAGGTGGTCGTGAACGCGGACAGCAGTCTGACGCTGAATCAGTGGAGCGGTACGGGTTGGACGTTGCTCGAGGACGGGGTGAGCTCGTATCGTTATCGAAGCGATGGCTGGTGGTGGAGCGACAGCGGTACGACCTCCTGGCGGTTCGATACCTTGCCTGGCACGGACGACGCGGGCAACCCTGTCAGCTATCAGTATCTGACGCAGCGAGCTGCCCACGGTTATGTGTTTGGCTGCATGCCGTTCGCGCAGAGGTTGGACGACGGACTGCCGGCTCTGGACTCCGCATGGCAAGCACGCCTGAATTCGTCGTGGAACGTGATGAACGAGTCGGAGCTGTCGGTGGTATTTCCGCCCGCCGCGCTGCAGATCCGGCTGGGTAGCGTTGCGGGCCTGCCAGGCTATGCCCTGTTCAGTGTCAGCAGGGATGGCGGCAAGCGCTTCCAGTACCAGCAGTTGCTGAAGCCGCTGGCCGACAGTCGCGGCGGTATGGCGGTCAGGATACCTGTCGATTCCGGACGCGATCTATTCGAAATCAGCTTCTCTGTGGAAAACGGCGTGGAGACCATGTCGGCATGCGGGTGGCTGTGCCAGCGAGCAGGTGCATAGGCCGTGTGTTCCGGCGTATATCTCACCACGTCGTCATGGCTTGCTGCATCAGCTTCACAAACCTCTCGGTGATCGCAGGTAAGGTCCTGCCTCTTTTCTTCACGATTGCGATCGGCCGCACGAATGTGGGATGGTCGATCGGCTTCACGACAAGCCCCGGTTCCGCACGCACCTCGCGCGCGGTCTCAGGCAGGATCGTGATGCCCAGTCCCGCGCGCACCATTGCGACGGCGGTCATCATATAGGTCGGCTCGCATGCGATATCGGGCGCCTCGCGCGTTTCGCCGAGCGCCGCATCGACGACCGCGCGCACGCTCGTGCCCGGCGCGGTGAGCACCAGTGGAGCGCGCGCAAGATCGTCGAGCTCGACGCGGCGCTTCTTCGCAAGAGGGTGCGTGCGCGGACAGACGGCAACGAGCCGGTCCACGCCCGCGTGCAGCACCTCGAGCATCGGATCGGACACTTCTCCGCCGGTCAGACCGACATCGGCATCCTCGTTGCGTACGAGCGCATTCACGGTGCTCGCCACCACGTCGCGAATCTGGAACGCGACGCGCGGCACCTCGCGCTTCATGCCGATCACAAGCTCAGGCAGCACGCTCGCCGCGAACGTCGGCAGGCACGCGAGGCGAATCGTCCCGCGTTCCCCATCGCCTAATGCGCGCGCATCGCGCAGCACGCTTTCCATGTCGTGAAGCGACTTGCGCAGAAGCGGCAGCAATTCGCGCCCAGCCGGCGTCAGTGCAACGTTGCGGCTGTTGCGATCGAACAGCCTCGTGCCGACTGCTTCCTCCAGCCTGCGTATCTGCACGGTCAACGCCGGTTGCGACAGATGCAGCCGCTCCGCCGCGCGCGTGAAGCTGCCCGCCTCGGCCACCGCGACGAGCGCGCGGATATCGCGAAGATTGAGATCCATTATGAACAGTGATAGCTGCAATCAAATCATTTCAATTGCGTTATTGCTGCTTCGAACATACGCTGGGCGTCATCAAAAAACAAGGTTTGGAGACAACTCATGCTGGCTCTATTGGGGCTCGCCACCATCGTCGTCATGCTTGGGGCGATTCTTTCGAAGCGCATGTCGCCGCTCGTCGCGCTCATCGTCGTGCCGATCGCGGCGTCGCTGATCGGCGGCTTCGGTCTGTCGACCAGCAAGTTCGTCATCGACGGTCTGAGGAGCCTTGCGCCCGTCGTCGGCATGTTCGTGTTCGCGATTCTCTACTTCGGCACGATCACGGACGCGGGCACCCTCGATCCGATTATCGACCGCATCCTGCGCGCAGTCGGCACGAAGCCGACGCGCATCGTCATGGGCACGACGCTGCTCGCCCTGCTCGTCCATCTCGACGGCTCCGGCGCGGTGTGCTTTCTCGTCACGATCCCCGCGATGCTGCCGCTCTACGAACGCCTGAACATGGACAAACGTGTGCTGGCGGCTGCGGTTTCCATGGCTGCGGGCATCAACTTCCTGCCGTGGACGGGGCCGATGATCCGCGCCTCTGCGTCGCTGCATCTGCCGATTTCATCGCTGTTCAATCCGCTGATTCCGGTGCAGGTGATCGGTCTTGCGTTCGTGTTCGGCATGGCCTGGTGGCTCGGCCGCCGGGAAGAAAAGCGCCTTGGCTATTCGGGCGCGAACGGCGCTGTTCCGGTTCCGAAGCGCGAACTCACGCCCGAGGAACAGGCGCTGCGCCGCCCGAAGCACTTCTGGTTCAACATCGGTCTGACGATCGTTGTGCTCGGCACGATGGTCACGATGGGCGAGAAGATTCCGCCCGCGATCATGTTCATGGTGGGCCTGTGCATCGCGCTGATGGTGAACTACCCGAACGTCGAGATGCAGCGAAAGCGCATCGACGCGCACGCGCGCGCCGCGTTGCTGATGGCCGGCATCCTGTTCGCGGCGGGTGTGTTCACCGGCGTCATGCAGGGCAGCGGCATGCTGAAGGCGATGGCGCAGACGGCCATCGCTTTCGTGCCGCCCGCGATGGCAGGCCATATTCCCGTCGCGCTCGGGATTGCCTCGATGCCGCTGTCGATGCTCTTCGATCCCGATTCGTTCTATTTCGGCGTGCTGCCGGTGATCGCCGAAGTGTCGTCGCAACTCGGCTTGCCGGCGGTGCATGTCGGCCAGGCCGCGCTGCTCGGGCAGATGACGACCGGCTTTCCCGTGAGCCCGCTCACGCCCGCGACATTCCTCGTCGTCGGCCTGTGCGGCATCGATCTCGCGGATCATCAGAAGTTTACGTTCCCGTTGCTGTTCGGCGCGTCGATCATCATGACGATCGCGTGCGTCGTGCTCGGCGTGTTTCCGTTGTAACCTGGAATAGTTGATGTCATGAACCAGACAGAATCATCAAAGCGCGTAAGGATTGGCGCGGGAGCGGGTTATTCCGGCGACCGCATAGAACCCTCGGTCGAACTCGCGGAGCACGGCGCGCTCGACTATCTCGTATTCGAGTGCCTCGCGGAACGCACGATCGCCATCGCGCAGCAGGCGCGTCGCAACGATCCCGAACTCGGCTACGACCCATTGCTTGAAGCACGCATGCGCGCCGTGCTGCCGGCTGCCGCGAAGAACCGCGTGCGCATCATTTCGAACATGGGCGCTGCCAATCCCCGCGCGGCGGCGAGGAAGACCGCGCGGATCGCGCGCGAGCTTGGCTTGCATGGCCTGAAGATTGCCGCGGTGACCGGCGACGAAGCGCTCGACGCGGTGCTGCGATCGAATCTGCGCTTCGAGGAAACCGGCGATGACGTCAGCACGTATGCCGGGCGTATCGTGTCGGCCAACGCGTATCTCGGCGCAGCGCCGATCGTCGATGCGCTTGCGGCGGGCGCGGATATCGTGTTGACGGGGCGTGTCGCAGACCCGTCGCTGTTCACGGCGCCGCTCATCCACGAATTCGGCTGGCGCATGGACGACTGGAATACGCTCGGGCAGGCCACCGTCGTCGGTCATTTGCTCGAATGCGCGGGACAGGTGACAGGCGGCTATTTCGCCGATCCCGGCTACAAGGACGTCGGCAATCTGGCGCGCCTCGGCTTTCCGATCGGCGAGGTGAGCGCCGACGCAAGCGTCGTCGTGACGAAGGTGGCGCATGCGGGCGGCCGCGTTGCAGAGGCGACGTGCAAGGAGCAGTTGCTATACGAGATCCACGATCCCAGCCGCTATTTTCAGCCGGACGTCGTCGCGGACTTCACGCAGGTTCGCGTCGCGGAAGAAGCGACAGACCGCGTGCGTGTGAGCGGCGGGCGCGGCCACGCGCGCACCGGTACGCTGAAGGTTTCGGTCGCTTATGTCGACGGCTACATCGGCGAAGGACAGATCTCTTACGGCGGACCGGGTGCGCTCGCTCGCGCGCGGCTCGCACTCGACATCGTGCGCGAGCGTCTCGCGATCACGGGGGTGGGGACGAGCGAATTGCGCTTCGATCTGATCGGCGTGAATTCCCTCTATGGCGATGCACTCGCCGCGCACCACGACGAGCCGTACGAAGTCCGTGTTCGCGTGGCGGGCCGCACGTCCAGCGCGAAAGAGGCGGCGCGCATCGGCAACGAGGTTGAAACGCTCTACACCAACGGACCGGCGGGCGGCGGAGGCGTGACAAAGGCGACGCGCGAAGTGCTCGCCGTGCAGTCCGTGCTGCTGCCGCGTGAACATGTGAATCCCGTCGTTCAATTCCTGGAGCCTGGCGATGAAACTGCGTGAACTGGCCCACGGCCGCACCGGCGATAAAGGCAACACGCTGAACATCTCGGTGATCTGCTTCGACCCGAAGCATTATTCCCATCTGCGCAATGTCCTGACGCCCGAGCGCGTCAAAGCTCACCTCGCCGACGTCGTGAAAGGCGATGTTATCCGTTACGAACTGCCGCTTCTGGGAGCCTTCAATTTCGTGCTCGGCCACGCACTCGGGGGCGGCGTCACACGCTCGCTGGCGCTCGATGCGCATGGCAAGTCGATGAGCGCTGCGCTGCTCGATATGGACGTCAGCGAGCCGCCCGAATCAAGGCGATCCAGCGCACGCGTTTGACGCGCAGCGCCGGACCGGCGGCGACATCGGCATCGGCATCAGCATCAGCTCGAGGCCTGGCCGCCCTCACGAGCCCGCCACCGTCTGCGTCTTCCACGTCTCGACCGGCAGCTTCCAGAGCGGCGGCATCTGCGAAAACGGCGGCACGGTGTGGACGAGCCGCGCCAGCGCGAGGCGGCTGTCCGTGCCGATCTTGCTGAAAATGGCCTTCAGGTGCGCCTTGACCGTGTCCAGGCTGACGCCCATCGCAACTGCGATGGCCTCGTTGGATTTGCCTTGGGCGATCCATACGGCCGCCTCCACCTGACGCTGCGTCAGCTCGGGAAACGCATAATGCAGACGGTCCGCCGCGGAGAGCTTGTCCACCGTGCACCGCTGCGCCTGGCGATACGCGCGCAGCACGTGCGCACGATAGGTTTGCAGCCGGTCGCGTTCGGCGTCGCTATAGGGCGCGCGGCCCACGACCCGGTGGGCAGTGAGGTTCAGTGCATATTCGCCGTGCTGGATCACGACGCCCATGATGCGGTGCGCACGCGAGGGCAGGAACACTTCACGCGCCATCGGCAGCGCCATGAATTCTTCGTCGGTAAAGATATCGGACTCGCGCACGGCGCGCTCGCCAAAGAAGGCCGGGTCTTTCTGCCAGAAAGGATGACTGCCGGCGTGGCGCGCATACCGCTCGAAGGCCTCCTTGCGCCGGGCGGGATCGTCCTCGACCGACAGCAACGCTCTCAACTCCCCGCTACGGTAGTGCACCTCGGTCCAGCCGACCACGTCGGAATCAGTGAGCCGGGTCACGCTCTCGAACATGATGCCCGGCAGCGCAATCAGGTCCGGTTCGGCTTCGTAGAGCCGCACGATTTCGTGCAGGAGAGCGGGGTCGTCGGTGGACATATCACTCGTTCGGGTAATGGAATCTTCTGAGGATAAATCTTACATTGAGCCGCTGAACTGCGTGGCGCCGCACGCCCGCAAGGACCGCGTCGTACAGGGTTCGAAGAATAACCATCAGGGGAGCGAAAACAATGAATCGCGCATATCGCGTCGTCTGGAACGCGAGTCTGGGGGCATGGCAGGCTGTGTCGGAGCTGGCACGGTCGGCCGCGAAGGGGGTTTCGGCAAAACGGGGCCGCGCCCGAAAGCGCGTTGCCGGGACCGGGGCGGCATTGACGGCGTTGTCGCTCGCGCTCGCCGCGCCGGGGGCGCATGCCGACAATCTGCTCGTCGGCACAGGCGGCGCCGGCGGCGGTAACGGCGGAACGGGCGGCATCGGCGGCGGCGGTGGCGGCCCGGCCTTTTATCTGGCGGGCGGCGGCGGCCTCGGCGGTCTCCCGGGAATCACGCAGACGGTCGCCAGTCCAGCCAGCGGCAGCAGCATCGGGCCGTCCTACGATTACGTCGTGATCGGCGGCGGCGGTGGCGGCGGCGGCGGATCGGGCGGCGTCAACGGCGCGACGGGCGGCGCGGGGGAACTCGACCTCAGCGGCACGACGCTCAACGTCGGCAGCAACCTCTACGTCGGCGGGGCCGGCGGCGGTGGTGGCGCCGGCAACAACTTCAGCGATCGCGGCGGCAATGGCGGAAACGGCGGAAACGGGACGCTCACGCTGACCGGCGCGGCGACCGTCACGGTCGGCGGGCAGCTCGAGATCGGCGGCGTCGGCGGCGCGGGCGGCGCCTGCGGCTGTTCGGGAAACGGCGGGGCGGGCGGCGCCGGCGTGCTGAACCTCGGTGGCGGCAGCACGCTGAACCTGAGCAGCGCCACTTTCATCATCGGCGGTGGCAGCGCGCTCAATATCGGCAACGCCACCGCCGACGGCGCGACAGCCGGCGTCATCGTCGGCCTTGCCGGCAGCATCACCGACAATGGCTCGATCAACTTCAACCAGTCCGATGCATCCTATACGTTCTCGAACGTGATCGCCGGCCCCGGCACGGTCACGCAGAACGGCAGCGGCACGACCGTCCTGAACGCGGCCAACACCTACTTGGGCGGCACGACCGTCAACGCCGGGCTCATCGACTTCAGCAACGGCGGCAATCTCGGGACGGGCAATGTCACGCTGAACGGCGGCGGCCTGCAGTGGGCCGCCGGAAACGCGACCGACATTTCCAGCCGCCTGAATGCGCTGGGCGCGAACGGCGGCACGTTCGACACGAACGGCAACGACGTGACGATGGCGAACGGCATCGGCGGGGCCGGCGGCGTGACGAAAGCGGGCGCTGGCACGCTGACGCTCACAGCGGCCAACAGCTACGGCGGCGCCACGACGATCAGCGGCGGCACGCTGGCGCTGAGCGGCGCGGGCAGCATCGCGTCGTCGAGCGGCGTGATCGACAACGGCACGTTCGACATTTCCGGCACGACGAGCGGTGCATCGATTGCGAACCTGAGCGGCGCGGGCGTCGCGGCGCTCGGCGCGAAGACGCTGACGCTGACCGACGCGAACGGCACCTTCGGCGGCACGATCGGCGGAACGGGCGCGCTCGTCAAGCAGGGTTCGGGCACGTGGACGCTCACCGGCGCCAACCGCTACAGCGGCGCCACGACGATCAGCGGCGGCACGCTGGCGCTGAGCGGCGCGGGCAGCATCGCGCTGTCGAGCGGCGTGATCGACAACGGCACGCTCGACATTTCCGCCACCACGAACGGAGCCGCGATTGCGAACCTGAGCGGCGCGGGCGTCGCGGCGCTCGGCGCGAAGACGCTCACGCTGACTGACGCGAACGGCACCTTCAGCGGCGCGATCGCGGGTACGGGCACGCTCGTGAAGCAAGGCAGCGGCCTGCTGACCCTCGACGGCAACAGCGCGGCGTTCGCGGGCAGCACGACCGTCTCGGGCGGCGCGCTCGAAGTGGGCGACGCCGATTCGCCGACGGCCGCGCTCGGCGGCAACGTCGACGTCGCCGCCGCCGGCACGCTGCGCGGCCACGGCACAGTGCTTGGCAACGTGGTCAACGGCGGCACGGTCGCGCCGGGCGGCTCGATCGGCACGCTGAGCGTCGGCGGCAACTACGCTCAGGCGAGCAACGCGACGCTCGCGCTCGAGGTCAGCCCGAGCGGCGCGTCGGCGCTGAACGTCGGCGGCAGCGCGACGCTGAACGGCGTGCTCGCCATCACCTACGATCCGGGCACGTATACGGCGAAGTCGTACACACTGGTGTCGGCGGCGAAGGGCATCAGCGGCACGTTCCGCAGCGTGACGAGCGCCGGGGTGTCTTACCTCGGCACGCTGACGCCTTCGCTCGCCTACGGTGCGAACGAGGTCGAACTCGCGCTCGCGGCTGCTGCGACGCCGCCGTCGGATCCGGGCACGCCGTCGGCGCCGGTCGCGCCGGTTGTCGTGGCGCCCGTCGATACGAGCATCTACGCCGCGGTCGGCACGTCCACGATACTCGGCGCACAGGCGCAAGGCGCTGCGCTGCTCGCGCGGCTCGGCAGCGGTTCGGTGGCCGCGTCCGCGACGCCCCGTGGCTGGATCACGGCGACGGGCAGCCACACGAACGTCGGCGGCGCGAACGGCGAGCCCGGCTTCCAGAGCAACCGCTACGGCTTCCTCGCGGGGCTGGAGCGGAAGTACGGCGCATACGACGCGGGCGTGGCCGTGGGCTACGACCACGCGGATATCGACGAAGCGGTGACGACCGACTCGGGTGCCACCGATACGCTGCGTGCCGCGCTCTACGGCGGCCGCCGCGTGGGGCCGGTCGATCTTGGCGCGACGCTGGGCGCGGGGCTGGACTTCCTCTCGCAGAAGCGCCCGTTCGGGCAGCTGGGCACGGCCGAGGGCGACCATATGGGCCAGGAGTTCAACGTGGGCGGCCAGGCGAGCCTGCCGATGACGTTCGGCGACGTGCGGATCACGCCGCGCGTCGGCCTGCGCTACGCCTATTTCCATGCGAACGGCTTCGGCGAGAGCGGCGCGGGCGGACAGGATCTCGATGTCGGCACGGACAACGTGCGCAGCCTCCAGCCCTACGTGGCCGTCACGGTCGACAAGGCGTTCGGCGATGCGCTGCGGCCCGTGAACGCCGAGCTGCGCATCGGCTACGCGCACGAGCTGCTCGATGCGAACCGCACGCTGAGCGTGACGTCGCTCGACGGCACGGTGTTCGCGGCGCCGGGCACGAGCCTGCCGCGCGGCTATCTGAGCGCAGGCGCGAGCGTGACGCTGCATCCGGCGAAGCACCTCGACGTATCGCTCGGCTACGACGCGGTGATCAACACGACGCACGTATCGGCGCAACAGGGCAGCTTGCAGGTCGGATACCGGTTCTGAGGGGCGGCTGGCGCAAGCCGCGTGGACGCTCAGCAGAGCTGCTGGATGCCGGCACGCGAAAGTCGCAGGCTAGCGCCCGCTTATGGCCGGCTCGCGCCAGTTCGGTTGCCACCGGGCGAACATATATGCGGGAGGCGTAATGCGACCCGAAGCGGTAGCTCGCGACGAGCCGGTCAAATGACGGCTTTCGTGAGAGAGGCAGACACACTCGCCAGACACGACCTCGATCGGGCGCTCGCCAGGCACGATTTCAACGTTCGTTCAGCCCCGAAGTTCGTAAGCGCTGCCGTGACTCATCCCCACCCATCAGGGTTGGCGTTTGCCGCGGCCACCAGCGGGTTTGCCAGCCGGCTTACGTGAACCCGCAGCGGGTTTGCTGCGTGGCTTTTGCACGCTGAATGGGCTACCGACGATCAAGCTTGTGTCGGTACCCGCGGCCACGGCACGTTGTGCCGCAGGCTTGCGTTTGTTTTCGCCACCCTGCGGGCGAGTTTTTTTGCTGAGTACCGGCGCGGCGCCCGGCGCGGTTTGCGGCACTTTGGGCTTCTTGGGCTTTTTGGGTTTCTTGACGATCTGACCCGTCGCGCTGGTTTCCGGCACGCGGTGTTCGGCTTCAAAACCCGGCTCTTCTTCGCGGGGCAGCGTTTGCCGGATCAGCGCTTCAATCGCGGCCAGTTGCGGTGCTTCATCGGCGCACACAAGGGACACCGCCACGCCGCTGGCGCCCGCGCGGCCGGTACGGCCAATACGGTGCACATAGTCTTGCGCCACGATCGGCAGATCAACGTTGATCACCAGCGGCAGGTCGTCGATATCCAGCCCGCGCGCAGCCACATCGGTGGCTACCAGCATCTGTACTTCGCCCGCCTTAAAGCGCTCCAGCGCACGCAGACGCGCGGGTTGCGGTTTGTCGCCGTGGATGGTGTCGACCGCATAGCCCGCATCATCGAGCATGCCCGCCAGGTAGTCCACGCCAATGCGGGTTTTGACGAACACCAGCGCGTGCTTCCAGTTGTTTTCAGCCACAAGGTGCATGAAGAGCTCAGGCTTGTTCCTCTTATCCACCGGCACCACCCACTGCTTGATCTTGCTGGCCGTGGCATTGGGCGGGCTGACGCTGATATTGACCGGGCCACGCAGAATGCTTGCCGCCATGGCGCGGATATCGTCGGTAAACGTGGCGGAGAACAGCAGGGTCTGGCGCCGGACGGGCAGGGCCGCGAAGACGGCGTTGAGTTCGCGCGCAAAGCCGAGATCCAGCATGCGGTCGGCTTCATCCAGCACCAGCGTTTGTACCTGATCGAACTGCACGGCGTTCTGGCGATTGAGATCCAGCAAGCGGCCCGGCGTGGCAACGAGCACATCCACGCCTTTGCGCAACTTCATCATCTGCGGGTTGATACTCACACCGCCGTACGCGGCCAGAAATCGTAAGTCGAGACCTTTGCCGTAATCGATAAAGCTTTGCAGCACTTGTTCAGCCAGTTCACGCGTGGGCACCAGCACCAGAACACGCGCGCGGTTGCTGGAAACCGCCGGGCCGTGCTGCACCAGCCGTTGCAACAGCGGCAGCGCAAAACCCGCCGTTTTGCCAGTGCCGGTCTGTGCCGCAGCCATGACGTCCTTGCCACTGAGCACAGCAGGAATCGCCTTGTCCTGCACCGGCGTAGGTGCCTGGTAATTGAGGCCCTGCAGATTGCGCAGCAGCGGATCGATCAGGCCAAGCGAGGCAAAAGACATGGACGTATTCCGGGCTAAAACCGCAATTCTAGCGGTTACCGTGCTGATTGCGCCGCGCAGGTCAATGGTCAAAAAGATCGACGTTGATGGCTGCTGAAAAGCGTGGCGGTGCGGGCAGCGCCAGCCCCAATTGCATCAACGGGACGCGCCAGTGCCGTGCAACCAGCCACGCACCGCCGAGACGAGAGAAGCTCAGAGGCGACTTGCTTTCAACGGTCCATTGCTGGACGTCGATCCAGAATCCAGCGCGGCAGCATGGTCTTCAGTACGTCGTCCTTGAGAACAACATGATGGAAAAGCGCGGCAAGCACATGCAGTCCCACAAGCCACATGATCGCGTCACCGAGCCACTTGTGGGCCGCTGCGAAAGTCGCGCCGATATTGTGTGACGCGCCGAGCCAGGGCTCGATTACGACGCCGTTGACGAGTGTCAGGGGGTGCCCTTCGAGCCATGCACCAGTGATGGCAGTCAGCGGAAGCGCCAGTAGAAGCAGATAGAGTGTCCATTGAACACACGCTGCCAGAATACCCATCCAGGGCGACACATCCGGGGCCGTGGGTCGCACATCGATCGCGCGCCAGAGCAGCCGGATGATGGTGAGTGCGAATACGCACAATCCCAATGTCTCGTGGAAGCGCCGGTCAAACTCGTGTACGGAGGAATACACATGCTGCTCAGGTCCACCGGGTCCGTATATGAATGCCACGAGAACAAGCATTGCGGTACACCAGTGGAGGAGTTGAGCCATTGGCCCGTAGCGCGTGCTGGATCCTCTCATCATCATCTTTCTCTCCCGTGCTGATCAGCAGAGCGGTTACGGATACCTGGCATTATCCCGGAGCGATGTCGTCGTTCATACATTGAGAAGTCAAAATGGAGGTTCTGTCCGCCGGGAAGAGCCCCGTGAAGCTACGGTACCGTGCGTCCATCTCCGCCGTGTCGCCGATGCGCGGGGGACAGCGCGCGGAGGGGGCAACTGACCATTGGGAATCAGCCGACATGTGAAAGAGCATCGTCAGTTTCCTTTTCCACACGACTATTTTCCACACGTCGTCGGGTTATATTCGTTGCACTTGTGCAGCCGTGCTTTGAGTTTTTCCCGGAAAAGGCGGCAGCCGGGACTTGATTCAGTTAGAGAAGCAGTGCGAATTAATTGGTGGGTAATGCAAGGTACAAGCAGCATGATTCCGTAGACGTCCTGCAAATGCGAGGGAGAGCGTGTTTCCATACTGCGTCCTGCCCACGGCGAAACCCTCGCGTGCAGCCCTTTCATGGCCGTTTCCTGTCCGCCAACCGTCCTCTGGCAGAACGATCGGCATAAGCTCGTTCTATCCGGCTGTCTTCAGTGACGACCGTAAAGCGTCCACGTGTCACTCGACATCCGGTGACCGGACTGCGACATGCCGGATGCCGCGCCACCGTAACCCGTACCTGCGTTTCCCGTTAGGTCCTGCTGTGCAGCCACGCGGGCCTCGGCTGTCTGGATATCAACAGGATACTGAGACTTGTTTCGGACGAACCCGGCAGGTACGAGACCTGCGAGAGAAGGGGGGCAACACGTCAGCGCTCTCGCTCCGATGATGCTTGCGGGCCTGTACCTGTCGGCGGATGGGCGCGCCGGAGAAAGGCGACGACCGCGCATCGTGTGGGACCACGACGGGAGGGGGCCGGCTTCTTCACATTGGGGCATGCTTCAGCCGGACAGAGGTCACCGGGGCAAGGGAAGAATGCGGTGAAGGATGTTTTTTCCCTTGAATACCCGATGGGCCAGCGCGGCCAGAACGTGTAACCCGATCAGCGCAGCCAGCCCGTAGGCTGTGAGCGCGTGCAGTTGCCCCAGCAAGTGTGATAGCTCGCGGCTTTTGTGCAAGAGCGTCGGCAAGGAGAAGAGTCCGAAGCAACTGGCCGCGTGTCCGGCTGCATTGGTCTTCAGCCACCCGAGCAGGGGCACGACGAGCATCAGCACATAGAGCAGACGATGAGCGGCCGCTTCCACGAAGTGTGCCGGCGTGCCGGCTGCGTTGACGGAGGGCGGTACCTGGTCTCGCACGCGCAGGCGGTTCGTGAGCCGGACGAGGGCGAAAACGAGGATGCAGATGCCGATCGACTTGTGAAGCGCGACGAGTTCCTCCCTGTCGTCGAGCAGCCAGCCGATGACAAGGTTGCCGATCAGCGCGATGGCCAGCAACCAGTGTAGAAGGCTGACTGAAAAGGGATAGCGCGAAAGCGGTTTCATGAAGTGGGCTCCTGTTCGAACCAACGTGCGAACCGGTCAGTTCAGCAGATCGTGGTAATGCTTGCGGCTTGCGTCGATCTTGCGCAGGCCGCCTTTGGCCGCCGTCATGTCGTTTGCCTGGATCGCCTGATCGACCTCGTTCAGTTCCCGCCGCAGGGTCTGCATGCCTTCGTCGTAGGTGGGCTGGTCGTCACGGTAAGATTGACGGCTTGCCAAATCCACATCGTGCTCCAGCCGGGCAACATAGCCGCTCAGTTGCGGCATCGTCGTGCTGGCCATCGCTCCGCGCATGGCAAGCTTCATGTCCTTCATCAGCGTTTTAATTTCTCCCGCCTGTGCGAAAGGCGAGACCGCAAGAAGCGCGGCGCACAACAACAGGTTGGTGTGGCGGCGGAAGGGAAACGGGGACATGACGGTCATCAGAGGTTGAGATTCAATGCCGGTAGCGTAGGGGGAGCAAGGTTAACGCAGGCTTAAGTACAAGGCATGCGGGGGTATGCCTGTTGGCGCGAGCGGTTCGTCCGGGGATTGCGGGCCGCTGCCATTGTTAGCAGGTGACAGCAATCAGTAAGGACACCCCAGTGAATCGTATCTGCGCACTGGTTGTCGAAGCTATGCCCGCAGCCGGTGCGAATGAAGTACTGGTGCCGGCGGGGGGTGTTCAGATAAATTATCCCGACGATCGAGGCCGGAGCGCCTCAAATTCTGTTACCAACTGCCTGAGCATCATCATGGTCGACATCAAATACCGCTTCTACGAACCGCGTCTTGCGCCCCGCCGTACCCGGGTGGAGGTTCCCGGCTGGGGCGGAAACAAGGAGCCACGACGGGATGGGGCCCACGAACAGGGTTGGCACTGCCTGCCTTTCGTGGAGGGGGCGCAGTACGGCATCGAGCTGTTTTATCCTCACGATAATGAGGTCCGGGTCAGTCGCCAGGATGGCAAAGTCGTTTTCGAGGGCGATATTGGTCCGAACCCGAATACCGGCGAGAACTGGCCACCGTTCCGCGCTTTCGGCGAAGGCTACTACACCTACCAGCTTCTGCTCGACCTGAAAGTGCCGGAGGGCTACGCGGTGCGCACCGAACCGCATCCGCGCTTTTACCTGAGCGAAGCGGACGATGTGCCGCTGGCCGTGCCGGCGCTGCTGCGCACGTCATGGTGGCCGATGATCAACTTCGTGGTGTTCAAGACGCCGCCACAAGGGGTCGTGCATGTATTCCGCCCTGGAGAACCCTTCATGCAGCTCTGTGTTGTGCCGGCGGAGCCCGATTTCACGCTCGAGGCCATGAGCATGGAGGAAGCGGCAGAGCGGGAAATGCAGTCGAGGCGGATTCACGCGAGCCGCGACACGCTCGGACAGGACACGAGGTGGATGTCGTCCACCAACACGGTCTTTGATGGCACTTACCGCCGTATCCTTGGCGCCGCCCGGGCGAGAGACCGGGCAGCAGACGATTAATCGCCGTACAACTGCACGCCGATCCCCGGCTGCATGATCACCGCGTTGGGCGGCGGGGGCGGCGCGTAGTAGACGGGCGGCGGGTAATACCCAGGCGCCGGCCCGTAATACCCGTGGTGGTGGTGATGGTGATGATGGTGATGGTGATGGTGGTAGCGACGTTCGTCCCTGTACCATTGCACACGCTCCATTTTGGCAGGCGCATTGCGGGCCTGCTCCATCAGCTCCGCATTATGGGCTTTCAGCACCTCAGTGGCGTTGGGAATCGGTTGAAGCAGGTCCGAATAAGACGTTACCGACAAGGGCTCCTGCGGCATTGCGGTGGCATCGGCCGCTGCGTGTGCGCCGGTGCTTCCTAGCGTGGCAAGGCCGGCTAGCGTACCGACCAGGCCTGCAATCTTGCGCTCCATCTGTCACTCCCGTGATCACTCATCGACCGGCGGATTCTAATGGTGGAGCTTCCGGCAGTGCTCCCATCATTTGTCAAATCTGTAACCACCGGTAACGCCTGGAGCGTTGAAGCGAAACGCCGATATCGGGACGCCGGTCGACGCCGCATTTTTATCGTTGTTCATCGGACCTTGTTCGCCCCAAAGAGTAACGCGCGCGTGGGAGGGGGCGGCTACGCCTGGCAGGCGTAGCATGGCGGGACGCGAATCCGCGTCACGGCCGGCAGGATCAGCGGCGCATGACCGGGGACCATCGAGAACACAAAGCCCAGTGTGATCGCGCGCAGTGCGGCGTTCCGCCAGGCATGTCCGGGCGCGAAGGCGCCGTCGAGGCCCAGCAGCGCGCCGACGGCGAGCCAGCCATAGCCCGACAAAAGACACACGGCGATGAAGCGGACCAGTCCTGCCTGTCGCACGGTGTGACGGGCGACGTCATGGCGTGCGAGCCACACGGCCAGTGCCAGCAACCCGCCGGCGAAAACACGCAGGGAGCCCTCGGGCCGCCACAGGGCACAGATCGCGCCGGCAAAGATGACCATGACGACGATGCCGAACTGCCGGGGGCCCCATCGTGACACAGGCAGCAGGCGCGTCAGTTCAAGGCGCTCACCCGCAATGGTGAGGACCAGGAACGACAGCCACCAGGGTACCGCGGCCGATACGTCGCCGAGGATCAACCACACTCCATTACCGACCTCCCAGCATCCCGCGGCGGCCGCCAGGACGATCACGAACAACGTGGGCTGTCGCATCGCCTGCTTGATGCTGGCAGTCACCAGGATCACGGCGGCGATCACAAGCAATACCTGCACGAGCGGTACTGGAGCGCCGGCCAGCAGCGCAATGCCTGCCACCACCGTGCCGGCCGGCGCGAGGTAAGGCAAGGCCCGCTGGATGGCTACCGCTCGCTCCAGTCAATCGACCGCCGTCTCCGGCTTGCCAATCAGCACGTGCCACAGGTTCAGGGAATCCTTTTCGCCCCGCCACCAGAATTCGTCATGCAATTCGGCAACGAACTCCTCGAGCAACGGTTCGGGATTGTGGTCCGACACGAGTTCGAGCGCCTGGCCGGGAGCCAGTCCTGCAAACGTATCGAAAACCATGGAATGGCGCTCGAGCGGATCAGCAGTGCCAACGTCGACGACGATCACGGCGGCGGGGATTGCGATGGTAGACATGTTCGTACTCCAGAATGAAGCGAAAAATACGAAAAGATGAGCGAAAAGCGTTAATGCACTCGCCAGTGAAGCACCGCGCGAGCGGCCCCGCTTATCGTGGCGGGCGACCCGGGCGAATCCAGGGCCAGCGCTACATCGACAGACACATCGGTCGGCGCGACTTCCTGGCCCACGGCCCGGACTTCATCACGGACGGATGTGCCCATCGGACAGGCGGGTGAGTTCATGTTGGTCGTGAAGGGGGCTCATAACGGCCCCGCCGGCGTGACGGTGGAGCGCTGGGGAACGGCGTCGGGAGCCCTGCGCTGGGCGAGGAGTTTGGTGATGAAGTCCCAGGCCATCAAGAGGGCGCCTGCGGCAAACACGATGTCGCCCGGCATGCGCATCCACTGCCAGAAGATAGTGGTGTTGTAGAAGGCGAGGCTTCGGGCATAGGCATAGCCGTGCGTATAGACCGCCAGCAGCTGCGGCCATCCAATCGGGTAAAAATTCATCACGATCCACATCACAAGGCCAGCGTTGTAGAGCCAGAACGCCCATATTCCGAACCGGTCGCTCCATGCGCGGTTGCCGTTGAGATAGCGCAGCACCATGTACAGCAGTCCGATGGCGAGCAGGCCGAAAGCGCCAAAGAGCGACGTATGCGCGTGGTTCAGCGTGAGGAAGGTGCCATGCTCGTAGTAGTTGACGAGCGGTGCATTGAGCGTGCCGCCACCGAACACCCCGGCACCTACGAAGTTCCAGAATGCCGAGCCGAGGATATAGAGGTAGGCAAGCCGGTACGGGAACGCTTTTTCATGCCGGATGTGACGCTGCTGCTCGATGGCCTCCAGCACCAGCAGGAAGAGCGGCAAGACCTCGATGAACGAAAACATGCTGCCAACGCCCACCCAGAGGCCGGGTTCACCGGCCCAGTACATATGATGGCCGGTGCCGAGCACGCCGCCGATCAGAATCAGAATCCATTCGAACAGCACGGCGCGCTCGACCATCTGGCGCGACACGAGCGCGAGCGCCATCAGGAAGTAGCCGGTCACCGCAGCCGTGAACAACTCGAAGGCCAGTTCCACCCAGAGGTGCACCACCCACCAGCGCCAGAAGTCGGTAATCGAGAACGACGGGTTGGGCGTGCCGAGCGGAATCATGCCGAACACATAGAGAACAGTAACGCTCAGCGTGCTGACCCACAGCAGGTGCTCGATCCGGAAAAGGCCGTAAAGCGACCCGCCGCTTTGCCTGAACAGCGTCCTGAGTGTTGGCCAGAATGCACGCAGCAACACCAGGCACCAGACGGCCAGGCCGACGAAGAAGAGGATTTGCCAGAAGCGGCCGAGCTCGAGGTAAGACAGTCCCTGGTTGCCGAACCAGAACCAGTGTGTGCGGATCACGCCCATGATCCCGAGGTAATCGCCGAGCAGGGCTCCCGCCACGATCACGACCAGTACCCAGAAAATCAGGTTGACCAGGGTCCGCTGTCCTGCCGGCTCACGCTTGCCGATCAGCGGCGCCAGGAAGAGGCCCGCGGCGATCCAGCTCACGCCGATCCAGACAATCGGCGCCTGCAGGTGCACGCTGCGCAACGCGGCGAACGGCAACCATCTGTCGACTTCAATGCCATAGAAGCTCGATCGATCGGTGTAGTAGTGCGCCATGATCGAGCCTGCAAGAATCTGCACCAGCAGCACACCGGCCACTACGAGGAAATATTTCCACAGTGCCCGCTGACTGGGCGTGGGCTCCGTGAAGTTCCGCAACACCGGTTCGAATGTTTCGTTGCCGGCCTTCGGTTCGATCCAGAGGCGGAAGATCATCAGGATCGCGCCGATCGCGAAAAAGATCAGTACGAAGGACGCCCATGTCCATTCGAAGGTTGCCGCGGTTGGGGCATTGCCGACCAGCGGCTCGGCCGGCCAGTTGACGGTCCATGAGTAGTCCTGGCCCGGACGCCGGGCAACGGTCGTGAGCGACGAATAGAGCAGGAAATTTGCCGTCTGTGCGGCGCTGGACGCGTCGAGCGCACGTGCCCCGGTGTACCCGTGCGCGAAGTTGTCGCTGAGAAGCGCCGCGCTGATGCGCTGTTGCAGCGTCTGTATCGCGTGCGCCACCTCGCCGGGAAGCACGACCTGCTGCCTGCTCAGATCGATGCCCTGGAGTTGCGCCTGCATGGCACGGGTGACGCTTGCCTGCTGGTCGGTTGTGATCGCGTCAAACGATTTGCCGTAGCGTGATAACGCCAGATTGTTCTGTACCTCTTTCGCCAGCTGAACAAGATACTCGGCGGTGAAGTCTTCGCCAAAGTAAGAGCCCATGCCGTAAAGGCTGCCGTAGTCCATCAGGTCGGCTTTCTGGAAGCCGGATTTGCCGGCGACGATGTCGGCGTAGCTCATCACCACGGTGCCATTCGGCGTGACCATCTGCTGCGGCAGTGGCGCTGCCTGCTGATAGGTGGCGCGCGTGGCGATCACCATGCCTGCCCAGCAGAGCGCGGTGACGATAACGAGAATCCAGATCAGCACCCGGCTGGTGCGATCCTGCGGACAGCTATCGCCTGCTGAAGGAGTTTGCGTATTCATGGTTGTTTTCCAACCTGCGGAAAGTTGCGTTCATCGAGCCACAAGAAGGACGGTGCCGGCTCTAGACGAATGGAGGTGCCTTTGCAGAGGTGAAACGGTTATGAATACGCGTGGGGGCCCGGACGGGGCATCCTGCCCAGGGTGATGTTGCTACGCGCGACGGGCGCACGCACGGCGCACATCATCGGGCGCGCACTCCAGAATGAGCGGGTCAGCGAGGGTAGCCTCGACAGATAGACGTGTGGCATGAGGCATTGAGATGCATGTGTGCAAGTCAGTCGCATGACACGCTCCTGTCGAGGCCGTCGAGAAGGTCGTCACGGCGCTACGCCTGCACGACCTATAAAATGTATTTTCAATGAATGTTTTAGCACGAGAGCGGGCCTGCGAATTTAATCTGGGTCAATTGGTCGCACGATGAGAAGCGCTGTGCACTGGTGTTCTGAAGGGTGGCCTGGGCATTAGAGATCGTTCGGATGTCCAGGTTGATTTCTCAATGGTCACTCGAACCGATCGGTAGGCGATATTGTGAACGCGGCATAAATGATGTATTGTTAATGTATGTTTAAGTGCTGGCCCACGCTGAACGGGCTCGCACCCGAGCTCAACCAGGTTGAGTCACGGAAGGAGCCGTCATGCACCTCACCGTTTACACCGATTACACGCTTCGGGTGATGATGTATCTCGCCCTGAAGTACCCGGATGGTGGCGTCGCGACAATCGACGAAATCGCTGGGGCCTATGGAATCTCGCGCAACCATCTGACGAAAATCATCCACGAGCTCAGTCAGGTCGGTCTCATCGAGACGACGCGCGGCCGCACCGGCGGCGCCCGTCTGGCGCGTGCGCCCCGCGAGATCTCCGTGGGAGAGATCGTGCGTGTCGCCGAAAAGGATTTTTCCGTCGTGCGTTGCCACGACATGACGGTTGCGCATGACTGCGCGATTTTTCCGGCCTGCAACCTCAGGCGCAGGCTTTACAGGGCGGTCGACGCTTTTCTGCATGAACTCGACACGATGACGCTGCATGAGGCCATTGCTGCGCCTACCGTGGCGGCTTCCGTTCTGGGCGTGGCCAACCGTCGAGGACCGGTGCCGGTGGTCGTGTCTCGCCCGCAAGGTGTCGCGAGGCAGCGGACAGGAGTCCGGTAATGAAAATGCGTCTGCGGCACCGTTCTTCTTTCGTGTCTCCGGCATCGGATCTGCCCGTCCTGAGACTCGGCTTCCGGCCGTTTATCTTTGTGCCCGTTGTGCTGGGCATGCTTGGCCTTCTGAACGTCCTGTTTCACGTCTGGGCGTTGCAGGGGCGAGCCGATCTTGCATTGCGCTCTGCTGACGCAGCCGTTGGATTGATGGTGACGCTCGTCACCATCATCGCGGGCCGCGTCACGCCGATGTTCACGGCTAACGCCGTATGCGCGCCAATACTGGTCCTATCTGACACGTCCACGAACGGACGGCAAGGCAGGCTGAAACGAAACGACGTGAGAGCAAAATGAAGCCGGACAATTTTTTGATCAAACCTGGGCCCTCTTTCGACGAGCCGATCGAAATGCTCAGGGCGTGCCACGAGCGCATTGCTGCGCAGTGCGCGACGCTCGAGAAGCTCGTCGCGCACCTGCCTTCGCATGGCCCGGATATCCAGGCGCAGCAGGCGGCCAGAAACGTCATGCGTTATTTCAATGTGGCGGGCCCGCATCATCATGCCGACGAGGAACAAGACCTCTTTCCGATGCTGATCGAGGTCGGCGAATGCCTGCGCTCGCCGGTGCGCGAACGGATCGCATACCTGCTTGATGAGCATCGATCCCTCGACGCCGCGTGGGCGCACCTGTGCGTCGTGCTTGCCGATATCGCCGAAGGAAAATCAGCGCAGCTCGAAGCGGCCCAGGTGGCTGACTTTGTCGGCGCTTATCGCAGCCACATAGCCGTGGAGGAGCGCGAGATTCTGTCATTTGCGCAAGCGCACCTCGATCGACAGCAACTGGCCACGCTCAGCAAGGCCATGGTGTCCCGACGCACCGTTACGCCGCAGTGAGGGCTGCGATCGGCCACCCTTTCAGGAGAAACAGCCATGCCTAATCCATCAGATGCCCTGCCCATTTTCTCCCGGCAACATGTTTTCGATGCACGTGGCGTTGCCAGACGCTTTCGCCACGCGGCCATTTTCGGCGCGCTCGGTGCACTGGAGCCAGGCGAGGTGATGCGCTTCGTCAACGACCACGACCCGCTACCGCTCCTGGCCCAGATCGAGCAGCACTTCGGGCCGCGCGTGGACATCGGGTATGTCGCTCGCGAACCGGGCAACATCGTAATTGACTTCACGGTGAAGGCAGTGGATTGAAGCGACCGCGCAGGCCTGCGCATTGTCAGCTGGATATTCATGGCCAAAGGAAAGCATGTTGACCACAACCGTACCCCAGGGAAGTGCCACTTCTGTACCTTATCGCGAACTGCACGCACGGTCGGGCGATCAAGGGCGGCTGACGGCAGATTTCGGCTGCAAGACCTGTGCGATGGCGGGACTGTGCACCAGTAGCCGACTTGACACCTCGACCCATGAGCGGATCAACCGTGCTGTGCAGTGCCTGCTCGTCGTCCATCGCGGGCATGCCTTGTATCGCCTGGGCGATACCTTCCGGAGCATCTACGCGATCCGCACGGGTTCGTTCAAGACCGTGGTCATGCATCGCGAAGGGCACGAGCAGGTCACAGGCTTCGGGATCGTTGGCGATACACTCGGCATCGATGGCATTGCCAGCGGGGAGCACAGCTGTGAGGCGATCGCGCTGGAGGACAGTTCCGTGTGCGTGATGCCGTTCGAGCTGCTCGAGATGCTGTGCCGGGAAGTGAGCGCGATCCAGCATCATGTTCACCAGATGCTGGGTGCCGAGATCGTGCGCGAGTCCACCCTCATGATGCTGCTCGGCACCATGACGGCGGAGGAGCGCGTGTCTTTTTTTCTCGCCGACCTGTCGCGGCGCTGGCAGGCGCGTGGGTACTCCGCTGCTGCGTTCACGCTGAAGATGGCGCGTCAGGAAATTGGCAGCTACCTCGGGCTGAAGCTCGAGACAGTCAGCCGGACGTTGTCGAAATTGCAGGGGCGGGGATTGATCAATGTGCACGGCAAGGATCTCCGGATCCTCGACATCGATGGGTTGCAGCAGCTGGCGCCAGTCGATTGCACTACTCCCTTTCGAGTTCAACAGGGCGCTGGCAGGCATAGGGGTTACACGCTTGGGACGCCCTTGTCAGAAACCCGGCCAGGAGGATATTGATGGACATTTACCATGAAGTCTCGATTGACCGGTGTCGCAGGTGCCGGGGCAAGCCTCAGGTGACGCCGCTGGGCGAAAATCTCGTTGTGCGGTTTCGCAGGGCGACGTATCGCACAGTCAAAGACACCGATCCGGATCCGAATCGCAATCAAGACCATCATTGAGGCCCATCATGCGAATCTCTCATGAAGTTGAGCGCACCGCACGTCAGCGGGCAGACCACCTCGAAGCCTTGATCGACGAGGCCGTGGCGGAGAGCTTTCCGGCAAGCGATCCCCCCGCCGTCCATCCGGAACCCCTCCCAGGCATAATGAACGTGGCTTTCGGTATCAATCGGCGGGAAGACCGTCGAGGATCATGAACTGAACGACGGGTCACTCAAGCTGGCGACTGTCTCGCCTTCAGGGCAAGGGGGCGTTGCGCGTCGCCCACCTGGCATCCACAATCGGCTTCGGCGGCAATCACGCGGTGCAACTGCAGGAAGCGATCATGCACTGGCGTTTGGAATAAGGGATCGGCCGGCCGATCTGGGCTTGCCTGCAGAATTGAGGACCAGTCGCCCGAATCCAGGCAGCGCATTGCGACGGGGAACATCGCGAGTTCCTCTACGGCCATGTTATGCCGCAGGCGCTCCGCGTACAGCTGGATACGAAACTCGAGGAGTTCCCTGGACATATTTTCATCACGTAGCATTGATTCGAGATCCTGAATCAATTCATGGCCCTGAAGCGCCAGCGTCGCGTGCTGCGCTGACAGTTCACCTCCTGCGAAAATGCAGACGTTCATGCCCGACATCATCGTACTCGATAGCACTCAACAGGCTTGCGATGACGCCGCCAGGAAACACGGGGCCTGTGCACCCGGGATGTGGGGCCTGTTGGGGTACTCAGATCGTCCGGCGCGCAAGCATGGCGCGAATCTCGCCGATCGCCCTGGCCGGATTGAGACCTTTGGGACAGACGTCCGTGCAGTTCAGGATCGTTCGGCAGCGGAAGAGGCGATATGGATCGTCAAGATTGTCAAGCCGCTCACCGGTGGCTTCATCGCGAGAATCAACCAGAAAGCGATAGGCCTGCAGGAGGCCGGCGGGTCCAACATATTTGTCGGGATTCCACCAGTACGAGGGGCATGCGCTGGAACAGCACGAGCACAGGATGCACTCGTAGAGACCGTCAAGCTGATCGCGCTCCTCGGGTGACTGGCGCCTTTCCCGCTCGGGAGGAGGCGTGTCGTTGATCAGGTAAGGCTTGATCGAGTGATACTGCTTGAAGAACGCGGTCATGTCCACGATCAGGTCTCGAACGACGGGCAGCCCGGGCAGCGGCCGCAGGACCGTGTGGCGGGGGAGGTCATTGAGGTTCGTGATGCAGGCGAGCCCATTCTTGCGATTGATGTTCATCGCATCCGAGCCGCATACACCTTCACGGCACGAACGCCGGAAGCTCAGTGTCTCGTCCTGCGCTTTCAGGCGAACGAGCACATCGAGCAACATCCTGTCATTCGGCGTCACCTCTATCTCGTACGTTTGCATGTACGGAGTGGTGTCGCGATCTGGATCGTAGCGGAAGATCTCGAAGATTCTTGTGTCACTCACGACGTTCCTCCTCAGTGAAGATCTCGTGTCCGGCGCATGTTGCTCCACCCGCTGCCATCGCAGGCCAACCGTATTCCGGATACGGATTCATCTACCGTTCCGCCGGGTTCATTGCTTGCCCTGGCAGATGGTTTCCAGTATCAGGGACCGCGCCTGTGCATTCATTTATATCATGTTATGACATAAATGAATGCATCGCTTTCGGCCTGAAGTTACTCCCGCAAGTGCATCGTTTCACCCATTCTCACGCCGGCAAGAATCGCATCATGCCCACCGGACGGAGGACGGCCCGACCAGTATGTTTGCTGGATGGAAGCGAAATCTGACGGCCTAACGTTGAGCTATTCGAACGTCATAACCGGCATCGTGGAAAGCAACCAGGAACTCCTCGGCGAAGAGCCAGGAGTCAACATCCACCGTGTTTGCTCGCACGTCGGCAGCGACCACCGCATCGGGGTCGACCGAAATGATCGCACCTGTGATTCTCGGTATGTCTCCGTCGTTGAGCGCTTCCATTACGCTAAATCTCATCGATTCCTCGTTCTGTGAAATATCGTGACCGCACAGTTCTGGCATTGCGCATGCGCGCCGTGTCGCGGCCGTCACGCTTGATAAGGAATGCGAACAGCCAGGTCGAAACCACGCCCACGATGCGACTATCATCACCGGCAGTTCGCTGGAAAGGCCACAACTCATGATGCCGGCGCTTGCGTATCAAACAGTCGTGCAGGACGACTGCCTGAAGGTGTCCGGTGTCTTGCGCACCATAAAAGAGTGTCATTGCCGTCTCCTGCGTCCATCACATGCCGCATCCAGCACGTCCGGCTAGAATTCGCTCGAAGTCCAGGGCGGCGCGCTACCGACACGTCCGGGCGCAGTAAGCGAGATACCGGTGGCGGGC
>DATEJU010000125.1:0-12280 GCA_035277805.1 Paraburkholderia sp. | reverse complement strand
AGGCGCGCGCCGTGCTGCGCGCCGCCGAGCAGGTGCAGGACGGCCTCGACAGCGACTTCTGAGCGGAGACAAGACCATGTTGCTCATGATCGACAACTACGATTCGTTTACCTACAACATCGTCCAGTACTTCGGCGAGCTTGGCGAAGACGTCCACACGTACCGCAACGACGAAATCACCCTCGACGAGATCGCGAAGCTCAACCCCGCGCGCATCTGCCTCTCGCCCGGACCGAGCAACCCGCAGCACGCCGGCATCACGCTCGACGTGCTGCGCGAATTCGCGGGCAAGACGCCGATTCTCGGCGTATGCCTCGGCCATCAGGCGATCGGCGAAGCGTTCGGCGGACGCGTCGTGCGCGCGAAGACCATCATGCACGGCAAGGTGAGCCAGATCGAAACCGACTGCAAGGGCGTATTCGCCGACCTGCCGAAGCACTTCAACGTGACGCGCTATCACTCGCTCGCGATCGAGCGCGAGTCGCTGCCCGACTGCCTCGAAGTGTCCGCATGGACCGACGACGGCGAAATCATGGGCGTGCGTCACCGCGAGCTCGCGGTAGAAGGCGTGCAGTTCCATCCGGAATCGATCCTCTCCGAGCACGGCCACGCGCTCCTCGAGAACTTCCTGAAGCAGTCGAAGGCGCGCAGCGCATAACCGGAGCATAGGAGGCACGACCATGTCCATTACCCCGCAAGAAGCGCTGCAACGCACGATCGAGCATCGCGAGATTTTCCACGACGAGATGCTGCACCTCATGCGCATGATCATGCGCGGCGAGCTCTCGCCCGTGCTCTCGGCGGCCATCATCACCGGCCTGCGCGTGAAGAAGGAAACCATCGGCGAGATCGCGGCGGCCGCGACCGTGATGCGCGAATTCGCGAATCACGTCGAGGTGAAGGACAACTCGAATTTCATCGACATCGTCGGTACGGGCGGCGATGGTTCGCACACCTTCAATATTTCCACGGCCTCGATGTTCGTCGTGGCCGCGGCGGGCGCGAAGGTCGCCAAGCACGGCAACCGCGGCGTGTCGAGCAAGTCGGGCAGCGCGGACGTGCTCGAAGCGCTCGGCGTGAACATCGACCTGCAGCCCGACCAGGTGGCCGCGTCGATTGCCGAGACGGGCATGGGCTTCATGTTCGCGCCCAACCATCATCCGGCGATGAAGAACATCGCCGCCGTGCGCCGCGAACTGGGCGTGCGCACGATTTTCAACATCCTCGGGCCGCTCACGAATCCGGCCGGCGCGCCCAATCAGCTGATGGGCGTGTTTCACCAGGACCTCGTCGGCATTCAGGTGCGCGTGATGCAGCGGCTGGGCGCGAAGCACGTGCTCGTGGTGTATGGCAAGGACGGCATGGACGAAGTTTCGCTTGGCGCGGCCACGCTCGTGGGCGAGCTGAAGGGCGGCGAGATTCGCGAGTACGAGATCCATCCCGAGGACTTCGGCATGCAGATGGTCTCGAACCGCTCGCTCAAGGTCGAAAACGCCGACGAATCGAAGACGATGCTGCTTGGCGCACTGTCGAACGAGCCGGGCACGGCGCGCGAGATCGTCACGCTCAATGCGGGCACGGCGCTCTATTCGGCCAACATCGCGAACTCGATCGCCGATGGCATCGCGCTCGCGCGCGAGACCCTCGCAAGCGGCCGTGCGCGCGCCAAAGTCGACGAACTGGTACGCTTCACGCAACAGTTCAAACGCTGATCCAGCACCGTTTTTCGCCTCCGAACACCATGAGCGACATCCTCGAAAAAATCATTGCGGTGAAGCGCGAAGAAGTGCGCGCCGCCGAGCAGAGCGCACCGCTCGAAGAACTGCGCCTCCAGGCGAGCACGCGTGACTTGCGCGACTTCGTCGGCGCTTTGCGCGCGAAGCACGACAACGGCCAGGCGGCCGTGATCGCCGAAGTGAAGAAGGCGAGCCCCTCGAAAGGCGTGCTGCGCGCAAACTTCCAGCCCGCCGAAATCGCGCGCTCTTACGCCAGGCACGGCGCCGCGTGCCTTTCCGTGCTGACCGACGTGCAGTTCTTCCAGGGCAGCGCCGCGTATCTCGAAGCCGCGCGCGCCGCCTGCAATCTGCCGGTGCTGCGCAAGGACTTCATCGTCGATCCGTATCAGATCGTCGAAGCGCGCGCGATGGGCGCCGACGCAATCCTGCTGATCGCCGCCGCGCTCGAGCCCGCACAGATGCTCGATCTCGAAGCGCTCGCGCATTCGCTCGGTCTCGCGGTGCTCGTCGAAGTGCACGATCGCGAAGAGCTCACGCACGCGCTCACGTTGAAGACGCCGCTCATCGGCATCAACAACCGCAATCTGCGCAGCTTCGAAACCACGCTGCAAACCACCATCGACATGCTCGACGACGTGCCCGAAGACCGCATCGTCGTGACGGAGTCCGGCATTCTTTCGCGCGCCGATGTCGAGAAGATGCGCGCGCTCTCGGTGCACACGTTCCTCGTGGGCGAAGCGTTCATGCGCGCGGAACAGCCCGGCGCGGAGCTCGCGCGCATGTTCTTCTGATTGCATGTAAGCGAAAAGCGACGATGGCTATCGAACGCGAAATCAAGCTCGCCCTGCCGCGCGACCAGGTGGACGCGGCGCTGCGTCTCTTCGAGACGCGCGCCGGTGCGCCGGGCCGCGCCATCAGGCTCGAGAACATCTATTTCGACACACTGGCGCTCACGCTCGCGCGCGCGAAGAGCGCGCTGCGGCTGCGCCGCGCGCCCGAAGGCTGGCTGCAGACGTTCAAGACCGTGGGCGTGGCGCAAAGCGGGCTGCATGAGCGGCACGAGTGGGAAATGCCCGTTGCGGGCGAAGCGCTCGAGATCGAGCGGCTGTTGCAGGAGTGCGATGAGGCGGGCGTGTCGACCGCCCTCACGCAAGCCGCCGCCGCGCTGATTCCGCTCTTTCGCACTGATTTCACGCGCACGCTATGGACGCTCGAAGTCGATGGCGCACAAGTGGAAGCGGCCATCGATCAAGGCGAGATCACTGCGGACGTAAACGGCACATTGCGCCGCGCGCCGATCTGCGAAATCGAGCTCGAGCTGAAAGAAGGCGACGAGGCCGTGCTGCACACGCTCGCGGCTGAACTCTCGAAAGCCCTGCCCGGCCTCGCACCCGACGATATCAGCAAGGCGCAGCGCGGCTACAAGTTGCGCGAAGGCTGAGCACGGCGCGCGGTGCTGCACAAGCGGCGCCGTTAGTTGCAAGACAAGCCTCAGTGCCCGCCAGCGCACCGTTCGCGAGCCGAGCCGGATTGAATCGCCGCGCGATTCTTGCGACACTTGCCGCCCATGACCTCCACGAAACACACGCGCGCCGCAGCGCCAGTGCAAGCCTCGCTCTTCGATGACGAACCGCTGGAAGCGGCGCTGGCCACGCTCGACGAAACAGCCGCGCCCGAAGTCGATCCGCGCCAGATCACGATCTTCTCGCTCTTCGACGCCGACGAATTCCCCGCACCCGCAACGCCAACGCCCTCCATGCCCGCCAGCCCATCTGCAGCAGCCATGTCCTCAGAAAAAGCGCCATCGAACCCCGCGATCACGCGTCTCGAAGACCAGTTCGCCGCGCTGCCCGCAGCGTGGCGCGAGCTGCTCTCGCCGTTCATCGCGAGCGACGCCTACGCACCGCTGTGCCGTTTCGTCGACGACGAGCGCGCCGCCGGCAAGACCGTCTATCCCGCCGATGTATTTCGCGCGCTGCGCCTCACATCGCCCGACGAGGTGAAAGTGGTGATCCTCGGCCAGGACCCGTATCACGGCGAGGACCGCGGCACGCCGCAGGCGCATGGTCTCGCGTTCTCGGTGCCGCCCGCAGTGCGCCCGCCGCCCTCGCTGCGCAACATTTTCAAGGAGATCGCGGCGAGCCTCGGCATCGAGGCGCCCGCTCACGGCTGCCTCGACGCGTGGGCGCGCCAGGGCGTGCTGCTGCTCAACACGGTGCTCACCGTCGAGCGCGCGAACGCCGCGAGCCACGCGAAGCGCGGCTGGGAGCGCTGCACCGACACGCTGATCCACGAGCTCGCGACGCGTCACGCGCATCTCGTCTTCATGCTGTGGGGCGCGCATGCGCAGAACAAGCGCGCACTCCTCGGCACGGGCGAACATTGTGTGCTGGAAGCGCCGCATCCCTCGCCGCTCTCGGCGCATCGCGGCTTTCTCGGCTGCGGGCATTTTGCGCAGGCCAACGAATATCTGGCGGCGCATGGCCGCCCTCTCATCGACTGGCGCCTGCCAGACACGGCTGAAGTGCTCGCCTGAGGCGCTCTTCGCGCACAATAAAAAACGCCACGAAGCGATCTTCGTGGCGTTTGTTCTTTACAGCACACCATACGGCGCAATGAAGCACCGCATGGCAGGCAACCTGCAGCAGCTTAGGCCGCCGCGATCGCCTCACGCGCGCTCGCAAGCGCCGCGCCGGCGACTTCCGGACCCATGTTCAGGCCTTCGGCGTAGATGAAGCTCACGTCCGTCATGCCGAGGAAGCCGAGGAACGACTTGAGGTACGGCGTCTGGCTGTCGTTCGGGGTGCCGTGATACTTGCCACCGCGTGCCGAAACCACGAACACCTTCTTGCCCGTGACGAGGCCTTCCGGGCCGGTCGCGGTGTAGCGGAACGTGATGCCTGCGCGTGCGATCCAGTCGAAGTACGTCTTCAGTTGCGACGAAATGCCGAAGTTGTACATCGGCGCGCCGATCACGATGACGTCCGCGGCTTGCAGTTCGGCGATCAGCGCTTCGCTGCGTGCGGCGATGGCCTGCTGCTCCGGCGTGCGTTGCTCGGCCGGCGTGAAGAACGCGCCAAGCACGGCGTCGTCGAGGTGCGGCAGCGGATCGGCTTGCAGGTTGCGCGTCACAACCTTCGCGCCCGGATTCGATTGTTGCAGCTTGTTCGTCAATTCGTTGACGAGCAGCGTCGACTGGGCGCCTTGCGAACGGGCGGCGGAGTTGATTTGCAGGATAGTGGTCATGGTGGCTCCTTCGGGTCTCGATTGCGCAACGTTGCGCGAGTGAAGGCATTGTGATTTTTTGCCGGGCACCGAAAAAGTAGGCCGCCGATGACGGATTGTTGCAGTGATAGAACAATCCCGAAAGCTAAAAGGAAAAGGCGAAAGCTGAAAAAAAGGCGGCGAGGCCTGATCGCCCCGCCGCCTTGTCTGCCGGAAACGGGCCGTGCGCCCGCCTCGCGTGCAATCAGACCGCCAGCCAGCGCTCGCGCAGCGCTCGCGGCGCCGGGCGCTTGTCGGTGACGCTGAGCTTGTAGCGCGCAATCTCGGGCGCGTCGAGGGTCAGACGCGCGACGCGCAGCTCGTCGCGGCGGAACGCGTGGATATCCACCTTGGCGCCCGGCTGGTAGCGCGCGAGCAGTGTGTCGAGATTCGCGCCGGTCACGCGCAGGCCGTCGAGCGCGACGAGCGCATCGCCGGCCGAGAGCCCCGCCTTTTGCGCCGCGCCGCCCTCGTAGACGACCGCGAGCGTCGCCTCGGCGCCGCCGCGCAGACGCGCGCCCAGCGACGGCTTCGCGCCGCGCTCCGGCTCACCTTCGAGCTTCACGCCGAGCGGCTCGAACAGCGTGACGAGCGGCAGGTCGCGCGTGCCGCGCACGGCGTCGGCGAACAGTTGGCCGAGCTCCACGCCCGTCGCTTCGGCAATCAGCGCCTCGACGTCGTCCTCGCCCACGCCCACCGGCTTGCCGCGATAGAAGTCGCGGCCATAGCGCTGCCACAGGAGGCGCATCACGTCGTCGAGCGACTTGCGGCCATTGGTTTGCGTGCGGATCGCCAGATCGAACGCGAGCGCAACGAGCGAGCCCTTCGTGTAATAGCTCACGATCGCATTCGACGCGTTCTCGTCCTGGCGGTAGTACTTGACCCACGCGTCGAACGAGCTTTCGGCGACGCTCTGCTTCAGGCGCCCCGTGCCGCGCAGCACGCCGCCGACGGTCTTGCCGAGCAGGCCGAAGTAGTCGTCGACGGAAATGAGGCCGCTGCGCACCAGCATCAGGTCGTCGTAGTAGGAGGTGAAGCCCTCGAAGAGCCACAAGAGCGACGTGTAGTCCTCGCGCGTGAGGTCGTACGGCACGAACGCGGCGGGCTTGATGCGCTTCACGTTCCACGTATGGAAGTACTCGTGGCTGCACAGGCCAAGATAAGTGCGATAGCCCTCGGTCATTTCGGGCTTGCCCTTCACGGGCAGATCGGTGCGGTTGCAGATGAGCGCCGTGGACGCGCGGTGCTCGAGACCGCCGTAGCCATCGCTCACGGCCTGCGTCATGAATACGTAGCGCTCCATCGGCGCGCGCTTCGTGCGCGGCTCGAACAGCGCGATCTGCGCCTCGCAGATCTTCTTCAGGTCGGCCGCGAGGCGTTCGGTGTCGAGCGCCACCACGCGGCCCGCGATCACGATGTCGTGCGGCACGCCATGCGCCTTGAAGCTCGCGAGCGTGAATTCGCCGAGCGTGACAGGGTGGTCAAGCAACTCGTCGTAGCCCGACGCCGTGTATTCACCGAAACCATAGCGCTTGGTGCCGCGCGCCTCCGCGAGCGCGGTAGCGACGCGCCAGTGGCGATACGCGTGGCCGTCGGGGCGCTGGATGTCGACCACGTGCTGCGCGCCCTCGTGGCCGAGCGCAGCGAGAAACACGCTCGTGCCGTTGAAGAAGCCGACCGTGTCGTCCAGATGCGCCGCCCGCACCGACATGTCCCACGCATAGACCTCATAGCGCAGCGTGAGCGTGCCTTTCACGGGCGCGGCCTCCCACGTGTGCTTGTCGATCTTGCTGACGCGCACTTTGCGGCCCGCTTCGTTGCTCGCGCGTACCGTGACGATGTTGCGCGCAAACTCGCGCACCATGTAACTGCCCGGGATCCATACGGGCAGCATGAAGCGCTGGCCTTCCGGCGCGGGATCGACGACGGTGAGTGTCACTTCGAACAGGTGCGCGGCGGGGTTCTTCGGGACGATGGTGTATCGGATCGGCTTCATCGGCAGGATCGGTGACGGGTTCGGTGAGCGATTGCGGCGACTGCGGCGAGCGCTGCGCCACGGGCGGCCAGTGCCTGCTGGGCGGTCTCATGCGCGGCAATCGGGAGCATTTGGGGAAAATCGGCGGACAAAAAAGCACCGGCCGCAAAAGCGGCCGGCGGGTTCGGTCGGGGCTTCAGCGCGCGGCGCCCAAGGCGCTTTCGAGCCGGTCGGCGCTGACCGCGCCTGGCAGGCGGGTGCCGTCTGCAAGGATCACGGTGGGCGTGCCGGTCACGTTCATCTTGGCGCCGAGCTTCAGATTGCTGTCGATCGCGGCGGTGTTACAGGTGCCCGAGGCGGTGGGCGCCTTGCGATCGACCATCCACGACTCCCACGCCTTGGCGCGGTCGGTCGAGCACCAGATCGATTTCGCCTTCGCCGTGGAATCGGCCGACAGGACGGGGTACAGGAAGGTGTAGACCGTCACGTTGTCGACAGCCTTGAGCGTGCTCTCGAGCTGATGGCAGTACGGGCAGTTCGGATCGGAGAACACGGCCATCTGGCGTTTGCCGTTGCCCTTCACGACCTTCACTGCGTTCTCGAACGGCAGCTTCGCGAAATCGACCTTGTTGAGCTCGGCGAGGCGCGCTTCGGTGAGGTTGCGGTGCGCCTTGGTGTCGACGAGGTCGCCGGTCAACACGTAGTCGCCGTTAGCATCGCTATAGATGATCTGCGTGCCGAGGTTCACCTCGTAGAGGCCGGCCATCGGCGCCTTGGTGATGCCCTTGATATCGCTGCCGTCCACGCCGAGGCGCGACTGCAGTGCGGACTTGATCTTGTCGGTGGTCTGGTCGGCCTGTGCCGAGCAGCCGAGCACCGAAGCGGCCGCCGCGAGAACGATCGCGGCAATGCGGATATGCTTTTGCATGTGATGCTTTCCTGATTCTGGAACACTTCGTGCAGGTCACGCACGTCGAGTTCCGGGTGAAATTCGGGCATGGCGCGACGGCTCGGGGCTGCGGCCCGGCTTGAATCCTGCGCCTGACGCGTGCGCTTGATCCGTCCGTGGCCCCATGGCCAGATACGTCCATTCTAAGCCGCCTGGAACCGCAGCAATCGAAATACCCGCTGTGGTGCCGCGCTTGTGCCGCGCTTGTGCCGCCATTGTTGGCTCAGCTGGCGCACTGCGGCGTCATGCCGGAAGCGCTTTATCGGCGATGACCGCGCCGCTGCGTCGATACCCCATTGCTCAGCCGAGCGCCGACGCCACCAGCCAGCGCTTGACGAGCGGCTGCGCCCCGACGAACGCCATGCCCGTGTTGCGCAGCACGCGCGCGAGCGTGCCGGGCACCGCGAAGAGCCGCTGCAAACCATCGGTGGCGATGACGAGCTTCTGGATGTCCTCGCGGCGGCCACGCTCGTAACGGCGCAGCAGCACGGTATCGCCGAGGTCGCGGAACGCTTCCTTTTGCGCGATCACGTCGACGAGCGCGGCCACGTCGCGCAGGCCCAGGTTCACGCCCTGCCCCGCCAGCGGGTGGATGAGGTGCGCGGCGTCGCCGACCAGCGCGACACGCGGCGCAATCAGACGGTCGACGCTCTGCAAGGCGAGCGGAAAGCCGCGCGCGGGCGTCACGCATTCGAGCGCGCCGTGCAGCTTCTGCGTGGCGCGCTCGACTTCAGCGGCAAGCTGCTGTGGATCGAGCTTGAGCAGTTCATCGGCATGATCCGTTTGCGCCGACCAGACCAGCGAGACGTGCTGGTCCGGCAGCGGCAGCAGCGCGACGATCTCGCCGTCCCGGAACCATTGACAGGCACATTCGCCGTGCGGACGCTCGGCCCGGAAGTTGGCGACCACGCCGGTCTGCCGGTAGTCGCGCCGCTCGACCTTCGAGCCGATCTGCGCGCGCACCCAGGAATGCGCGCCGTCGGCGCCCACGGCGAGATCGGCCTCGATCGTGCGGCCGTTCGCGAGACCGATCACGGCCGCGTCGGGCTTCACGTCGAGCGTCTGCGCGCGCGCGTCGATCCATGTGAGATTGGGCTGGAAATGCAGCGCTGCGTCGAGCGCGCGCTCCACCAGCGACGACTCGGCAATCCAGGCGAGCTGCGCCACCGATGCCTGATACGCGGAAAAGTGCAGCTCCGCGGCCGCGTCGCCGAACACGCGCATGTCGTAGACGGGCGTAAGGCGCGCGGCATCGACCGCCTGCCAGACCCGCAGCCGCTCGAACAGCGCGTGCGAGCTGCGTGAGAAGGCATAGACGCGCGCATCGAAAACGGCGCCGACGGGCAGCGGCGCACACGGCTGCGCGAGCAGCGCCACGCGCAAGCCCCCCTGAGTCAGCGCGAGCGCCGCCGCCTTGCCGACGAGCCCGCCGCCGATCACGGCGACGTCAAAGGTCTGGTTGGTCGAAGTCATGCGCGCATTATAGCTGCGGGGGTCAGTCTGACAGGGCCGGATGGACGCCCGATTGCGGTGCGGCAAGGGTGCGGTGAGCTGTCGCAGGCCGCATGCCGGGCCGCGCTGGGAGCGCCCTGTGCAGCAGCGCACCCGGACCTCGATTTCGACACCCCTTGTCGATGCACGAA
Source organism: Paraburkholderia sp. (assembly GCA_035277805.1). Classification (GTDB taxonomy): domain Bacteria; phylum Pseudomonadota; class Gammaproteobacteria; order Burkholderiales; family Burkholderiaceae; genus Paraburkholderia. Next base: position 2,713 of record DATEJU010000125.1, on the reverse strand, counting down.
CGACTACCTAGGCTTCACAGAGCACAGCCAATCCACAGCCAACGCATAGCCAAGGAGAGACAAGCCATGCTGACACAAAAGACGAAGGACATCGTCAAGGCCACCGCGCCGGTTCTGGCCGATCACGGCTACGACATCATCACGCACTTCTACAAGCGCCTGTTCGAAGCCCATCCCGAACTGAAAAACGTCTTCAACATGGCGCACCAGGAGCAGGGCCAGCAGCAGCAGGCGCTCGCCCGCGCGGTCTACGCGTACGCGGAGAACATCGAAGACCCGGGCAGCCTGATGGCCGTGCTGAAGAACATCGCCAACAAGCACGCGAGTCTCGGCGTGAGGCCCGAGCACTACCCCATCGTCGGAGAAAATCTGCTGGCCGCCATCAAGGACGTGCTGGGCGCCGCCGCCACCGAAGACATCATTTCCGCCTGGGCGCAGGCCTACGGAAATCTGGCCGACGTGCTCATGGGCCTCGAAAGCGAGTTGTACGAGAGCTCCGCCGGCCAACTGGGCGGCTGGACCGGCTGGCGCACCTTCGTCGTGCGCGAAAAGCGGCCCGAAAGCAGCGTGATCACCTCGTTCATCCTCGAGCCTGCCGACGGCAAGCCGGTCGTGAACTTCGAACCTGGGCAGTACGTCAGTGTCGCCGTCGAAGTGCCCGCATTGGGCTTGCAGCAAATTCGCCAGTACAGCCTCTCGGACATGCCGAACGGCCACAGCTATCGCATCTCGGTGAAGCGCGAGAGCGGCGGCTCCAATCCTCCGGGCTACGTCTCGTGCCTGCTGCACGATCACGTCAACGTGGGCGACGAAATCAAGCTGGCCGCGCCATACGGCAATTTCCATATCGACGTGAACGCGAAGACGCCCATCGTGCTGATCAGTGGCGGCGTCGGACTCACGCCGATGATCAGCATGCTCAAGCGCGCCATCCAGGACCCGCAACGGCGCGTGGTATTCGTGCACGGCGCGCGCAACAGCGGCGTACACGCGATGCGCGACCGGCTGCGCGAGGCGGCCAGGACCTATGCCAATTTCAGCCTGGTCGTGTTCTACGACGACCCGCTGCCGCAAGACGCCGCGGGCCGGGATTTCGATCATACGGGGCTCGTGGACGTCAAGGCGATCAAGGACGCGATCCTGCTGCCAGACGCCGATTACTACATCTGCGGCCCGATCCCGTTCATGCGGATGCAGCACGACGCGCTCAAGGACCTGGGCATTCGCGAAGCCAGGATCCACTACGAAGTGTTCGGCCCGGACCTGTTCGCCGAATAAGCGGGACGCCTTCGGGAAGCGTTTGCCCCGCGTTTGCCGCGCGTTTGCCGCGCGTTTGCCGTGCGCTTGCCTGGCGTTTGCCGGCAGCCAGAATCGGCCAATGCTTCCCATACGTCCGACCCGCAGCCGGCGAGCGCTGGCTGCGTCGTTGCATGCCGCCTCTTGCGCCCTGCCCCGCGCGGATCAACGCCCCCGAACGGGTTACAATTGCCACTTTTCGAGCACAAAATCCGTACAAAATCGCGGACCTCGCGGCCGGATGCGTACGTTTTGTCTCGTCCCCGAATTCACCTTGCGGCTGTCGCGTTCCGGCCCTCGCCGGATCGCCCCTCGACACCACGACCAGCCGTAACCAACTGATTCAAGAAAGGTTTCCATGAGCCTCCAATGCGGCATCGTCGGCTTGCCCAACGTCGGCAAGTCCACCCTCTTCAACGCGCTGACCAAGGCCGGCATCGCGGCCGAAAACTATCCGTTCTGCACGATCGAGCCGAACGTCGGCGTGGTCGAAGTGCCGGATCAGCGCCTGAAGGCGCTCGCCGAGATCGTCAAGCCCGAGCGGGTCTTGCCGGCCGTGGTCGAATTCGTCGACATCGCGGGCCTGGTCGCCGGCGCGAGCAAGGGCGAAGGCCTCGGCAACCAGTTCCTCGCGAACATCCGCGAAACCGACGCCATCACGCACGTCGTGCGCTGCTTCGAGGACGAAAACGTCATTCACGTCGCGGGTAAGGTCGATCCGCTCGCCGACATCGAAGTCATCAACACCGAGCTCGCGCTCGCCGACCTCGGCACCGTCGAGAAGGCGCTCACGCGCTACTCGAAAGCGGCCAAGTCGGGCAACGACAAGGAGGCCGCGAAGCTCGTCGCCGTGCTGGAAAAAGTGCGTGCGCAGCTCGATCAGGCCAGGCCGGTCCGCGCGCTCGACCTGAACGAGGACGAACAGGCGCTGCTCAAGCCGTTCTGCCTGATCACGGCGAAGAAGACCATGTACGTCGCGAACGTGAAGGACGACGGCTTCGAGAACAACCCGTACCTTGAAGCGGTGCGCAAGCACGCCGAAGCCGAAGGCTCGCCGGTCGTGGCCGTGTGCGCGGCGATCGAAGCCGAAATCGCCGACCTCGAAGACGAAGACAAGATCGCCTTCCTCGCCGACATGGGCATGGACGAGCCGGGCCTCGACCGCGTGATCCGCGCGGGCTTCAAGCTGCTCGGCCTGCAAACGTACTTCACGGCGGGCGTGAAGGAAGTGCGCGCATGGACGATCCATGTCGGCGACACCGCCCCGCAAGCGGCTGGCGTGATCCACACCGACTTCGAGCGCGGCTTCATCCGCGCGCAGACCATCGCCTTCAACGACTTCATCCAGTTCAAGGGCGAAACCGGCGCGAAGGAAGCCGGCAAGATGCGCGCCGAAGGCAAGGAATATGTCGTGCAC
>DATEJU010000124.1:0-3379 GCA_035277805.1 Paraburkholderia sp. | reverse complement strand
TCGCGGAACTCGAACAGGTCGCAGCCTTCGGCTTCGATGCGCCAGCCTTCGGCGTGCGTGCCCGTGAACACCCATTCGGACAGGCCGCGCTCGCCCGCTACGGAGTGGCGGCCGCGACCCCAGTGCGCGTCCGGGAAGGTGCGAAACACCGCTTCGAATGCGGCGCGCACCGCCGCGCGGCCGACGAAGCGCGCGCCGTGCACTTCCGGCCCACCGGCTGCGTCGAATACGCAGTCCTCGGTCATGAACCCCATCAGCGCATTGGCGTCGTGGCGGTTGAAGGCGTCGGAAAAAGCGGCGAGCGTGTCGGCGCTAACTGCGGGTTGGGCGGTGAGCGTGTCTGCCATGCGTGTCTCCTCGGAGCTATGGGGAAGGCGGTGCCGTGCGTCGCGCAAACGACGTGCGCGGCACGGTATGGCGACACGTTAAAGTTCGGCCGTCGAGGCGGGTAGCACCAGTGCGGAGGATTCGCCTGGGCCAGCGCGCAGGCAGGCTGCGCGGGGCTCGGCGGGGAACGCGAGGGAGCACGAAAGGCGGCAGCGCGAGGGGGCGAGGGGCGCGAAGCGTGCCGTCAGGAGGTGGGCAGAAGGGCTGGCGCGGGCGGCGCCAGAAGGGTCGCTGGAACGCTCGTCGAGACGCCCGTCGAAAGTCTCGCTACGCGGGCTGCTGCTGGCGCACGACCTGCGCGAGCGCACGCACGCCGGGCTCGATTTTTTCGAGCTTGATCGCCGAGAAGCCCATGCGGAACCACCTGCGTTCGGCCTCGTCGGCGAAGAACACGCCGCCCGGTTCGATCAGGATGCCGGCCTCGCGCGCGTCGTCGGCGAGGCGCGCTGAATCGAGCCACAGCGGGCCTTCGACCCAGCACGACGCGCCGCCCGCGACCGGCACGTAGCGCACCTCGGGCAGATGCGCGCCGAGCGCCGCCATCAACGCTTGCGCGCGCTCCTTGTAGGCATGCGCGAGCCGGCGCAACAGCGCGTCGTGATGCCCGAGCGCGAGGAACGTCGCGAACGCGCGCTGGATATAGGCGACCGGGTGGCGCACCATCAGGCGGCGCAGCGCGCGCAGCTCGCGGATCAGCTCCTGCGGCCCGACCACGTAGCCGAGGCGCAGGCCCGGCGCAAAGGTCTTCGAGAGGCTGCCGACGTAGATCACGCGGTCGGCCGTGTCGAGGCTCTTCAAGGCCGGGTGCGGCGTGCCGGAGAAGGTGTTCTCGCTCTCGTAGTCGTCCTCGATGATGACGAAGTCGTTGCGCTGCGCAAGCTCGAGCAGCGCGCGGCGGCGCTCGATGGGCATGGTGGCCGTGGTCGGGCACTGGTGGCTGGGCGTGACGTAGACATAGTCGCAGCGCGCGAGCGAGCCGGCGAGGCGCTGCGGGTCGATGCCTTCGCTGTCCACGGGCAGCTCGAGCAGATGCGCGTTGCGGTTCACGAAGATGTTGCGCGCGTCCGGATAGCCCGGATTCTCGAAGCCCACCGTCGTGCGCTTGCCGCAGAGCAGGTCGGCCACGAGATACAGGGCCTGCTGGCAGCCGTTCGTGATGATGATCTCCTCGGGCATCGCGAACACGCCGCGCCGCGGCAGCACGCGCGTGCGGATCTGCTGGATCAGCGATTCGTCGTCGCGCTCGATCAGGTCCGGCGCCCAGTTGCGGATCTCCATGATCGAGAGCGCTTTCATGCAGCATTCGCGCCAGTCGTTGGTGGGAAAGAGCGATTGATCGAACTGCCCGTAAATGAACGGATATGCGTAGTTCTGCCAATTTGCGGGCTTGACGATGTTGCGCTGGGCCGAAGGCGGCCGCACGATGCGATTTTGCCATTCGGGCCGTGCGTGACTTTCGCTGCCCGGTGCCGTTTCGGGGTCGGGCTGGCGGGCCGTGACACCGTGCAGGCCCTTGAGCATCTCGGGGTTGACGAAGTGCCCGCTGCGCTCGCGCGAGAGCAAATAGCCTTCCTCCACGAGCATCTGGTAGGCGAGCACGACGGTATTGCGGGCGACGCCGAGCTGGTCGGCCAGCTCCCGGCTCGACGGCAGGGCCGAGTCGGGGGGCAGTTGGCCATCGAGGATTGCCGCGACCAGCATCTGGCGAATCTGGTGCTGCAGCGTTGCCTTCGACTCCGGTGACCGCCTGAACTGCTGAGCCCATAGGGCGGACGGGGTACGGGTCGGCATGCTGTCTCCTGGGTTGTCTATGGGGCGGCCGAGCGGCGCGCTGCGGCCCGGGTTGGCAAGACAATACCCAAATTGACCGGTTCGCGTCGATTAGGAAAATTTCCGAGCGTGCGGAGGGGCGGAGTGTGTACGCAAGCGGGGCCGATTCCCGCTCATGCATTTCGGGCGGCTTGCGGGTTTGCTGGTTTCGCGGCTTGTGAGTGGCGTTGAAGGCGTCTTGCCGGCGCCAGAGGAGCAGTCAGAGTTCTAGCAGGCGCAACAGGCGCAGTTCTTCGAGCGCGGCGAGCGCTGCGCGAAACGTCGAAGCGCGCGCCTCGTGCTCGGACATCGTTTCACGCAGGCTCGGGCGCAGCTTGAGCACGCGGATGAGCGGCGCGAGGCTCGCGCCCTGCACGACGGCGAGGCTCACGACGCCGCGCATGCCGGCCCAACCCAGCACCATGGCTTCGCGCAGCGCCCATGGCTCGCGGCCCGCGCGTTGCGCGCGCATGCGGCCGGGCAGCCAGAGCGCGCCGAACACCCACACGAGGCCAACCACGACGCCGATCAGCGTGAGCGTGAAGAAGAGGCCCGTTGCGCCCGAGGCCGTGATCGTGGCGGCCATGGCCGCCGAAACCGCCACCTGATAGAGCAGCAGGCCCGATGCGTCGTTGACGAGGCTCTCGCCTTCGAGCACGGCCACGAGCCTCGCGGGTAACGGATGGCGCTGCAGGATCGCCTTCGCGGCGACTGCATCGGGCGGCGAGACGATGGCCCCCAGTGCGAAGCACGCAGCCCAGGGCAGCGCAGGATTGAACGCATGCACGGCGACGCCGACCGCAACGGTCGTGAACGTCACCGCGCCGATCACGAGCGAAACGATCGCGCCCAGCTCGCGCTGAAATTCCTTCCACGCCGTGTAGAACGAACTCGACATCAAGCGCGGCGGCAGCACGGCCGCGAGCAGCAGGTTCGGGTCCATGTCGGGCACGCGCTTGCCGGCTATCGCAATCGCGCAGCCGCCGAGCAGCAGCACGACGGCAGGCGCAATGGCGATGCGCTGGACGAGCCACGTGAGCGCGCCCGCGCCGCAGATCAACAACAGCAGGTAATGAAAGAGCTCGACGTTGTTCATCCGCGTGCCGGTAGATCGCGCGGCGCGCCATTGCGCAAATGACGCTGCATCACGATGGCCGCCGCTCCTTTGCGGTGGCATCGGGCG
>DATEJU010000123.1:0-3609 GCA_035277805.1 Paraburkholderia sp. | reverse complement strand
GCTTGGCGCGACCAAGATCGCGCTCGGCCATCATCGCGACGACATCCTCCAGACGCTGCTGCTGAATCTGTTCTACGGCGGCAAGCTCAAGGGCATGCCGCCCAAGCTGCAGTCGGACGACGGCAAGAACATCGTGATCCGCCCGCTCGCCTACGTGAAGGAAACCGATCTGGAGAAGTACGCCGAGCTGCGCGAATTCCCGATCATTCCGTGCAACCTGTGCGGCAGCCAGCCCAATCTCAAGCGCGCGGAAATGAAGGCGCTGATCCGCGAGTGGGACAAGCGCTTCCCGGGCCGCGTGGAGAACATGTTCAACGCGCTCGGCAACGTCGTGCCGTCGCACTTGATGGACGCAACGCTGTTCGGCTTCAAGCACCTGCGCGCGACGGGCGTGGCGGACCCGGCGGGCGATATCGCGTTCGACGAGGAGCCGTGCTCGACCGATGCACCCGATGCCTCTGCGGACGGCGGCGCGACCCTCAAGTTCACGCCGCTTGACGCGCTCTGAACCGGGGCGAAAGCGGTGTAGTGCGAGCGTCGCATGTGAAAGCGTGTCGGACCCCAAGGCGGCTTGCCATAGCCGCCTTTTTTACGCCTGTCGGAGTGTGTAAAAGAGTGTTGGAAGGTGCGGCAAACGCCCGCTGGCAGGCGGCGTCGGGGAGACCCCCCATGCTAAAATCGACCGCTTCATTCCTTCTTAAGTCACCGATGCAATGAACATCGTGATCCTCGCGGCAGGCATGGGCAAGCGCATGCACTCCGCGCTGCCGAAAGTGCTTCATCCTCTCGCCGGCCAGCCGCTTCTCTCGCACGTCATCGACACCGCCCGCAGCCTTGCGCCCACGCGCCTCGTGGTCGTGATCGGCCATGGCGGCGAGGCCGTGCGCGCAGCCGTCGCCGCGCCCGACGTGCAGTTCGCCGTGCAGGAGCAGCAGCTCGGCACCGGCCACGCGCTCGCGCAGGCGCTGCCGCTGCTCGACCCCAATCAGCCCACGCTCGTGCTGTACGGCGACGTGCCGCTCACGCGCGCCTCCACGCTCAGGCGTCTCATCGACGCAGCCGCCCATGCCGGGCAAAAAGCGGGCTACGGCATCCTCACCGTGCAGCTCGACGACCCGAGCGGCTATGGCCGCATCGTGCGCGGCGCGACCGGCGAGGTGCTGCGCATCGTCGAGCAGAAGGACGCGAGCGACGACGAGCGTCTCATCGACGAGATCAACACCGGCATCGTCGTGACGCCCACGGCGCCGCTGGCGGGCTGGCTCGCGGCACTCGGGAACGACAACGCGCAGGGCGAGTACTACCTCACCGACGTCGTGGAAGCGGCGATCGCGGCGGGCCACCCGGTCGTGACCGCGCAGCCCGACGCGGAGTGGGAAACGCTCGGCGTGAACAGCAAGCAGCAGCTCGCCGAGCTCGAGCGCGTGTACCAGCGCAACGCCGCCGACGCGCTGCTGGCCGCCGGCGTCACGCTCGCGGACCCGGCGCGCTTCGACCTGCGCGGCTCGGTCAGTTGCGGGCGCGACGTGTTCATCGACGTGAACTGCGTGTTCGAAGGCCAGGTGACGCTCGCCGACAATGTGCGCATCGGCCCGAACTGCGTGATTCGCGATGCCGTCATCGGCGCGGGCACGCGTGTGGATGCCTACACGCACATCGAAAGCGCGACGGTTGGCGCGCACGCCGTGCTCGGTCCGTACGCGCGTCTGCGCCCGGGCGCGCAGCTCGCCGACGAGGTGCACGTGGGCAACTTCGTCGAGGTCAAGAATGCGAACATCGGCCTTGGCTCGAAGGCCAACCACCTGAGCTACGTGGGCGACGCCGACGTGGGCGCGGGCGTGAACATCGGCGCGGGCACCATCACCTGCAATTACGACGGCGCGAACAAGCATCGCACCGTGATCGAGGACCAGGTGTTCGTCGGCTCCGATACGCAGCTCGTCGCGCCTGTGCGCGTGGGCCGCGGCGTGACCATCGCGGCGGGCACGACGGTGTGGAAGGACGTGCCCGAGGACACGCTCGTCCTCAACGAAAAGACCCAGATCGCGAAAACCGGCTACGTTCGGCCGGTGAAGCAAAAACGCTGAAAGAAAGACCGAATAGCGGGACATTCCGGTCGCCGCGCGCCTGAGCCTTCATCGCCGCGCGGCGCCCCGCCTCTCATTGCAAAGGATCGAACTCCATGTGCGGCATCGTCGGCGCAGTAGCGCAGCGTAATATCGTTCCCGTTCTCATCGAAGGCCTGCGGCGGCTCGAGTACCGCGGCTACGACTCGTGCGGCGTGGCCATCGTCACGGCCGAGGGCCCGCAGCGCGTGCGCAGCGTCGCGCGCGTGGCCGAGCTCGACGAGCAGGTGCGCGAGGCGCGCTTCGAAGGCGTCACGGGCATTGCGCACACGCGCTGGGCCACGCACGGCGCGCCCACGGTGAACAACGCGCACCCGATCTTCTCGCGCAACGCGCTCGCGATCGTGCACAACGGCATCATCGAGAACTACGAGTCGCTGCGCGAGATGCTGCGCGGCAAGGGCTACGAGTTCGTCTCGCAGACCGATACCGAGGTCATCGCGCACCTCATTCACAGCCTCTACAAGGGCGACCTGTTCGCCGCCGTGCGCGAAGCCGTGCAGCAGCTCGCGGGCGCGTATGCGATCGGCGTGGTGCACAAGGACCAGCCGCACACGGTGGTGGGCGCGCGCGCGGGCTCGCCGCTCGTGGTGGGCTACGGCGAAGGCGGCAACTTCATCGCCTCGGACGCGCTCGCCATCGCGGGCAGCGCGCATCGCATCAGCTATCTGGAAGAGGGCGATGTGTGCGAGGTCACGCTCGAAGGCGTGCGCATCGTCGATCGCGCGGGCAACGCCGCGGAGCGCACGGCGCGCGACGTGCAGGCCTACAGCGGCGCGGTCGAGCTCGGCCCGTATCGCCACTACATGCAAAAGGAGATCTTCGAGCAGCCGCGCGCGATCTCCGACACGATTCCCGCCGATGTCGCCTTCGATCCCGTGCAGTTCGGCGAGAACGCGGGCGAGGTATTCAAGTGCATCGACAGCATCCTGATTCTGGCGTGCGGCACGAGCTACTACGCGGGCTTGACCGCGAAGTACTGGCTCGAGTCGGTCGCGAAGATCCGTACCGAAGTGGAAATCGCGAGCGAGTACCGTTATCGCGAGTCGGTGCCCAATCCGCGTTCGCTGGTGGTGACGATTTCGCAGTCGGGCGAAACCGCCGACACGCTCGCGGCGCTCAAGCACGCGCAGTCGCTCGGCATGGAGCACACGCTCGCGGTCTGCAACGTGGCGACGAGCGCGATGGTGCGCCTCACGGAACTCAAGTTCCTCACGCACGCGGGGCGCGAGATTGGCGTGGCGTCGACGAAGGCGTTCACGACGCAGCTGGTGGGCCTGTTCATTCTCGCGGTGACGCTGGGCAAGCTGCGCGGCCACGTGGATGCGCAGGAGGAAGCCGCGTACCTGAAGGCGCTGCGCCACCTGCCGGCGGCGCTCAATGGCGTGCTGGCGCTGGAGCCGCAGATCATCGCGTGGTCGCAGGAGTTCGCGCGCAAGGAAAACGCGCTGTTCCTCGGGCGCGGGCTGCACTATCCGATCGC
>DATEJU010000122.1:0-13691 GCA_035277805.1 Paraburkholderia sp. | reverse complement strand
TGCGGCATCGGCTGGCGCGACCGTGTTGTTGTCCTCGATGAAATCGCCCAGATGCGAATCGTCGTCGTCGCCGATCGGCGTTTCCATGGAGATCGGCTCCTTCGCGATCTTCATGATCTTGCGGATCTTGTCCTCCGGCATTTCCATCTTCTCGGCGAGTGTTGCCGGATCCGGCTCGAGACCGGTTTCCTGCAGGATCTGCCGCGAAATGCGGTTCATCTTGTTGATCGTCTCGATCATGTGAACCGGAATGCGGATCGTGCGCGCCTGGTCCGCGATCGAGCGCGTGATGGCCTGGCGGATCCACCATGTCGCGTAGGTCGAGAACTTGTAGCCGCGGCGATACTCGAACTTGTCCACCGCCTTCATCAGGCCGATGTTGCCTTCCTGAATGAGATCGAGGAACTGCAAACCACGATTCGTGTACTTCTTCGCAATCGAGATCACGAGACGCAGGTTCGCCTCGGTCATCTCGCGCTTGGCCTGGCGTGCCTTCAGTTCGCCCGCCGCCATCTGGCGGTTGGTTTCCTTCAGATCCTTCAGCGGCAGCACCACGCGCGCCTGCAAATCGAGCAGACGCTGCTGCTGTTCGCGAATGGCCGGAATATTGCGCGAGAGGATCGCACTGTACGAGTGGTTCTCGGCAACGATCTTGTCGGACCATTCGAGGTCGGTTTCGTTGCCCGGGAAGCGTGCGATGAACTCCGAGCGCGGCATGCCGCACTTGTCCACGACCGTATGCAGGATCTGACGTTCGACCTGGCGCACTTCATCTACTTGCGCGCGCAACGTATCGCACAGACGCTCGACCGTACGCGCCGTGAAGCGAATCGACATCAGCTCGTTCTGGATCGTTTCCTGCGCCTTGAGGTAGGACTTCGACTTGTAGCCTTCCTTCTCGAACGCGCGGCGCATCTTGTCGAACCACTCGCTGATGAGCGCGAACTTTTCGAGCGAGGCGCGCTTGAGGGCTTCGAGCTGCGCCGCGTTAGCCGTCGCCTGGGCCGTGCCGTCGTCCTCTTCCTCCTCCTCTTCTTCCTCTTCCTCTTCTTCCTCTTCTTGCTCGTTCTCGATCTCTTCGGCTTCCTTCGCGTTGAAGCCGTCGGTGTCTTCGGCGTTCGGATCGATCAGGCCGTCGACGAGCTCGTCCACGCGACTCTCGTCATTCGCGACGCGCTCGGCCATGGATAGGATGTCGGCGATGGTGGTCGGGCAAGCGGAGATTGCCATGACCATGTGCATGAGGCCGTCTTCGATGCGCTTGGCGATTTCGATTTCGCCTTCGCGCGTGAGCAGCTCGACCGTACCCATTTCACGCATGTACATGCGCACCGGGTCGGTCGTGCGGCCGAATTCGGAGTCGACGGTTGAGAGCGCGACTTCCGCTTCCTCTTCTACTTCGTCATCCGAAGAAGCGTTGGGCGCGTTGTCGTTCAGGAGCAGCGTTTCGGCATCGGGCGCCTGCTCGTACACCGCCACGCCCATGTCGTTGAACGTGCTGATGATGCCTTCGATCGCCTCGGTCTCGGTGAAGTTGTCCGGAAGGTGATCGTTGATTTCAGCGTAGGTGAGGTAGCCGCGCTCCTTGCCAAGCTTGATGAGCGCGCGCAGCTTCGTGCGGCGCTCTTCGAGTTCCTCGACGGTCCCGGGCTGCGAGGACGCGAACGCGTCTTTCAGCAGCGCCTTTTCCTTCGCTCGCCGGTCGCGCGCACGGGAGGTCTTCTCACCCTTGCCCGCGGTGGGCGTGCTTTCTTCGCTCTGGTTTGCGTCGTCATCGACGGACACTTCATTCAGCTTTTTCGTCATGGAGTTCGCCGTACCGGCTGTAGTCTCGACTCGCGGCTGCTGGACGTCAGCCTCTTGAACCGTGGATACTGGAGCCTCGCGCTCTGCCGCATCGTCCGCAACGGCAGGCACTTGCCTTGCACTACTCGGACCACCGGACCGCTTCGTTGCCGGGTGAGTCGCGGCTTTCGCCGCACGTGTTGGCGCCGCTCGCGCGGCCGAAGCAGCCATGGCTTTCTTCCGGACTGCGGGGACTTCATGACTGGCGGTCGCCGCCTTGCGGCGGGAACTGGCGGATGAGGGTGCGTCCTGGGCGTTCGTGACCTTGCTGGTCGGCTCCGTTGAGCCTTTGCCTGTCGCCTTTTTTCCGCCTGTAGTCTTTGCCATTGCCATTCCGCCCTTGCTGGAAAATGGACATCTTTCGGGTACCGCCCGGAATATGGCCTCCGAGTGATACTTGAGCTGTCCGCCCGGAAAAAACAAAAACAAACCGCTGAAAACCTTTTATTATAGCACGCAGGGTAATAATCACCCGCGCACGCTCTTCCCTACAGCCCGAGCTGGCGTTTCATGTCAGCTCGCGTCTGATTCAGTTTCACATATTCGGCAAGCTCCTCAGGCGTGTGACGCGACTGCCGCGAAAGCACGTCCAACCGCTCGCTGCAGGCGTCGAAGCGCATTTTCAGGATTGCCGCCGCCAATTCCTCGCCCACGAGCCGCTCCTGCTCGCGGCGCTCCTCCAGCACGGCGCCATCTTCTGGATTTTTCATCAGCAAATCCCGAACGTTTTCATCATAGTCCAGAATTTCGCGAAAAATCTCCTCGAAGGTGGGGGCGTTCGCACCGTTTCGCAACAGGTCCGAAAGGAGCTGAAACTCGGCTGCGTCGCCCAGCGCACGCGCGTGCGTGGTCACTTCCTCGAACAGTTCGCCGTGCCGCGTGAGCCCGATGAGCGCTTGTTCGGCCTCTTCGTCGAGCTGCGCGACGATGCGCGGATGCATCACCAGGTTGCGCAGCGACTTGCGCTCGATCCCGGTCACGAGGTGCCTGTCCTTGCGTGCGGGCGCCTGACGCGCGGCCTGGGCAATGCGCGCGTCGACCTCGCAGAGCGCGGCGACTTCCTCGAACGGCACATCGAGGCGGTCGGCGAACATGTGCATGATCTGCGCGCGCAGCGCGTTCGCCGGCAGCGCCTGCAACAGCGGCTTCGCATCGAACAGCGCACGGGCGCGCCCTTCCGGCTGATCCAGCTCCTTGCCCACCAGCACTTCGTTCAGCATGAACTGCGAGAGCGGCATGGCCCGGTCGACCTGCTCCTTGAACGCCTCGGTGCCGAACTCGCGCACGTAGCTGTCCGGGTCGTGCTCCGAGGGCAGGAACAGGAAGCGGATCGTGCGATTGTCCGCTGCGTGCGGCAGGCACGCGTCTAGCGCGCGCCGCGCGGCGCGCCGGCCCGCCGCATCGCCGTCGAAGCTGAAGATGACCGTATCGGTCTGACGCATCAGCTTCTGCACGTGGATGGGCGTGCACGCGGTGCCAAGCGTTGCCACCGCGTTCTGGAATCCGAGTTGCGCAAGCGCGACCACGTCCATATACCCTTCGACTACCAGCACGTAGTGCTGCTCGCGGATCGCCAGACGCGCCTCGAACAGCCCGTACAGTTCGCTGCCCTTGTTAAATAGTGGCGTTTCCGGGGAATTCAAATACTTGGGCTCGCCGCCGTCGAGCACGCGCCCGCCAAAGCCGATCACCTGACCCTTCACGTTGCGGATGGGGAACATCACGCGGTCGCGGAAGCGGTCGTAGCGGCGCGCCTGCCCCTGCGCATCCTGCTTTTCGCTGACGATTACGAGGCCGGCTTCGATCAGCGCGTCGTCTCGATAATCGGTAAACGCGGATTCGAGGTTCTGCCATCCATCGGGCGCGTAGCCGAGGCCAAAACGGGCCGCGATTTCGCCCGTAAGACCGCGCTTTTTCAGATACTGGATCGCATTCGGCGCGCTGCGCAACTGCTTGCGGTAGTAGTCGCAAGCCGTCTGCATGAGGTCGGAAAGCGCGTTGGAGACGGCCTTCGAGACACCCGGTGCGTAGCCGCTGGCGCCGGCCCCAGCGCCTGCGCCATAAGCGCCGCCACGCATCGGCGACGGCTCCTGGGGCACGGCGAGGCCGACCGATTGCGCGAGTTCGTTGACGGCCTCGGGAAACGTGAGACCCGCGTGCTCCATCAGGAAGCCGATCGCGGTGCCATGCGCGCCGCAGCCGAAGCAGTGATAAAACTGCTTCGTTGGACTAACGGTAAAGGAAGGGCTCTTTTCGTTGTGAAACGGACAAAGGCCCATGAAATTCGCGCCGCCCTTCTTGAGCTGCACGTAGCGCCCCACCACGTCGACGATATCGACGCGGTTGAGCAGATCCTGCAGGAACGAATGCGGAATCATCAGGGCTCGGTCGCTCGGGTATCGGAGGCTGGGCACGCGCGTTCGCGCGGCCCTTGACGGACCTCGCGGCAGCGCACGGCGAGAGGGGCCGGCACAGCGCGAGGCGCGGCCCTTACTTCGCGAGCGCGGCCTTGACGAGCCCGGAGACCGCCGTCATGTCGGCGCGGCCTGCCAGCTTGGGCTTGAGCACGCCCATGACCTTGCCCATGTCCTGCGGGCCGCTCGCGCCCACCTGGGCGACCGCCGCCTGCACTTCGGCGGCGATTTCGGCGTCCGAGAGCTGCTCGGGCATATAGGCCGACAAGACTTGCAGTTCGGCGTTTTCCTTCTCGACGAGGTCCGTGCGGCCCGCCGCCTCGAACTGGCTGATCGAGTCCTTGCGCTGCTTGATCATCTTGTCAATGACCGCCGTAATGCCAGCGTCGTCGAGCGTCACGCGATCGTCGACTTCACGTTGCTTGATGGCGGCGAGCAGCAGACGAATCGTGGCAAGGCGCTCGCTTTCGCGCGCGCGCATCGCGGCCTTCATGTCGTCGTTGATCCGGTCCTTGAGACTCATCACTCACCTGAAATGCGTTGGGGTTGCACAATTCCCGGGGAAACCCGGGCAGCGTGGCCACCGCGCCAAACTATCCGCCAAACCATCGCACCGAAACATCACAAGAATGCAAAAACCCGCCTGGAAGCGTTTCCAGGCGGGTCGGTGCGGATTCGACACGGCTGCGGCCACACCAAATAGACAGCGCAGGCCTTGTTTGCCGGTCCGGCCCGGGTTTCCCGGAACTGGCCGGCGGCAGTGCCGGCTGCTTGCGGCGCCATGGAATTTCCAGATAACGGAAGCCATGGCGACGCCGGAATCAGTACAGCTTCTTCGGCAGCATCTGGCTGCGCAGGCGCTTGAAATGGCGCTTCACCGCCGCTGCCTTCTTGCGTTTGCGCTCAGCCGTAGGCTTTTCGTAAAACTCTCGCGCACGAAGCTCGGTCAGAAGACCGTTCTTCTCGATCGTGCGCTTGAAGCGGCGCATCGCTACTTCAAAGGGTTCGTTTTCTTTTACGCGAATGGTCGTCATTTTCCAATAACGGATCAGGGGGTAAAGAGAATCAAGTATAGCAGTTCCGTGTTCGGCCATTGTAGGGCTGCTTGAGGGGGAAACCCCAACCAGCGGCCCGCGCGCCCGCGTTCTCCGCTGCGTTTGTCGCCTGTCAACCGGCTTCGCGGACCGAAATCCCAGTGTGCCCGAAGAACCGGATGCGGGCCGCGAGAGTGGCCAAACCAGACCGCCAGCCAGCCGGCCACTCGCGGGTGTGCGCACAACACGCGGACGGCCCGGCCGGCGCGCAACAGCCGATGCCGCGTGCGCGGGCAGATCAGCCCTCGCCTGGGCCAACGAGCAGCAATGGCAAATGCGTAATCTCGACCGCACGCTGAGCTACACTGCCGAGCAGCCAGCGCGCGACGCCCCGGCGGCCGTGCGTGCCCAGCACCACGAGGTCGGCTTGCCATTGCTCGCCGTCGCGCAAGACGGCGTGGGCGATGTCGTCGCGCATGAGGCCGGTCGCCACGAGCGCCGTTTCGCAGGCGCAGCCCGTCGGTTCGAGTTGTTCGCGCGCGGCGCCGAGCGCGTTGCGCCCAAGCCCGGTGAGTGCCTCCTCCAGGCCCGGAGCCGCCACCGGGCCGCCGGCCACGCTGCTGCGGTCGACGACGTAGATCGCGCGCAGCGCGATTTGCGGCTCGGCGAGCCGCATGGCTGCCTGGATCGCCTGAGCGGATGCCTCGCTGCCATCCGTCGCCATCAACATGCGAGCGAAGCGCGGCGCGGCGCACGCCTCGTACTCGGCAGGCACGACCAGCAGTGGGCAGGGCGCACAAACGGCCAGCGCGCCCGACACCGAGCCGTCGATCCAGCGCTTCAGGCGCCCACGATGACGAGCGCCGACGATCAGCACGTCGGCCTGCCATTCGCTGGCCGCCGCGCTCAGTGCGTGGACGACGGCGCCGGACTCGCCACACAGATTGAGCACATGCCCCGAGACCGATGCAACCTGTCCGTCGAATGCGGTCATGGCCTGCTCGAGCGTGCGCTCGGCTTCGCGTCGCAATTCTTCGCGCGCGGCGGCAAGCGTGTCCTTCATCCAGGCGTCGCCCGCCGTGTAGGCGCCACCGGCCTGCCAGGCGCGCGGCTGCTCGGCCGCGCAGACGATGCGCACGTCGGCATCGCGCGGCGCCACTCGGCCGGCAAAGCGCAGCGCCTGCATCGATGCCTTCGAATCGTCCACCGCAATCATGATTCGCCGTAGCGGCACGCCGTACTGCACCTGTTGTTCTTCTTGTTGAACTTGTCGATTCACTTTTCGCACCTCTCCACAATGGATCAGCGTTCCAGCGTGAACCTCCACCGCCTGGTCAACAATGACGAGCGTCAAATCCTTGAGACTCGATGCGTCGCGTGTGTCAGAAGACGTATTCGTGCGATGCGATCGGACATCGGACGCCAGCGAACGTCAGGCCATGCCCGCAGCCGCCGCGAACTCCGCGGCGGCCTCCCCGGCGGCAACGCCGGAAGCCCACGCCCACTGGAAATTGTAGCCGCCGAGCCAGCCTGTCACGTCCACCGCCTCGCCCACGAAGTACAGACCCGGCACGCGCTGACTCATCAGCGTCGCGGAGGAAAGCTCGCGCGTATCCACGCCACCACGCGTCACTTCGGCCTTCTTGTAGCCTTCGGTGCCGGTCGGCGTCAGCGTCCATTGCGCGAGCCCCTCGCCGATGCGGCGCAGCGTCTTGTCGGGCAGATCGGCAAGTCGCGCCTCCAGCGGCACCTGATGCGCATCGAGCCAGGCGTGCGCGAGGCGCGTCGGCACCCACTCGGCGAGCAGATTGCCGATCTGGCGCTTCGTCGCGCCCTTCGCCTCGATCAGCGCGTCGCCGGCGGGCCGCTCGGGCAGCAGATTCACGCGAATCGGCTGCCCCGGCTGCCAGTAGCTCGAGATTTGCAGCACGCCGGGCCCGGAAAGGCCGCGGTGCGTGAACAGCAGGTCCTCGTCGAAGGCCCCGCCGGTCTTGCGCTCGCCAGTCGCCACATGCACTTCGAGCGAGACGCCCGCCAGCGGCACGTAGGGCGCCCAGTCCTGCTGCGCGAATGTGAGCGGCACCAGCGCCGGACGCGTATCGACGAGCTTGTGACCGAACTGCTTCGCGATGCGGTAAGCGAAGTCGGTCGCGCCGATCTTCGGGATCGAGAGGCCGCCCGTGGCGATCACCAGCGCTTTCGAGCGAATCTGCCCCTGCGGCGTGCCGAGCGTGAAGCCCGCGCCGTTGGCGTGGCTCACCGCCTCGACCGGCAGCGGGCGCCGCCACGCCACGCCTCCTGCGTCGCATTCGGCGCGCAGCACGTCGATGATCGCCTCGCTCGACTGGTCGCAAAAGAGCTGTCCCTTGTGCTTCTCGTGCCACGTCACCCGATGCTGGCGCAACAGCGCAAGGAAGTCGCGCGGCGTATAGCGCGCGAGCGCCGAGCGGCAGAAATGCGGGTTGTTCGAGAGATAGTTGGCGGGGCTTGCATGCAGATTCGTGAAGTTGCAGCGCCCACCACCCGAGATGCGGATTTTTTCCGCGAGGCGCGGTGCGTGATCGATCAGCGCCACGCGGCGGCCCTGCTGACCGGCCACCGCCGCGCACATCATGCCGGCCGCTCCGGCGCCGATCACGGCGATGTCGAAAGATTCCATGGCGCGCATTCTACCTGCGCATACCGCCGCGGTGGCGCCGCAACGGCGCCGCGTTGGGTCCCTTCGCGCGCCGGGCGCCGTCAGCCGGGTTTCGCCCGCGCTGCTATACTTTGAGACCTGCCTTTCACTTTGATTCAGCGACGGTTTTTGTCTGGCGCCCCTTACCAGGCAGCGCACCGCCGCACGCCACACCATGCTCGTTCTCGGCATCGAAAGCTCCTGCGACGAAACCGGCCTCGCGCTCTACGACAGCGAGCGCGGCCTGCTCGCCCACGCCCTGCACTCGCAGATCGCCATGCACCGAGAGTACGGCGGCGTCGTGCCCGAGCTCGCCTCGCGCGACCATATCCGCCGCGCGCTGCCGCTGCTCGAAGAAGTGCTCGCGAAGAGCGGCGCGGCGCGCAGCGACATCGACGCCATCGCCTTCACTCAAGGCCCCGGGCTCGCCGGTGCGCTGCTGGTGGGCGCGAGTATCGCCAACGCGCTCGCCATGGCGTGGAACCGCCCGACCGTCGGCATCCATCATCTCGAGGGGCATCTGCTCTCGCCGCTGCTCGTCGACGCGCCGCCGCCCTTCCCCTTCGTCGCGCTGCTCGTCTCGGGCGGCCACACGCAGTTGATGCGCGTGACCGACGTGGGCGTCTATGAGACGCTCGGCGAAACGCTCGACGACGCCGCGGGCGAAGCCTTCGACAAAACCGCCAAGCTGCTCGGCCTCGGCTATCCGGGCGGCCCGGAAGTCTCGCGCCTCGCCGAGTTCGGCACGCCGGGCGCCATCGAGCTGCCGCGCCCGATGCTGCATTCGGGCGACCTCGATTTCAGCTTCAGCGGACTCAAGACGGCCGTGCTCACGCATGTGAAGAAGCTCGGCACGAATATCTGCGAGCAAGGCAAGGCCGATATCGCGCGTGGCTTCGTCGATGCCGCCGTCGATGTGCTCGCCGCCAAGTCGATCGCCGCGCTCAAGCGCACGAAGATGAAGCGCCTCGTGGTGGCAGGCGGCGTGGGCGCGAACAAGCAGTTGCGCGAGACGCTTTCGGCAGCCGCGCAAAAACGCGGCTTCGAGGTGCACTACCCCGACCTCTCGCTGTGCACCGACAACGGCGCGATGATCGCGCTCGCGGGCGCGCTGCGCCTCGCGCGCTGGCCCGAGCAGGCCACGCACGACTATGCGTTTACGGTGAAGCCGCGCTGGGATCTGGCGTCGCTCGCGCAGAGTGCGTGAGAGCGGATCACCCATCCGCTCTCACGCCCGCATCAGAAGCGATGCGTCATGCCAAGAGCCCCGAGTATTTGCTTGGTGCCCGGGGCGATGACGCTGACACCGGACCAGCTCATCGTGGACGAACCGTTGTTCTTCATGTAGCCCGCACGCGCATAGACGGACGTCCGCTTCGATAGATTGTGGTCGACACCCAGTTGCGCGGCCCAGATGTTGTCGTGCACGCCACGCACCGCGCGTTGCAGGGCCACGATCTCGATCGAGTCCGCAGGCGTGGCCTGAATCGTGGCGCCGGCTTGCAACAGGCTATAGGGATGCACGGCCGAGAGCGTCGCCGCAAGCGGACTCGAATCGTCATGCTTCGGGCGGTGGTATCCGTAGATGAACTGAAGATTGACGATCCCGATTTGATACGCGAGCGCGCTATTGAAGTGCTCGGTTCCAACCGTATTGAGAACGGACGGCAAACTGGCCAGGTTCTTCGTACCCGGATGCTGATACTGATACGCAAACCCCGCATAAAAACCGTAGCCCGACCAGGTTGCGGCGACATCGAGGATATTGCCGTTCGTTTGCGGCACAGGCTGCGACACACTGGACTGGAACGCGTACATGGCCATCAGCTGAAGCCCGTTGAGCTTCGGAGACTTGTACACAACCGAGTTGCTCGAGCGCCCGCCGCTGGTCTGCACGGCGATCGTATTGCGGTCGACGACATTGCCCGACGCGGCTAGCGGCGAGAGCAATTCATTTGCGGAGAACGGGTCGCCTGGGTAGAGCACCCAGAAAGTCGGCTGGTACTGGCGGCCGAGCGTGAGTGTGCCGTATTGCTCGTGCGTCAGACCCACCCACGCCTGGCGATAGAACAGGGCGCTCGTATCGCCAAAGCCGGTACCGTTGTTGATGTTGAAGCCATTTTCGAGTGTAAATGCGGCCTTCAGGCCGCCGCCGAGATTCTCTGTGCCTTTCAGGCCGAAACGCGACGGCGAACCCCCTCCGCTGCGTTGCGACCAGGATTGCTTGCCACCATTGTTGAGGAACTGGACAAACGCGTCCGCGATGCCGTACAGCGTGACGCTCGATTGCGCATTTGCGCCGCCCGCCGCCAGCATCAACGCCGTCATGCAAATGCCTTTTCTGCAAAAGCGCATTATGTCTCCTTCGTCATCTTCTTATGGATGGATCGGTCGTGGTTCGCGGGGAGCGTGTACCGATTCGTTATAACGTCGCGTTGTGGTGGAGTTATAACGGCGACGACAGGCGGTGGTATTGCCACACCTCAAATAATCGTCGTATATGCAAAAATCACTTTTGTTGCGCCAGCGTTGAGGCGCACTACCCGAGGGAAAGCACGAAAATAATGTCAGGATAACCAGGCAAATGGGGTATACCCCAATCCATCCTGTTCGCGCGTTATCCAGAAATAAAAACGGCAGCTTGGCCGGGCAAGCTGCCGTCGATACATTCCGGCTTCAAATGATAAGGATTGCTTCGTAAGCGGCTTCGATCTCCACCGCTAATTTGCAGCACGCGATTGAAGCGCTAACGCGGGTTGGCGTATCACGCCGCCACGCGCTTGTCGTGCTCGATTACGGCATACGCGCTGTGGTTATGGATCGACTCGAAGTTCTCGGCTTCGAGCGTATAGGCGATCACGCGCGCGTCCGCATTCAGGCGCACGGCCACGTCACGCACCAGATCCTCGACGAACTTCGGATTCTCGTACGCGCGCTCCGTCACGAACTTCTCGTCGGGGCGCTTGAGCAGGCCCCAGAGTTCGCACGACGCCTCTTCTTCTGCAATACGAATGAGCGCTTCCACGGGCAGGTCGCCCGCGAATTCCGCATCGATCGTCACGTGCGAGCGCTGGTTGTGCGCGCCATACTGCGAGATCTTCTTCGAGCACGGGCACAGGCTCGTCACGGGCACGAGCACCTTCAGAAACAGGCGCGTCCCACCGTTGCGCACATCGCCCGCTAGCGTTACTTCGTAGTCCAGCAAACTCTCCACGCCCGACACCGGAGCGACTTTCTTCACGAAGTACGGGAACGAAACCTCGATGCGGCCTGCCTCGGACTCGAGCTTCTCGAGCATCGCGGCCAGCATCGTGCGGAACGTCGCCGGCTCGAGCGGCACCTTGTTTTCCTCGAGCAGCGCCACGAAGCGCGACATGTGCGTGCCCTTCTGGTCCGCCGGCAGATGAACGTCGAGATTCCACGTGCCGACGCTCGGCTGGACGTCGCCCGCACCGGTCTTGATCGTCAGCGGATGGCGCACGCCCTTCACGCCCACGCGCTGGATCGGGATCTGACGGGTATCGGCGGAGCTCTGGACGTCCGGCATCACGAAGGCCGGGTTCATCTGATTCATGTTCTTGTCCTCAGGCCGCGCCACCAAACTTGCGGCGCGCAAATGGCAAGCGCCGGCAAGAGCCGGCGCTGGCTGGCGAATCCGGGTATGCAACCCGGCCACCGGTTCAATTGTGAAGTGGGAGGCCGCGGCTCGCGAGCCGACCCGCACGCACATGCGTGGCCCGCTGCACCGCGAGGCGCTATTCCACTCAGGCGACGCGCATCACCGACTTGCCGGACGCGCTCGCGGCTTTGTCGAGGAAACGCTCGCGAATCGACTTCGCGATCCCTGCCGCGTCGAGGCCGCAGCCTGCCAGCAGCTTGGCCGGGTCGCCGTGGTCGATGAAGCGGTCGGGTAGCCCCAATTGTAGTACGGGCTTGATAACCCCACTTTCAAGCAGGGTTTCCACGCAGGCCGAGCCCGCGCCGCCCATGACGCAGCCTTCTTCGACCGTCACGAGGTAGTCGTGCGTCTCGGCGAGCTGGCGCACGAGTTCCGCGTCGAGCGGCTTCACGAAGCGCATGTTCGCCACGGTGGCGTCCAGCTCCTCGGCAGCCTTGAGCGACGGCGCAACCATCGTGCCGAACGCGAGAATCGCGATGCGCTTGCCTGCGGGCGCATTGCTCTCGCGGCGAACTTCGCCCTTGCCCACCGGCAGCGCGGCCATCTGCTTGACGGTCGCGACGCCCGTGCCCGCGCCACGCGGATAACGCACGGCCGTCGGGCAGTCCTGCTGGAGCGCCGTGTAGAGCATCTGGCGGCATTCGTTTTCGTCCGACGCCGCCATGACCATCATGTTCGGGATGCAGCGCATGAACGCGAGGTCGTAGGCGCCCGCGTGCGTGGCGCCGTCCGCGCCGACGAGGCCCGCGCGGTCGATCGCGAACACGACCGGCAGGTTCTGCAGCGCCACGTCGTGAATCAACTGGTCGTAGGCGCGCTGCAGGAAGGTCGAGTAGATCGCGACGACGGGCTTGAGGCCCTCGGCCGCGAGGCCGCCCGCAAACGTCACCGCATGCTGCTCGGCGATGCCCACATCGTAGTAGCGATCCGGGAAGCGCTTCTCGAACTCCACGAGGCCCGAGCCTTCGCGCATGGCCGGCGTGATGCCGATCACGCGCTGGTCGAGCTCGGCCGCGTCGCACAGCCATTCGCCGAAGACCTGCGTGTAGGTCTTCTTGCTCGGCGCCGTGGACGGCTTGATGCCTTCGGCCGGATTGAACTTGCCGGGACCGTGGTACAGGACCGGGTCGGCTTCGGCGAGCTTGTAGCCCTGGCCTTTCTTCGTCACGACGTGCAGGAATTGCGGGCCGCGCAGTTCCTTGATGTTCTGCAGCGTGGGGATCAGCGAGTCGAGATCGTGGCCGTCGATCGGCCCGATGTAGTTGAAGCCGAACTCTTCGAACAGCGTGGCCGGCACGATCATGCCCTTCGCGTGCTCTTCGAGCTTGCGCGCGAGGTCGAGCACGGGCGGCGCATGACGCAGCACGCGCTCCACGCCTGCGCGTGCGGCGGCGTAGAAGCGGCCCGACATCAGGCGTGCGAGATGGCGATTGAGCGCGCCCACCGGCGGCGAAATCGACATGTCGTTGTCGTTGAGGATGACGAGCAGCGGCACGTCGTCTTCGACGCCACCGTTGTTCAGCGCCTCGAAGGCCATGCCGGCGGTCATTGCGCCGTCACCGATCACGGCGATGCCCATGGCGTTCTCGCCCTTGAGCTTGCTCGCGATGGCCATGCCGAGCGCCGCCGAGATCGAGGTGCTCGAGTGGGCGGTGCCGAACGTGTCGTATTCCGACTCGTCGCGTTTCGGGAAACCGGAGATGCCGCCGAGCTGGCGCAGCGTGGACATCTGGTCGCGGCGGCCCGTCAGGATCTTGTGCGGATAGGTCTGATGGCCCACGTCCCAGACGATGCGATCGCGCGGCGTGTCGAACACGTAGTGCAGCGCGATCGTCAACTCGACCGTACCGAGGTTGGACGACAAGTGGCCGCCCGTTTGCGAGACGCTGTCGAGGACGAAGGCACGCAGTTCGTCGGCGAGCGGTTGCAACTGGCGGCGATCGAGGCGGCGCAAATCCGCCGGGTCGTCAATGGTTTTCAGCAAGTCGTACATCGTCGTTCCATTGTAGGAAATCGAGCGCTCCCGCACTTCTGTCGCGCAT
>DATEJU010000121.1:0-11630 GCA_035277805.1 Paraburkholderia sp. | reverse complement strand
CGGCCGTTGTCGAACAACGCGTCCACCGCCTCCTGCAGCATGCGCTTCTCGTTGCGCAGAATGACTTCCGGCGCCCGGTGCAGAATGAGCTTCTGCAACCGGTTGTTGCGGTTGATCACCCGGCGATAGAGGTCGTTCAGGTCGGACGTGGCAAAGCGGCCGCCGTCTAACGGAACAAGCGGACGCAGATCGGGCGGGATCACGGGGATCACGTCCATGATCATCCACTCGGCCTTGTTGCGGGTGCCGCCGGCGTCGCCGGAGTTCCGGAAGGCGTCGATGATCTTGAGCCGCTTGAGCTGCTGCTTCTTGCGGTGCTGCGACGACTCGACTGCCACGGCGGCGCGGAGCTCGTCCGAGATCTTGTCGATGTCGAGGCGGCGCAGGAGCTCGCGCACCGCGGGCGCGCCGATGTCGGCGCGGAACGCGTCGTCGCTCTCCTGCCTCGCCTTGTCGCGCAGCGTCAGGTATTCGTCTTCGTCGAGCAATTGGTTGGGCACCACGTCCTGCTGGCCCGGCTCGATGACGACGTAGTTCGAGTAGTAGATGATCTTCTCGAGATCACGGAGCGTGATGTCGAGGAGATTGCCCATGGGGCTGGGCAGCGTCTTGAAGAACCAGATGTGGGCGACGGGAACGGCGAGCTCGATGTGGCCCATGCGCTCGCGACGCACGCGAGACAGGGTCACCTCGACGCCGCAGCGGTCGCAGATCACACCGCGGTAACGGATGCGCTTGTACTTCCCGCAATGGCATTCCCAGTCCTTCACCGGACCGAAGATGCGCTCGCAGAAGAGGCCGTCCTTCTCGGGCTTGAACGACCGATAATTGATTGTTTCGGGCTTCGTGACTTCACCCCACGACCACCAATTGCGGAGCCCCTGCATCTCGAGGCGTTCCCGCTCCTTGGGGTCCTTGGGTCCGCGGATCTCCTCGGGCGAGGCGATGCGGATCTGGATGAAGTCGAAGCTCGAGCTGCGTGGCTCGCGCACGCTGCGGAAGTCGATCATGTGCTACTCCTCTCCGTTGCCGTTGCCGTTCATGCCATCCCCGTCGGTGGAGCCGAGCTTGACCCAAATGCCTAACGCTTGCAGCTCTTTCACCAACACGTTGAACGACTCCGGAATCCCAGGCTCCGGAAGGTTCTGGCCCTTCACGATGGCCTCGTACACGCGGCTGCGACCGTTCACGTCGTCGGACTTGACCGTGAGGATCTCCTGCAGCGTGTGCGCGGCGCCGTAAGCCTCCAACGCCCACACCTCCATTTCTCCGAACCGTTGGCCGCCGAACTGCGCCTTGCCGGCCAAGGGCTGCTGGGTGACCAGCGAATACGGTCCGATGCTCCGTGCGTGGATCTTGTCATCCACCAGGTGCGAGAGCTTGAGCATGTAGATCTCGCCCACCGTGACGGGACTGGCGAACCGCTCGCCGCTGCGCCCGTCGCGCAGCCACACCTTGCCGGCCACCGTTAGGCGCGCGAGCCGCATGAGCTCCACGGCCGCGGCGTCCACATCCACCTCCGACTTGGGGCCGAGCATCCGCGCCAACGCAGGCAGCTCGAGCGACTCGAGCGTGTCGGTGGCGTCGCGCGCGGCCAGCTTCTCCAAGTGCCGCAACGCATTCTTGAACTCCGTACGCCGCTCCTTGGATACCGATTCGTCTTCCGACAACGCGGTGTGCAGATCGATCTGCGCCTTCACCTCCGCGGCCTCATGGTTCGCAATTTCCGACGCCGCGGCCGCGAGGAAGTCGCGCACCCGGTGGTACAAGTCGCGCGTCTCCTGCGACAGGCTCCGGCCGGACAAATCGTTGATCGTCGCATCGCCCAAGTTCGCGTGCACCTCGCCTTCCTCGCGCGACGGCTTCACGTCGCCGAGCAAGGCGCGCACGTCCGCGTCGCTGATCGCCGGCACCGGCGCGTGCAGCGCGAGCGCCTGACCCGACCACCGCACACCGGCAAGCTTGAGCAGCAAGCCGATTTCCTTTTCGTTCGCGCCCTGGAACACCGGCGTCTTGGCGTAGAAGCCGAGGATCCGCGCGACCCACCCCAGGTGCGTCTCGAGGATCTGTCCCACGTTCATGCGGCTCGGCACGCCTAACGGATTGAGCACGATGTCCACCGGACGGCCGTCGGGCAGGAAGGGCATGTCCTCTTCGGGGACGATGCGCGCCACGATACCCTTGTTGCCGTGCCGGCCGGCCATCTTGTCGCCGACGCTCACCTTGCGCTTCTCGGCCAGATACACCTTGACTAACTGAATCACGCCCGGCGGTAATTCGTCGGGCTGCAGGATCTTGTCGATGCGCTCTTCCGCCTTCTCCTCGATGCGCGCCTTCTCGGAGTTGGCCGCCTCGATCACTTCGCGGATGCGCTCGTTCGCCTTCTTGTTTTCGACGCGGAACGTCTTCAAGTCGAGCGCCGGAATGCGGAGCTCGCGCACGGCTTCGGGCGTGAGCTTGGTTCCCGCCGTGATCGCCTCTTCGACCGTGCCGGCCTTGAGCGCGAGCGTCACCACCTGCCCCTCGAGCAATTCGGAGAGCTCGCTGTCGCGCACTTCGTTCACGCGCAGCTTCTCGTCCGCCTCGAGGCGGCGCACCTCACCGATGCGCTCGCCGCGATCCTTCTCGATCACCTGGTCGTCGATGCGCGAGAAGATCTTCACGTCGATCACCACGCCTTCCATTCCCGGCGGGACCTTGAGCGACGAGTCCTTCACGTCCTTCGCCTTCTCGCCGAAGATCGCGGTGAGCAGCTTCTCTTCCGGCGACAGCTCCGTTTCGCCCTTGGGCGTGATCTTGCCCACGAGAATGTCGCCCGGCTTCACGTGCGCGCCGATGCGAATGATGCCGCGCTCGTCGAGGTCGACCAACGACTCCTCGGCGACGTTCGGGATTTCACGCGTGATCTCTTCCTGGCCGCGCTTGGTGTCCCGGACGTGGAGCTCGAGCTCCTGGATATGGATGGACGAGTAGACGTCGTCCTTCACCAGGCGCTCGGAGAGCACGATGGCGTCCTCGAAGTTGTGTCCGTACCATGGCATGAACGCGACCGTGACGTTCGAGCCTAACGCGAGCTGGCCCATCTCGGTGCCGGCGCCGTCGGCCAGCACATCGCCCGCCTTCACCCGCTGGCCTAACCGAACGAGCGGGCGCTGGTTGATGGCGGTGTCCTGGTTCGTGCGCCAGTACTTCTTGAGCCGGTAGCGGTCGTGCTGCGTGAGGCGGGCGAGCGGCCGGTCATCGCCGCGGCGATCCTCGGTCTTGCCGCGCTCCGCGGGACCGGCATCGACGACGATCTCGTCGGCTGTCACGCGCGTGACCACGCCCGACCGGCGCGCGATCACCACCGCGCCCGAGTCGCGCGCCACCTTCTCCTCGAGGCCCGTGCCCACCACCGGCGTGCGCGGGTTGAGGAGCGGCACCGCTTGCCGCTGCATGTTCGAGCCCATGAGCGCACGGTTTGCGTCGTCGTGCTCGA
This sequence comes from Paraburkholderia sp., assembly GCA_035277805.1. Lineage (GTDB taxonomy): Bacteria > Pseudomonadota > Gammaproteobacteria > Burkholderiales > Burkholderiaceae > Paraburkholderia. The sequence goes on along the minus strand of DATEJU010000121.1, from coordinate 8,152 downwards.
GGAACGGAATGAGCGCGGCGGCGATGGACACGAGCTGCTCCGGCGCCACGTCCATGTAATCGATGCGATCCGGCGGCACGAGCGGAACGTCGCCGCGCTGCCGGCAGAGTACCAGGTCTTCGACGAACGAGCCGTCGGGCTTGAGCCGCGCGTTCGCCTGCGCGATCACGACGTCTTCCTCACGGTTCGCGTCGAGCCACGAGATCTCGTGCGTGACCTTGCCGTTCTTCACTACGCGATACGGCGTCTCGACGAAGCCCAAATCGTTCACGCGCGCGTAGCACGCGAGCGAGGTGATGAGTCCGATGTTCGGACCTTCCGGCGTCTCGATCGGGCACATGCGGCCGTACTGCGAGTAGTGCACGTCGCGGACCTCGAAGCCCGCGCGCTCGCGCGTCAGACCGCCCGGGCCTAACGCAGACAAGCGGCGCTTGTGCGTGAGCTCGGCCAGCGGGTTGGTCTGGTCCATGAACTGCGACAGCTGCGACGACCCGAAGAAGGCCTGGATCACCGCGCTCACCGTGCGCGCATTCACGAGATCGTCGAGTGTGATCTTCTCGGGATCCGTGTTGATCGACATGCGCTCCTTGACCAACCGCGCCATGCGCGAGAGGCCGACGGAGAACTGGTTGGCGATCAGCTCGCCCACCGAGCGGATGCGGCGATTGCCCAGGTGGTCGATGTCGTCCGTGTGACCGCGGCCTTCGTGAAGCTCGACGAGGTAGCGCACGATGGCCACGAAGTCATCCTTCGTGAGCACCGTGTGCGACGCGGGCGTCTTGAGGCCTAACCGCTGGTTGATCTTGTAGCGGCCCACGCGGCCCAGATCATAGCGCTTGGGCGAGAAGAACAGGCGCTCGAGCGCGACGCGCGCCGTTTCCAAGTTCGGCGCCTCGCCCGGACGGAGCAGCGAGTAGATCTGCTGCAGCGCTTCCTTCTCGCTCTTGGTCGGGTCCTTCGCCAGCGTGTTCTTGATGAGCGTCGACTCGGCGCGGCCGGAGGCGACGAACACCTGGACTTTGTTGGCGTCCTGGCGGCGAAGTTTCTTGAGCAGCGTGTCCGTGAGCGCCTGACCCGCTTCGGCGATCGCCTCGCCGGTATCGGTGTCGACGACGTCGACCGCGAGGACGCGGCGCGTCTGGCGCTCGCCGCGCTCGATCGCGTCCATTTCGTCGCGGACGTCGATGGTCATGTACGACGCGAACACCTTGATGGAGTCGATGCCTAACCGACGGAGGCGGTTGTAGACCTCCGGCGTGAGCTCGTCGCCTTCCTTGACCAGCATCTCCGCTTCGGCGCGCTCGCGCTCGGCGCGGGCTTTCTTGGTCTTGAGCTTGGGCGCATCGGGATCCGACGCTTCGCCGGCCAGCGTGATGTCCTCGGCGATGATGGCGCCGATGACTTCGCGCTGGTCGCCGCGGCTCTCGAGCTTCTTGGTGAGGTCGAGGTCGCGGACCGCGAAGAAGAGCCGCAGGATGTCGGAGTTCAAGCCGTAGCCTAACGCACGGAGCAGCGCCGTCGCCGGGAACTTCTTCTTCTTGTCGATGTGGACATAGATCACGTCGTGGATGTCCACGGTGAACTCGACCCACGAGCCGCGGAACGGGATGATGCGCGCCGAGATGAGGCGCTGGCCGTTCGGGTGCGTGGACTCCTCGAAGACGACGCCCGGCGACCGGTGGAGCTGGCTCACGATCACACGTTCGGCGCCGTTGATGACGAAGGTGCCTAAGGGCGTGAGCAAGGGCAGCTCACCGAGATAGACCTCTTTCTCGATGATGTTGCGCGGGCGCTTCTGTCCGTTGACCTCCTCGTTGACGACGAGCTGCAGCGTCGCCTTGAGGGGGGCGGAATAGGTCATGTCGCGTTCGATGCACTCCTCGACGGAATACTTGGGATCGCCGAGCGAATAGCGAACGAACTCGAGGGAATAGTTTTCGTGGACGTCGGTGATCGGGAACAGGTCCTTGAACACGCGCTCGAGGCCGATGTCCTCACGATCATGGGCCGCGGCATCCAGCTGGAGCAGCGCCTCGAAGGCGCGCGTCTGGATGTCGAGGAGATGGGGCATGTCCATCCCTTGATCGAGCTTACCAAAGGAGATTTGCTTCAACGATTCTGGCATTGATCACCCGCGCACAGACGCAAAACCGCTCCTCCCTCACCGCGTCGCGATTTCGCGAGGGCAAAGGGGAGCACAGAAGGAACAGTCGATTGTCGCTGCGATGCTGGCTTAAAGACCATTCGCGCCGGGAACCCGAGAGACGACCGGCAGCCGCACCCGATTATATACCGTTTAGGCTGCGCGGCAGTTCCCGAGCGGCGTACGCTGACGCCGCTCGGGTACCGCGGTCGGCTACTTGACCTCGACGACCGCGCCTTGCTCTTCCAGCTTCGCCTTGATCTGGGCCGCTTCCTCCTTCGAGACGCCCGCCTTCACGGTCTGCGGTGCGCCATCGACGAGGTCCTTTGCCTCCTTCAAGCCGAGGCTGGTGATCTCGCGGACCACTTTGATCACCTGAATTTTCTTGGCGCCGGCTTCCTTCAGCGTGACCGTGAACTCGGTCTGCTCCTCGACGGCCGGAGCCGCGGCGCCACCGCCGCCTGCGGGCGCGGCACCACCCACGGGAGCGGCCGCGATCGTCACGTTGAACTTCGACTTGAACGACTCGATGAGGTCGGCGAGCTCGAGGACCGACATGTTGCCGATTGCCTCGAGGATGTCGTCCTTGCTCAGGGTTGCGTTTGCCATGTGTCCGTTCTCTCGACTGAATAGGTACCTGGTGACCCGACGCCGGCGCCCTGTATGAGCAGCCTCCGCCGGCTGCTCCTTACGCGCTTTCTTTTTGCTGCCTCAGTGCCTCGAGCGCTCCAACCCACATGTAGAGCAACCCGTTGAGCGCGCCGACGAACGCTGCGAGCGGCGACTGCAACCCTGCCGCGAATTCGGCGAGCATCTGTTCCCTCGACGGAAGCGACGCGAGGTGCTTGACCTGCGCCCCGCCGATGGGCTTCCCCTCGAGCAGCCCGCCTTTCACTTCGGGCTTCTGCTCGTGTTCCTTGGCGAAGTCGGTAAGGACTTTCGCCGCGGCGACCGGATCCTTGCCGACGACGACGCCCGTCGGGCCCTTGAGCTTCGTGCCCGCGAGACCGCTGTCGTTAACGGCCCTGAGCGCCAGGCTGTTCTTGATCACGACGTACTCGACGCCGGCGCGACGGAAGCGGCGGCGGAGCTCGGTCATGTTCTTGACGTTGAGCCCGGTGAAGTCCGTGTAGTACAGCACCGTGGCGCCTTTGATTTTTGTCGTCAGCTCGCTGACGAGCTGGTCTTTCTCCGCGCGGTTCATCGTCGGTTACCGGTACGGGGTGGTGTCGATGGTGACGCCGGGCCCCATAGTGCTCGAGATCGCGAGGTTCTTGATGTAGACGCCTTTCGACGCGGCCGGCTTGGAGCGAACGATTTGGTCCATGAACGCGGTGAAGTTTTCGTTCAGCGCGTCGGCGGTGAACGAGACCTTGCCGATCGCGGCGTGCACGTTGCCTGCTTTGTCGACGCGGAACTCGATCTTGCCGGCCTTTACTTCCTTGACCGCGCGCGTGAGATCGAACGTCACGGTGCCGGCCTTTGGGTTAGGCATGAGTCCGCGTGGTCCGAGCACGCGACCGAGCTGCCCCACCTGGCCCATCTGGTCGGGCGTCGCGATGAGCACGTCGAACTCGAGCCATCCATCTTTGATTTTCTGCACGAGCTCGACACCCACGGCGTCGGCTCCGGCTGCTTCCGCCTCGCGCGCTTTTTCGCCGACGGCGATGACGGCGACGCGAACGGACTTGCCGGTTCCGGCCGGCAGGACGACTGTTCCGCGCACTACCTGATCGGCATGGCGCGGATCGACGCCTAACCGAACGGCGACCTCGACGGTTTCATCGAACTTGGCGAACGCGTTCGTCTTCACGAGATCGATGGCCTGGCGCGCCGGCACGCCGCCCAAGCCATTCTGCATCCGCTTGGCCGCGGCCGTGAACTTCTTTCCGTGGTGTCGCATCAGTCGCCCACCTCGACGCCCATCGAGCGCGCGGCTCCGGCCACCATGGCCATCGCGCTCTCAATGGAATCGCAGTTGAGATCGGGCAACTTGATCTCGGCGATCTTGCGGACCTGCGCCTTGGTCAATTTCCCCACTTTGTTCCGGTTCGGCTGACCCGATCCGGATTCGAGGCCGAGTTCCTTCTTGATGAGGATCGCGGCCGGCGGCGTTTTGGTGATGAAGGTGAAGGACTTGTCCGAGTAGATCGTCAGCTCGACCGGCAGAATGGTGCCGGCGTTTGCTTGCGTCCTCGCGTTGAACTCCTTCACGAACGCCATGATGTTGATGCCGTGCGGCCCGAGCGCGGTGCCGACCGGTGGGGCCGGCGTCGCCTGGGCTGCCGGAATCTGCAGCTTGACGAATCCAATCGCTTTTCTAGCCATCAATACTCCGCTGTCGAAGGCGCGGCGCGGGCGTCGCGCGGTTCTTCCACGGTGTGTTTAACGTCGCTGTGGTGGACGACGGGGAGCGGTCAGTACCCTCTCAACTGCAAGTAATCCAACTCCACACTCGTGGGCCGGCCGAACAGGCTCACCGAGACGCGGACCTTTCCTTTGTCGGCATAGACTTCTTCCACCGTTCCGCTGAAGTCGCTGAACGGACCTTCTGTGATCTCGACCGCCTGTCCGACCATGAACGGAATCTCTTCCTTGGGCTCTTCCGGTTCGGTTTCGTCCGCGATGCCTAACAGGCGATTGACTTCGTCCGGGCGCAGCGGCTGCGGGAAACGGTCCTGCCCAACGAACTTGATCACGCCCTGGATGTTGTTGATGGTGTGGGCGGTTTCCTGGTCCATCACCATCTCCACGAGCACGTATCCCGGATAGATCTTCCGTTCGACTGTCACCTTCTTGCCGTTCTTGATCTCGACGACTTCCTGGGTCGGGACGAGCGCCTGGCGAATCGCGCGCTCTTCAGCGGGTCGCGCATCCTGTTCGATGCGTCGCTGGATGAGCGAGCGGACCTTGTTTTCGTGTCCGGCCGTGGTCTGGATCGCGTACCACCGATGCTGAGGAGCCATGCCGACGTTGCTCACTTGAAGAGAGACGGCACGCCGGCCACCAGCACGCCCTGCAGGATGACGTCGAGCAGCGCGATGAATCCGGCAATGAGCAGTACGAAGATGATGACCGCGAGCGTGTTCTTCCGAAGTTGAACACGGTCGGGCCACGTGATCTTCCGCATCTCCGCGCGGACGGCGACGAGGAAGTCCCCGAAGCCGACGACGCCCGAGCGGATTTCCGTCGCGAATTTCGTGACTGCTGCTGGCATGTCCTACTTGGTTTCCTTGTGCACCGTGTGCGTGTTGCACCGCGGGCAGTACTTCTTCCACTCGACGCGTTCCGGGTGCGTGCGCTTGTTCTTCGCGGTGAAATAATTCCGATTTTTGCACTCGCCGCAGGCGAGAATGATTTTTTCACGCGGCATGTAACCCCTGCCTGTTGCTCGTTGCCGTTAGGCGTTACTTGATGATCTTGGTGACGACGCCGGCACCCACCGTGCGGCCGCCCTCGCGAATGGCGAACCGGAGTCCCTCATCCATCGCGATCGGCGTGATCAGCGTGATCTCCATCTGGATGTTGTCCCCCGGCATCACCATCTCCGTCCCCTGGGGCAGCTGCACCGACCCCGTCACGTCCGTCGTCCGGAAGTAAAACTGCGGCCGATACCCGTTGAAAAACGGCGTGTGCCGCCCGCCCTCTTCCTTGGTCAAGACGTACACCTCCGCCATGTACTGCGTGTGCGGCGTGATGCTCCCCCCCTTGGCCAGCACCATCCCGCGCTCCACTTCCTCCTTCCCAATCCCGCGGAGCAAGAGCCCCACGTTGTCGCCGGCCTGGCCCTCATCCAAGAGCTTCCGGAACATCTCCACCCCGGTCACCACCGTCTTCTTGTCGCTCCCAAAGCCCACCAGCGCCACTTCATCGCCCACCTTCACCACCCCGCGCTCGATGCGCCCCGTCGCCACCGTCCCACGGCCCGTGATACTGAACACGTCTTCCACCGGCATCAGGAACGGCTTGTCGATCTCCCGCTTGGGCTGCGGAATGTAGCTGTCCAAGGCCTCCATCAGCTCGCCGATCTTCTGGCCCCACTCGGAATTGGGATCGCCGCTCTCCAAGGCCTTCAAGGCACTGCCCTTGATGATCGGGATCTCATCGCCCGGAAACTCGTACTGGCTCAGGAGCTCCCGCACCTCGAGCTCGACCAAGTCCAGGAGCTCCGCATCATCCACCATGTCCACCTTGTTCATGAACACGATGATGTAGGGCACGTTCACCTGCCGGGCCAACAAGATGTGCTCCCGCGTCTGCGGCATCGGGCCGTCGGCCGCACTCACCACCAGGATGGCGCCGTCCATCTGCGCCGCCCCCGTGATCATGTTCTTCACGTAGTCCGCGTGCCCCGGGCAGTCCACGTGCGCGTAGTGCCGCTTGGCACTCTCGTACTCCACGTGGGCCGTCGCGATCGTGATCCCCCGCTCCCGTTCCTCCGGCGCCTTGTCGATCTGGTCGTACGCCGTGAACTGCGCCAACCCCTTCTTCGCCTGAATCGCCGTGATCGCCGCCGTCAACGTCGTCTTCCCGTGGTCCACGTGCCCAATCGTCCCCACGTTCACGTGCGGCTTCGTCCGCTCAAACTTTGCCTTGGCCATGGCCTTATTCTCTACGCTCGAAGTGGTTGTCGCCTAACGAAACGGTACCTGTCCACCGCCCCATTCCCCACGGCCGCCTGACCGCGGCCGATTCCCGATTTCCCCACGCGCGCGCCAGCGCGCGCTTCCCTTTGCTCTACGCTTTGACCTTCGCGATGATCTCGTCCGCTTTGCTCTTGGGGACTTCCTCGTAATGGCTGAACTCCATCGAATACACCGCGCGCCCCTGCGACGCCGAGCGCAGCGTGGTGGAGTAGCCGAACATCTCGGACAGCGGCACGCTCGCGCCGATCACCTGCGCCTCGCCGCGCTGCGTCATGCCACCGATGCGTCCGCGCCGGGCGGACAGGTCGCCTAAAATGTCGCCCATGTAGTCCGCGGGGCACACGACCTCGACGTTCATGATCGGCTCGAGCAGCACCGGACTCGCCTTCTTGGCTGCGTCCTTGAACGCCATCGAGCCCGCGATCTTGAACGCCATTTCGCTCGAGTCGACGTCGTGGTACGAGCCGTAGATCAATTCCACCTTCACGTCGACCACCGGATAGCCGGCCATCACGCCATTCTCCATGGCTTCCTTGATGCCCTGCTCCACCGGTCCGATGTACTCGCGCGGAATTACGCCGCCCACGATCTTGTCCTCGAACACGAAGCCCGTGCCCGCGGTGGTCGGCTCCATGTTGATCACGACGTGTCCGTACTGTCCGCGACCGCCCGTCTGCCGAATGAACTTGCCCTCGACCTTTTCGACGCGCCGGCGGATCGTCTCGCGATAGGCCACCTGCGGGCGCCCGATGTTCGCGTCGACCTTGAACTCGCGCTGCATGCGGTCGACGATGATCTCCAAGTGCAGCTCGCCCATCCCTGAGATGATCGTCTGACCCGTCTCGGCGTCGGAGTGGACGCGGAAGGTGGGGTCTTCTTCGGCGAGCTTCTGGAGCGCGATGCCTAACTTGTCCTGGTCGGCCTTCGTCTTGGGCTCGATCGCGACGTCGATCACCGGCGCCGGGAACTTCATGGCCTCGAGCACCACCGGGTGGCTCTCGTCGGACAGCGTGTCGCCCGTGCGCGTGTCCTTGAGACCGATCACCGCCGCGATGTCGCCGGCGCGTACTTCTTCGATCTCGTCGCGCTTGTTCGCGTGCATCTGGAGCAACCGGCCCACGCGCTCGCGGCGATCCTTGGTCGAGTTGTACACGTACGACCCGCCGCTCAGCACGCCCGAGTACACGCGGATGTACGTGAGTTTTCCGACGAACGGATCGGTTGCGATCTTGAACGCCAGCGCCGAGAACTTCTCGTCGTCGGACACGGTGCGCTCTTCGAACGTCTCGTCGTGGTGCGGGACGTGTCCCTTGATCGCCTTGAGGTCGACCGGCGCCGGCAGATAGTCGATCACCGCGTCGAG
>DATEJU010000120.1:0-10000 GCA_035277805.1 Paraburkholderia sp. | reverse complement strand
GGGCGCGGCGTGATGCGGTCGACCATCGAGTCGGGGCAGGCGGTGTGGGCATCGAACCAGTCGCGCAGCGCCGTCGCGCCGCGCAGCGCGAGGAATTCGCGCATGCCCTTGTGAAAGCGCTTGCCGTTGCTGCGCAGGTTGTCGCAGGTCTGGAGCGTGACCGGATCGTTGCCGCGCGCCATGCGCGCTTCGAGGATCGCAGCGAGCGCGCCGTAGATCGTGGTGCGCGCGCCTTTGAGATCGGCGGCGAGATCGGCATTCGCCGTGTCGAGGCGATCGTGCTCGTCGAGGTAATAGCCACCCTCGGTCACCGTGAACGCGATGATCTTGCAGGCGGGATCGGCGCCCGCCTCGATCAGCGCCGCGAGATCGGCGGACCACGGCAGCACGCGCGTGATCGAACGGATCGTCTCGTAGGCGCGCTCGCCCTGCGGCGTGACCGTTTCGAGCGTGTAAGCGCCATGCTGCGCGGCGAGCGCGTCCATGACGGCGTTCATGTCGGAGCGGATGTTGCCGACGCTGAGCGACCATGCCGGCTCGTCCGGTTTGCGCGCGAGATTCACGCGGTGCAGATACCACGCCTGATGCGCCCGGTGAAACGACCCGGCGCCGATGTGCAGGATCACGTTCGCGTTGCTGCGTTCGCTGTCCATCTATGTCTCCTGATACCTGATAGGGCGGCCACGCGCGCCTCGTGTGCGCGTCTGTGCGCTGCTCATTGGATTTGATTGATCTGGATTTAGAGCAATTGCTCTGTTGATGAACTAATGATCGTATTCGGTCGTGCGAAAGTCAAGACGGCTGCGGCGGGTTTTTGGTGACGCGCCGCAGTGGTTCCGTCATGGGCGAGCGCGCGCATGGGCGCGCCGGGCGGACGTACGACGGCGATGTTGTGGCGCACAAACGAGGGCGCGGAGGCATACAGAAGGAAAGGGGCAACGCCTTTGGGTGGCGCGCGGGATAGCCGGCGGGGTCGCGAGCGGCCGCCACCGTCCGGCTCTTTGCACCGCGCCGGCCGTCACGCCGGCGCCCGGCGGCTCAGCCCGGTGCGCGCACCACCGCCGAGATGGCGGCAACGGCCTGCGCGGTGGCATCGGCCGCGCAGCAGTCGACGACGATGCGCTCAGGCATCGCGCGCAGCCACGTGAGCTGGCGCTTGCACAGCTGGCGCGTGGCGAACACGCCCTTGTCGCGCATCGTGGCGTAGCCGATGGCGCCGTCGAGGTATTCCCAGGCCTGGCGATAGCCCACGCAGCGCATCGACGGCAGGCTCGGATCGAGGTCGCCGCGCGCGCGCAGCGCCTTCACTTCGTCGAGGAAGCCCGCGGCGAGCATGGCGTCGAAGCGCTGCTCGATGCGTTTGTGCAGCACGCCGCGATCCGACGGCTCGAGCGCGATGGGCACGAAACGGTAGCGCGCCGCTTCATCCTCTTGCGCGGCGTTCGGCCGGGGCGCGGCGAGCAGTGCCGACATCGGCTGGCCGGAGAGCATGAAGATTTCGAGTGCGCGCTGGATGCGCTGCGAGTCGTTTGGCGCGAGGCGCGCGGCCGTGGGCGGATCGACTTGCGCCAGACGTGCGTGGAGCGCGGGCCAGCCGTCGCGCGCGGCTTCGGCGTCGAGTTGCGCGCGCACGGCGGGGTCCGCGCCGGGCAGGTCGTTCAGGCCCTGGGTGAGCGCCTTGTAGTAGAGCATCGTGCCGCCCACGAGCAACGGCACGTTGCCGCGCGCGAGGATTTCGCCGGTCACGCGCAGGGCATCGGCGCGGAAGTTGGCGGCGGAGTAAGCCTCGGCGGGATCGACGATGTCGATCAGATGATGCGCGGCCGCCGCGCGCTCCGCGGCGCTCGGCTTGGCCGTGCCGATATCCATGTCGCGATAGACGAGCGCCGAATCGACGCTGACGATCTCGACCGCGCGTGCGTGTGCCGCGTTTGCTTGCCCGGCCGCATATGCGAGCGCGGCCGCTGTCTTGCCCGAGGCCGTGGGCCCGAGCAGGCACGCGATGGGCAATGCTTCGCTGTCTGGCTTCATGGCTGCTTCACTGGCCGCGCATGAAGAGCCGGTCGAGGTCGGCGAGCGTGAGCTGATACCACGTGGGCCGGCCGTGATTGCACTGGTCGGCGCGTTCGGTCGCTTCCATCTGGCGCAGGAGCGCGTTCATCTCGTCGAGCGTGAGACGCCGGTTCGCGCGCACCGCGTGGTGGCAGGCGAGGGTGCCGAGCATCTCGTGCTGGCGCTCGGTCAGCACGCGCGAGCCGCCATAAGCGTGCAGGTCGGTGAGCACGGCGCGCGCGAGTGCCTGGAGATCGGCGTCCTTCAGGAGCGCGGGCACTGCGCGGATCGCGATCGAAGTGGGCGAGAGCACCGCCAGATCGAAGCCGAGCGCTTCGAGCGTGGCCTTTTCTTCCTCGACGGTGCCGGTTTCCACGGGATCGGCCGTCATCGAGATGGGGATCAGCAGCGGCTGGACCGCGAGCGAGCGCTCGGCGAGCGCCTGCTTGAACTGCTCGTAGAGGATGCGTTCGTGGGCGGCGTGCATGTCGACGATCACGAGGCCGCGCGCATTCTGCGCGAGCACGTAGATGCCGTGCACCTGGCCGAGCGCGAAGCCGAGCGGATGATCGTCGCGGGCGTCGAAGGGGGGCTGGGGCGCTTGCGCAGCGAGGGACTCGCCTTCGCGTGCGTCCGCACCTTCGGCTTGCCCGGTCTGCGGCAAGGTCGCGCCTTGCGCGGTTCCGGCGCCCACGTCCTTGCGGCCGAAGAGGGCGTCGTAAAGCGCGAGCGGCTGCGCGACCGGCAGGCTGCCTTGCGTCATGCGCGACTGGCGCAGCCAGGTATTGCCGCTACCGCCCGAGCCACTCGAACCGCTGGATCCGCTCGATCCGAATCCCGACGCACGGCCTCCCGCGCCACCGGAGAAGGGGCTTGCCGAGCCGCCGAAGCTGCTCGCGACGCTGGCGGTGCCGAACTTGCCCGGCGTGCCCAAGCCCGCGGGCGACGTACCGGAAGCGCCGCTGGTACCCGAGGTGCCCGAGGCCAGCCCCGCCGACCCGCCCAGCACCCCGCCGCCCGGCGCGGGCCGCGGCTCGATCATTGCGGCGTGGCCGCCCGAGGTGGTTTCGGGCGAAGCGCCCGCATGGCGAGCGAGCGCGCGCTGCACGGCATGGAAGACGAACTGGTGAATCGAGCGCGAGTCGCGAAAGCGCACCTCGATCTTCGACGGATGCACGTTCACGTCGACGGCCTCGGGCGGCAGGTCGAGGAACAGCACATACGACGGATAGCGCTCGCCGTGCAGCACGTCCTCGTAGGCGGCGCGCGCGGCGTGCGTGAGCAGCTTGTCGCGCACGAAGCGGCCGTTCACGAAGAAGTACTGCTGATCGGCGCGGTTGCGGCTCGCCGTGGGCAAGCCCGCGCAGCCGTAGACGGCGAGCGGCCCGGCGCGCTCGTCGAGCGGCAGGTGCGCGGTGGCGAAGGTCTCGCCGAGGATCTTCGAGACCCGCGTGGCCGGATCGCTCGCGTTCCAGTGCTCGACGGCGCGGCCGTTGTGCAGCACCGAGATCGCCACGTCGGGCCGCGCGAGCGCGCTGCGGCGGATCATCTCGAGGCAGTGGCCGAGCTCGGTCTGCTCGCTCTTCAGAAACTTGCGGCGCGCGGGCGTGTTGAAGTACAGCTCGCGCACTTCGATGGTGGTGCCCTGGCCGCCCGCGGCGGGCGAGAGCGCGCCCGTGTGCGCATCGATTTTCACGGCGTGCGCGGCGCTCGCGGGGCGGCTCGTGATCGACATCTCGGCCACCGAGGCGATCGACGCCAGTGCTTCGCCGCGAAACCCGAGCGTGGCGACGCTTTCGAGCTCGGCGAGCGAGCGGATCTTGCTGGTCGCGTGGCGCATCAGCGCGAGCGGCAGCTCGGCTTCGGGGATGCCGCAGCCGTCGTCGGCGATCGAGATGCGCTTCACGCCGCCCTCGTCGAGCAGGATGCGCAGTGTGCTCGCGCCCGCATCGAGCGCGTTTTCGAGCAGTTCCTTCACGACCGAGGCAGGGCGCTCGACCACTTCGCCCGCGGCGATCTGGCTGATCAGCTGATCGGGCAGCGCCTGGATCGCGCGCGCGGGTTGCGCGGCGCGCGCAGGGTCCGCGGCTGGAGCGGTTGCAGTGGTGGCGTTGGCGGCCGAGTCGGGCGCGCCGCTGGGCGCGTCGTTGGGCGTTGCGCCCGCGCCGGCGAGGTCGGAATTCGAAGACATGCGCGCAATTATAGCGAGTCGGCGCGCACAGCCCCGGGGCGCGCTTGCGTCCCCGGTTTTGCCGACGTTCGATGGGCTTTCGGTGCGCTTTCGCCGGATTTTTGCCGATTTTCGAGGGAATTTTTCGTGACGGCGGGCACTTTCGGTATCATGGCGCGGTCAATTTTGCTTCTCGCGCAACATCGGCCTCGCGCGCCTCGTCAGGGCGGGCGTGCCACGACCAATAAGGGATACTTTTGGATACGCTGCTGCAGTTCGCCAATCTTGTCTTGCACATCGACAAGTTTCTTGGAGTCTTCATCCACCAGTACGGTGCCTGGGTTTATGCGGTCCTGTTCCTGATCGTGTTCTGCGAAACCGGGCTCGTGGTGCTGCCGTTCCTGCCCGGCGATTCGCTGCTGTTCATCGGCGGCGCGTTCGCGGCCACCCACGAGATGAACCTCGGCTTGCTGCTGGTCCTGCTGCTCGTCGCGGCGGTGACGGGCAACACGGTCAACTATCTGGTCGGCCGCGCCATCGGCCCGAAGGTGTTCAATACGCGCATCCCCGTGCTCGAGCGCTTCCTCGACCGCGCCGCGCTGCAAAAGACGCACGACTTCTACGAGCGCCACGGCGGCAAGACCATCGTGCTCGCGCGTTTCATTCCGGTCGTGCGCACCTTCGCGCCGTTCGTCGCGGGTGTCTCGCAGATGAGCATGCAGCGCTTTCAGCTCTTCAATATCGCGGGCGCGCTTTTCTGGGTGCTGCTGCTCGTGCTGCTCGGCTTTTTCTTCGGCAATATCCCGTTCATTCGCCAGTACCTCAACGTGATCGTGCTCGTGGGCATTGGCGCGGCGATCGTGCCGATTCTCATCGGCGGACTCTGGAAGATGACGCGCAAGAGCAACGCGCGCGGCAGCGCGGTGCGCGGGCCGAACGGCAACCGCAACTAAAGGCAACCGCAACCCAAGGCCACTGATAGCGGCAGAGAACGGCCGGGACACGCGCGTTCGAGGCTTCACGCGCGACGGTGCGGCGGCTCGACAAACAAACGGCATCGCCCGCGAGGACGATGCCGTTTGTTTTTGGGCGGCGCGTTCAGACCACGCGGCGAATGATGGAAGGCGTTTCCGGCGTCGGATAGCCGGCTTCGCGGAAGGTCTCGACAATCGCGCGATTGGTGTCGAAGTACACCTGCCAGTAGTGATCGTTGCTCGTGTAGGGCCGCACGCACAGGAGCGGTCCTTCGGGCGTGAACGAGAGCACCTCGACGTCGGGTGCCGGATCCTGAACGACGTTCGGAATGGCCGCGACCACGGTGCGCAGCCGCTTGATGGCCTCGACGGGATCGACGCCGTTGGCGATCTTCGCGGTCAGCTCGACGCGGCGCACCGGCGTGGCGCTGAAGTTCGAGATGGTGTCCGAAAAGATCTTGTTGTTGCCGACGATGTTCACGACGTTGTCCGGCGAGATGATGGTCGTGCCGAAGATGCCGAGCTCCTTCACGGTGCCTGTCACGCCGCCCGCCGTCACGAAGTCGCCTACCTTGAACGGCCGCAGCACCTGCATGAAGACGCCTGCCGCGAAGTGCGCGAGCAGTCCGCCCCAGGCCGTGCCGATGGCGAGACCGAGGCCCGCGAGCAGCGCCGCGAACGAGGTGGTCTGCACGCCGAACACCTGGAGAATGGCGAGGACCAGCAGCAGGTTCAGGACGCCGGAAAGGATGGAGCCCAGGTAGTGCGCGAGCGTGGGATCGACGCGCTGGTTGCGCGAGAGCATCTTGCGCAGCAAGCCGGCGATCAGGTTGATGACCCAGCGCCCGACGATCCACAGGACGATCGCCGCCACAACCTTGGTCCCGAAGTCGATGCCTCGGGTCATGATGAATGAGCGAACAGTTTCGAGATCCAAGATGCCCTCGCTTGATACGGTGATTGAGCCGGATAAGACGCGCTAACTGCAACGGACAGCAGGGTGATGCGACCACGCGGGACGACTGTGCAACCGGGGGCAAAGCTGGCGGGATCGGGACGGGCGCTGGCGGAAGCGTGGCGCACCGTCGCGTGCTCGCAGGTGCATTTATAGGACAAGCGGCGCGAGCGTGCATCGAACGTGCCCGGGGGGCTGGGGGTCGACACCAGGCAGTGCGCGCAGAGTGGGCGCGCTCCATGCTCGTTTCATGCGCAATGCATGAGCGTTCGGCGGTATCGTTGCGCGTGCGGCATTGCCACGATCAAGACATCATCAATACACCACCAGGGAGGGCACCATGATCCTGTCGAGCAACACCGATCTGCATCTCATCAACGTGAATCTCGAGGAACTGCGCCCGACGCAGATCACGGTCGGGTTTCGCGAGGTCAACATCAAGCGTGCGCACTGGAAGTCGCTCGACAAGAAAGGGCGCACCGCGGCTATCGACAACCACTGGTTCCCGGCGGTGCTCGGCCCGAAGCAACGTTACTACGTGGTCGATCATCACCATCTCGGCCTCGCTTGGCTTCACGAAGGCGTGCCGAGCGCGCGGGTCACGGTCATCAAGGATCTGTCGTGGCTCGATCCGACGATCTTCTGGCGCATGATGGAGCACAACCAGTGGGTGCATCCGTTCGACGCGCGGGGGGACCGTTGCGACTACGCGGCGCTGCCCAGGCAGCTCTCCGGTCTCGCCGACGACCCGTATCGCAGCCTCGCGGGCGAACTGCGCGTGGCGGGCGGCTATGCAAAAGACACGACGCCCTTCAGCGAATTTCTCTGGGCCGACTATCTGCGCCAGAAGGTGAGCCCGGCGAGCGTGCAGAAGGACTTCGACAAGGCGCTTGCCGACGCGCTTGCCCATGCACACGGCGCCGATGCGCGCTATCTGCCTGGCTGGTCGGGGGTCGTGCCGCCCGCCGCTGCAACGGCCGCTGCGCCCGGCAAGAGCAAGAAGAAAGCGTGAGCGCGGGGTGAGTGTCCAGCGGCGCGCTCACATCGGCAGCGTCGACTTGGTGTACGGCGACGTTTCGATCACGAGCGCGCCGGGCGGCGTCCCGCGCTGTGCGCTGCGCCGGCTCCCGAAGCGCGCAAGGGCGATCGCCAGCACGGCCGCGAGCAGGTAGGCGGCCGAGCGCGCGAAGAACGTCTCGGCCGGCTTGTGGTCGCGCCAGGGGCCACCCGCATCGGCGAACACGAGGAACGTGAGCGCGGCGTCGAACACGAACGCAAGCGCGATCACGCCGATGAACACGCGGGTGCCGCGCACACGCAGATCGGGGCGCATTGCGCGGATAAATCCGCATGCCAGATGCACGGCGGCGAGGAGGGCGAGATTGGAAAGCAGGTAGCAGATGAAGATGTACATGAGACGTATCGGGTAACGCACAAAAAAGCAGTCGACACACTTCGTGCAAGCGGCGCGTATTGAGCACGCCGCCCGCGCCATGCTATTGATGCGCGGATCGTGCGCAGTTCGTGCGCAGTTCGTGAATTGGCGGCCATGAGTTGGCCATGAGTTGGCCGCGAGTCGGTCGCAAGCGCGGCGCGATCATGGCACGACGACGCTTCTCGAAAAATGGGCTGCGCGCCGGTCCGGGCGCATGGCGGCGCCCGTCTCTCGCGAGCGCGCCGCGTGGCGCGGTTCAGGCGGGTTTGTGAAGCATTGTCAGGCCGCGTCGCAAGGGTTGTATCGACGCAACCGGGCGCGGCTGTGGGCGCGCAACGGCGAGCCGGCAGTGAGGCGTGCCGCGTGTGCCCGCAGCGGGTTCAGTACGCGTCGGCCAGCGCCGTTTCGGGCGGCGTGCCGCTCGCGAGGTAGTGGCTGAGCCACTGGCACGCGGGGCCGGTGGCGGCGTCCGTGCGATGGATCAGCGAAATGTTGTAGCTCACCGAGCCGCGGTCGGTGAGCGTGATGCGCACGAGGCGTCCGGCGTCGAGATCGGCTTCGACGAGATGGCGCGGCATCGACCCCCAGCCGAGCCCCGCGAGCAACAGGCGATGCTTCGCGCCCAGGTCGCCCAGCTTCCATGCGCGGTTGCTGTACACGCCGAAGGTCTGGCCGAGGGTGAGCCGGCTGCGGTCGGTCAGCACGAGCTGGGTGTGCTCGCGCGCGTCGGAGATACGCACGGGCTGTGCGGCCTGCGCGAGCGGATGGCTCGGCGCCGCCACCAGCACGAGCTCGACGGTGCCGATCTTGTGCGCCTCGATCACATGCGGCCAGTTCTGGTTCGGTCCGCTGATGCCGATGGCGCAGTCGCCGTCGAGCACGAGCTTGAGCACGCCGCCAAGCGCTTCCATGGTCAGGTTCAGCGCCACGGTCGGAAAGGCCAGCGCGAACGCCTGGAGCGCCTCCACGAGCCGCGGGGAGGGAAACATCACGTCCACGGCCACCGAGACCTCGCCTTCGAGCCCGCGCTGCAGGCCGGCCGCCTTGGCGTTAAGCTGACCCATGAGCAGATCGAGACGGCGCGCATCGGCGAGAATCGCGCGCCCCGCGGCCGTGAGCTCGGGCTTGCGCTTGCCGCGCTCGAAGAGGGCGACGCCGAGCAGCGCCTCCAGGTTGGCGATCGTGTAGCTCACCACGGACTGCGCGCGATCGAGCTGGCGCGCCGCCGCTGAAAAGCTGCCGGTTTCCGCCACGGCAATCAGCGCACGCAGCTGTTCGAGACTGGGCGAGCGGTCCATGATCGACCTATCGAAAAAATAGATGGTAACGATCCATTTTAGACGATTGTTTGAATAGCTGACGTCGGGTTAAAGTGCGCGTTCCCTGTTGAGGATGTCCATGTCGATGAATCGTTCCGTCAAGTCCACCGGCCGCTACAGCGGCGTCGCCATGCTGCTGCACTGGCTGATCGCCGCGCTGATCGTCTGGGGTTTCGCGCTCGGCTGGATCATGACCGACATCCCCGGCATCACGCCCACCAAGCTGCGCTATTTCTCGTGGCACAAGTGGATTGGCGTAACCGTGCTCGCGCTCGTGCTGCTGCGCATCCTGTGGCGCGCGACCCATGCTTCTCCCGCGCTGCCGGGCTCCATGGCCGGCTGGGAGCGCGCGGCCGCGCACGCGGGCCATTTCGCGCTGTATCTGCTGATGATCGCGATTCCCGTGACCGGCTATCTCTACAGCTCCGCGGCGGGCATCCAGGTCGTGTACCTCGGCATCTGGCCGCTGCCCACGATCATCGGCCCCGACAAGGTGCTCAAGGGCGTGCTGCGGCTCGTTCACATTTTGCTCAATTACACGCTGCTCGCCATCGTCGTGCTGCACGTGCTCGCGGTCGTGAAGCATCAGTTGCTCGACCGCGAGAACGTCCTCGCGCGGATGCTGCCTTTCGGTAAGCCGGGTACGCCGCGCGACTGAGCCCGGCGCGTAACGGCACCTATCGGGGCACGTATCGGCATGTATCGGCGGGCACGTATCGGCGTGCGGCTCATGCGGCGCGCGCCCAGCTTCGTCGTCCTCATTGTTCTCCTCGTCCTTTCACCCATCACAGCGAATCGACTGCTCATGATCCAACGTCTTGCCTCCAAAGTTTCCGTCGTCGCGCTCGGCGCGGCGCTTGCCGCCGGCGCGGCATTCACCGCTTCCTTCGCCATGAACGCGGACGCTGCGGCCGAAGCCGCGAAGAGCTCCGTCTCGGCCGTGTTCAAGCAGATGAACGTGCCGGTGGAAGGGCGCTTCAACCACTTCAACGCCGACGTGCGTTTCGACCCGGCCAACGCCGCGGCGTCGAGCGCGAAGCTCGACGTCGACGTGGCGAGCTTCGACCTGGGCTCGCCCGACTACAACAAGGAAGT
>DATEJU010000119.1:0-36692 GCA_035277805.1 Paraburkholderia sp. | reverse complement strand
CAGATCGGTGCTCAGATCGAACGGTGCGAGCACTTCGGCATCGATTGCCTCCTGTACGGCCTTGCTCTGCACTTCCGGCGCCATACCTTGCAGGTCCAAGCGTGTCAGCGCGAATGCAACATGGTTCCGGATATGCTGTTGCGGCCCTTGGCCGCCATCGGCGAATACTGTGCGCAGAGGTTCATGCCGCTCGATGATCCGCTCTAGCGCACGCTCGGCGACCTGCTCATCGAAAATACCCTGGATACGCCACGCACCGGGCATGTTGTAGTGCGCACTGCCGCCCAGCTGATCGATGAACCACAGCCGCTGCTGCGCAAAGGAAAGATGCAGCGGTCCTTTGCGATCGGCAATGGAAAGCGGAGGTCGATGCATTCCACCACTTGCAACAAGCTTTCTTTGCTTGAGGAAATCGATCAAGGCGGGCTTGTGGGCGATGATTTCACGCTTGATGTCTTCCGGGAAAGATTCCACGGCGAGACTGAAGCGAAGTTCATTATTTTCGTAGGATAAAAAAACGCCCGCGTCCGCCGACTTCTTCAACAGTTCCGAAATAACCACCAGATCCCCCGTTACGCTTTGATCCAGCTTAAAGAACGCTTTGCGAAACACTCGGGCACACGACACCCTCGCATGAATGCGATACGTCAGCCCCAAACACCCCTGATGGATTTACACGATCGCTATGGAAAAACGATCATGCATAACATCTCGATTGATGCATACGACCAAGTAGAGAAGTCAAGCGCATATTGAGGAATGCGAGCAATTCCTTCTTATGACTATGGATGAAGAAATGATCCCCGTCATAACCAATATGATCGATGTCACCATCGATCAAATCAGGCCAGCAGTCCAGGTCGTCCTCGGAGAATCCCACGTCGGAACGCCCATAAAAAATCGTGGCATTCGTTTTTAACTTTCCACCTTCCTTATAAACGAAGGTCTCATTAAGTGAGAAATCAGCCCTTAAAATAGGAAGAAAGACTTCCATCAACTCCTTGTTTTCGAGGAATTCCCTAGGCGTACCGCCCAATCTTCGAAGCTTGTGCATGAACTCTTCATCAGAAAGCTCATGTGACATCTCGACGCTTCTTCGGGGCAAATGAATCGGCCATCTGCCCGAAATGAAATGATGGAATTGGCGATCCTCGCCCTCCTCTTGAAGGGCTCTGGCCAATTCAAAACTTATCAAACCCCCATTGCTGTGGCCAAAAAAGGCAAACGGCCTGTCCAGCAGCGGTTTTATGTGCGACATGATCTGGGTAATCATCTCGCCGCAGTTCGAAATGAGTGGCTCGGCAAAGCGAGGGCCGCGGCCGGGGTATTGCAAGGCAACTACCTCTATGTCTCGTGGCAAATAGTCCGACCAATCAAGATAGATGTTGGCGCTGCCACCCGCATAAGGAAAGCAAAAAAGCCTTGCGCTCGCCATGGGATTGGGTGTTTTCACCTGAAACCATGGGTCTTTATGCAAATCCATTATCGCTGCCTCTTACCATGAGTAAACGGCAAAACTTATTCCGCCACAGCCGTATTGCTGCAGCAAAGTCCATTAGATCAAAAACGACGCCAAAAGCTTCCATTACCTATTGCCGCTGGATATGCAGCAAAAATCCATTTATCCCAAACTCTTGACCACAGAATGGCAAAGCCCCTTCTAACGAGCCAAACATATGCCTCACGTATGACAAGCGCGTGTCGAGCAAATCAACCTTATTGCATTGAACACTTTGCTTCTACGCTATTACACGCCAGTCACGTTTCGACATTAGCCCCCCATCTGCAGTTCATTGACGCTATTTTATATGTGATCAGCATGTCAATGGCCACGCCGCCAGAAATCCACTCTGGTCCACGCCCTCTTTTAAATATGCGATGGATAGTGTGCAAGAAACGTGAAAGCCGCCCTCACGAACTTCTTTGTTTTTCGATAATTCACGTCGCCATCACATACCTTCAAAGCGACGAAGAAATCCACGGACATTCTGACGGGATACTTCGGGCTCGCCTCCCGATGGGGGGCCGATTACGAAGCCGCAAAGGAACGTGGCGAGCCATGCAAAGCATGGCGCGCCAGTAATCACCGCCATTGAAACGCATGTACGGTCTGTTCCTTATTTTTGATCGGCCCCGAGCTTTTCGCTCAAGCCGCCGTTGAACGGCGATGCATCACTGCTGACCAGGCAGTTGTAATCCTTGCCCTCGTTAAGGACCAGAATCGAGGATTTCGCCGCCTTGAAGTCGGTGCCGATCGAGAACAACACGTAATTGTTGGGTAGCGCGGAAGGACGGAATGCGCCGAATGCGTACTGCCCTGCAATACCCAGCGGCGACAGCTTGATCGTGAGCACTACCGGCTTGGTCGCCTGGGGAGACGGCAGCATCGACGATGCGCTCATGATCATCGTTTGCGCATCGACCGAATAGCGCGTGTTGACGGTTATACCCAAATACCGTGAATTCGGTGACGACACCTGCTTACGGCAAGCGGCAATATCTTCCGGCTTCGTGTCGGGCTGCCCGGTCTGCAGTGTCGCGAACACGTGGGTCAGTTTGACCTTTGCCGTGCCAGTGACCGGAGCCGCAAACGCAGCGCCCGTATAGGACATGGTGGTCAACGACAACGCACCGCACACAAGCAAATAACCTAATTCTTGAAATTTAAAGCGCATAGGAATTTCCTCCTTGTCGAAGTGATTACAGCTGATGGCCTTTATCCGGCGCGCACCCGCCAAAGGCGCTTCCCCATGCGATTGAAGAAAAGCCATGGGCGTGCAGACAACAAAATGGATGCGCGCTCCACCGCCGATCGAGCAAATGCCCGATCGCCGACAAAAAGCACGAAAAACGCAGCAGCTTGCAGCGAAAGCTAGCCAACCAATGGAAATACCAAAAGGACGCCGAAAACCCGACGACCATGATGTGGCACCGCGAATTTGGCCATGCCTGGCCGATTCAAACGAGTTCCCGAATTCCCCAAGTAACTTGCTGAAACTACCACGCAACCATGTGGAATTGGCGTGAAACTTCGACTAACCCAACCGGCCTGCTGGCCTCGATGCGGATGTGGCGTTCGGAAGCAGAAGAAATCGCGAAAAAAAACCGTTCGGCGTACCTACCAGCTATTCCTGATAACACGGGCTAATCGCCCTGCCCCGCTTTGGGATGGAAACGGAAATTACTAAAGTTATCTCTTCGGCTCGCTTTTGTAGCCTCCGACAACGAACACACCGAGCAATGGCTCGCCGACTACAACCAGGAAGTTCCGCACGACAGCCTCGATGGCCTGTCGCCTGCCGAGTTTCGACTTAAAACGAACCGGCGATTTCTGATTTAGTTGGCACTGAATTATGGGGAGTGGACAGCTCTCTTGATTACTTTAGTCGTACTCTTTTAATTACTTTATCCATTCTCCTTATATTACTTTAGTCATGCTTTTTTGACTTCACCTTCACTTCACTTTCGCTTCGGCTATTGTCGACCTTAACCAGAAGGTCGAGCAGAAGGTCGAGGGCGACCGTTTGTCCGGTTGCGCTGCCCTTGCAGGAGAGCATATGGATCAGGCGGTTCGAACGTTCCCTTGGCCAACCTACGACAAGGGCAATGTCTTCGTCGACGATGAGGACCTGAATGCGCCGCGCCAGGCGTTGGCGAATCGGCTGTATTTCCGATACGACTATCGGGCGTACGACGATACCGAGACCGGCCGCTTTGAGGCCGCGCTCCGCCGCTACCTCGGCGTGCCGCACGCGCTCGCGGTGTCGAGCGGCACGGCGGCAATCGCCCTGGGCCTGATGTCACTCGAGCTCGAGCCGGGGGCGCTCGTCGCGTGCCCGGGCTTCACGTTCGCGGCGACGCCGAGCGCGATCGTGCTCGCCGGCGGCCGGCCGCTCCTGATTGAGTGCGATCACAACCTGCACCTCGACGTCGCCGATCTCGAGCGCAAGATGTCGCCGGCGGTGCGCGCGATCGTGGTCGTCCACATGCGCGGCTTCGCGAGCGACATGCCCGCAATCCTCGCCGTCGCCAACAAATGGAAGATCCCGGTCGTCGAGGACGCGGTGCCCTCGCTCGGCCTCGTCGCCGGCGGCAAGCACACCGGCACGTTCGGTGACGCCGGGGCATTCAGCACACAATCGGATAAGTCATTGAATACCGGCGAAGGTGGCTTTCTCGTGTGCCGCGATGCCACGCAGTTCGCCAAGGCGGTGGTGCTCTCCGGTGCCTATGAAGGGCGTTTCAAGCGTCACTTCGCGGGTCCGCCGCCCGAGATTTGCGATCTCGACTACCCACTCTTCAGCTTCCGCATGGACGAGATCCGCGCCGCGCTCGCTCACGCGGAAATGGCGCGCTTGCCGCGCCGACTGGAGATCTTGCGCAGCAATTACGACTATGTCGTTGATCAGATCGAGGACCTCGAGCACATCAGTGTGCGCCAGCCGGTCATTCCGGGCGGCTACCTGGGCGACTCGCTGATCTTGCGCTTCCCGCACGACAGCAATGATCACGTGGTGCAGGTCGCCGCCGCGCTGCGCAGCGAAGGCGTGGATGCGCGCGCCCTCGGGTCGGCCAACGATCCCAACGTGCGCTGTTTCTGGAACTGGCGGTTCCTGTTCCGCGGCAAGAGCCCGGCCGAGATCCGCGCCCTGTTGCCGGCGACCACGCAGCACCTGTCGCACGCGGTCGACATCCCGATGTCGCCAACCCTGACCCGCGCCGACTGCGACGATCTGATCCGGGCGATCCGCAAGGTCATGCAACGCCGCGCGTCCTCGCACGCCGACCTCGCACCGCGATCGGCCGACGTCGTCGAGACCGCCGTAGCCAAGTAACCCACGCGCCCGAGGCCACCATGCATTCACCCCACTCTTCTTCATTGCTTGCCGCGCCCGCCATCCCGCGGTCCGCCGAGGCCGCCGACCTCACCCCGGGCCAGGCGTTCGCCGCGGCATACGCCCAGGCCGGCACGTCGGCGCGTGTCGACTTCCCGATTACGATCACCGACAGCTTCCCTGGCTTCAAGCGCCGGCCGCGGATCGCGATGCGCGCGCTGTTCAAGACCGTGAAAGCCGAAGGTCCCGAGGCCACGTACTTCTTCGAGACTCACCCCACCGAGGCCGCCAAACGCGTGCGCGACGAAGCGCTCCGCGTCGAGGCAGGCTTCGACTTCCAGTGCGGCAAGGTGCCGCTCCGACCGACCCGCGCGTGGGTGCAGATTCCCGAGGCCCTGCTCGCCGATCCGGCCGCGCTCGCCACCTTCATCGACTTTCGCCTGCTCGTCCGCCTTGGCACTGCGGAGAACCAGTCGCTCGCGCTCGGCAAGGGCGGCGATCACATGCTCGGCCTGCTCGAGATGCCCAACCTCCGCCGCCTGCCCGCGCTCGCCGACCCGGTCACCTCGCTGCTCGCCGCATGCGAGCACGTCGAGCAGATGGGCGGCTCGGCCGACGGCATCGTGATGAACCCCGCCGATTATTTTCAGTACCTGTTCCCGCGCCAGGACGTGCTCAGCGGGCTCACCAATCTAGGCATCCGCATCGTGCGCACGCGGATGATCAACGCCGGCCAGGCGATCGTCGGCGACTTCTACGCCGGCGCGACGATCTTCGACAGCCAACGTTCGACAATCGCGTTCGATCGCCCGCCCGAGGGCACGTTCGCGCGCGACGGCCTCGCCGTGCGCGGCGAGATCAAGACTGCGCTCGCCATCCACCTGCCCACCCACTTCTCTATCGCCGCCCTCACCTGACCATGACGATCAAGGTCTTATCGATCAATGGTTGGTGCCGCAGCGGCAGCACGATCATTGGCAATTTGCTCAACGAGGTCGAAGGCTTCTTCCACGTCGGCGAGCTCCACTTCCTGTGGAAGAACGCGTACGGCAAGGGCTCGAACACGAAGTGCGGCTGTGGCCTCGACCTTGTAGCGTGCCCGATCTGGTCGCGCGTGCTCGAGCGCGAGCAGCCAGCGGTTCACGCGCGCGAGGCCCATGCGCGCGAGGTGTGCGCGCGGCAGGCACGGAGCATTCGCACTCGGCACACCTGGCGCGCCTTGCGCGATGGCATCGCTTCGGAAGACCGTCGGCAGCACGCCGAGGCGATGGCGCGCACGTACCGCGCGATCGTCGAGGCAACCGGCTGCCAGGTGATCGTCGATAGCACGAAGATCCCCGGCGAGGCGGCGCTGCTCGAGCATGTCGAGGGCATCGAGGCGTACTACGTGCACCTCGTGCGCGATCCGCGTGCGACCGCGCACTCGTGGATGCGGCAAAAGGACTACGCCTACACGCTGTCGGCATTTCGCAGCACGGCGTACTGGCTCACGTTCAACCTCGCGTCGCGCGCGCTCGTCGCACGTTACCCGGAGCGCTCGCTGTTCGTGCGCTACGAAGATTTCATCCGTGAGCCGGCTCCCGTGCTGCGCACGCTCGTCGAGCTGGTTGGCGGCGATCCGGGCACGCTGCCGTTGCGCGGGCGGGTCGCCGAGTTGCGACCGAACCATACGGTGACCGGCAATCCTGATCGCTTCCGTTCCGGCCCGACGGTGATCCGGCCCGATGACAGCAAATGGCGCGATGAGCTACCCACGCGCGATCGGCTGACCACGATCGCACTGGCATGGCCACTCATGTGGAAGTACGGATACCCGCTCACCGGCCGAACCGCGCACGCACCTGCTGACGCCGCACACACGCACGCCAACGCGGATTCCCATTCCCGCGACTACGCGGACTTCGGTGACCGCTCCGATTCCAACCACACCCACTCTCATCCTCAACCCCTGCCCCGGAGCGAGCGTGGACCTCGGTCTGCAAGATAGAGTCGCGCTGATCGCCGGCGGCTCGGCGGGGCTCGGCTATGCGATCGCGCACGAGCTGGTGCGCGAAGGCGCGCATGTGGCGATCTGCGGGCGCAACGCCGACCGGCTCGCTGCGGCGGAGCGCAACTTGCGCGCGCTGGGCAAAGGCCGCGTACTGGGCGCGCGGGTCGATGTGCGTGACGACAACGCGATTCGCGCGTGGGTGGATGGCGTGGCCGCAGAGCTGGGGCGGCTCGACATCGTGGTGACCAACAATGGCGGGCCGCCGTCGGGGCCGCCGCTGCGCTTCGCGATCGACGCCTACCGCGACGCGGCGCAGACGTCCTTGTTCCCGGCGATCCAGCTCGCGCTGGCTGCACTGCCGCACCTTCGCGCGCGCGGCTGGGGGCGATTGCTGATCATCGCGTCAGAGACCGTGGTGCGCACGGTCACGGACTACACACTCTCCGGCGTGGCGCGCGCGGGGCTGGTGCGATTCGCGCAAGGCCTGGTCGCCGAGCTCGGCGCATCGGGCGTGACGGTGAACGTGCTCGCGCCGGCGTATCTGCGCACCGGGCCAGTCGAGCGGCTCGCCGCCCAGCTCGCGCCGCGCTACGCGGGCGATCACGAGGCCAGCGTGCGTGCGCAGGCCAGCCACATCCCGCTCGGCCGGATCGGCGATCCCGCCGAATTCGCCGCACTCGCCGCCTTCCTCGCCAGCGATCGCGCCGGCTTCATCACCGGCACGGTGCAGCTCGTCGACGGTGGCGCGTGCGCGGCCGGCGGCTTGCCCGACCACCTCGCGGCCGTCGATCCGACCGCGGTCACCTGATCCTCTCCCTCATCGTGAGGCACGCATGAACACCGCCATCGCCACCCCCACCCCCACCTTCACCGAGCGCGACGTCGAGCAGTTCTTCGACGCCAGTACGCAGAACTACTTGAGTTTCTGGGACAGCGAAGGCGTCCTGCACACTGGCTATTTCGCCGACGGCAACACGACCGATTACCAAGCCGCCGCCGACGCCACATCGCGCCTGCTCGGCGACGACGCCCAGATCACGGCGTCGTCGCGCGTGCTCGACGTCGGCTGCGGCTGCGGCAACTTCGTGTTCGCGCTCGCCCGCCGGTTCGCGTGCCAGTGCGAGGGCCTCGACCTCAGCCTCGAGCGGGTCAAGTTCGCTGCGCAAAAGCGCGGTGAGCTGCCGCCGGCGGTCGCCCAGCGCGTGAGCTTTCGCCACGGCAGCGCGACCCAGCTGCCGTACGACGATGGCCAGTTCACCCACGTGGTGAGCCAGGACGCGTTGTTTTTGATCCCCGACAAACCACGCAGCCACGCCGAAATGTTCCGCGTGCTCGCGCCCGGCGGTCGGCTCGCGATCTCCGACTTCCTGCAGCCCACGCTCGAGATCAGCCCGCGCGCGCGCAAGCATGTGTACGACCGCGTGCGCTGGACCTCGGGCTACTCGCTGGTCGGCTATCAGCAAGCGCTCGAGCAGGTCGGCTTCCGGGTCAAGCTCGCGCGCGAGCTGTCGCCGCACCTTGCGCGCACGTACCAGGTGCTCGGCAAGGTGGCGACCGCGCGCGCCGCCGAGACCGCCAACCCGGACGCGCGCGACTGGATGCTCGGCTTTGCAGCGTCGTGCAAGGAGATCGAAGTCGCGATCGATCAAGGTGAGTTCGCATGGGGCGTGGTCGTCGCGGACAAGCCCTGATTACCCGTTTCATTTCACGCTTTCGATAAGGAGAGGCAGCAATGATCCCAACGATTCG
This sequence comes from Paraburkholderia sp., assembly GCA_035277805.1. Classification (GTDB taxonomy): domain Bacteria; phylum Pseudomonadota; class Gammaproteobacteria; order Burkholderiales; family Burkholderiaceae; genus Paraburkholderia. The sequence continues at coordinate 28,118 of DATEJU010000119.1, read as the reverse complement.
ACAGGCGCTGATGAAAGACAATCGTCGCGCCGAGCTCATCAACCATCGGTTCTTCGCGCGCGTGAAGCACAGCCCCGATCTCGACCGTGATCAGGTCGCGCGCTTCCTCGGTCAGTGGTGGCACCCACTCCACTTCTTCCCGACCTTCCTGTCGCGCCTGGTCTCGAACCTGCGCGACATCGAGATGAAGACCGCCGTCTCCAAGATCCTGTGGGAGGAGCTTGGTGAGGGCAAGCCTGACCGCGCCCACGAGCGGGTGTACGTCGACACGATGACCGCGGTCGGCTTTCCGGCCGAGGCGGTCAACGCCGCCGCGCCGCTGCCCGCGACCGAGCGCCTGGTCCAGCGCTACGGCGAGGCCGCGACCGACTGCTGGACCGGCCTGGGTTTTCTGTACGGTACCGAGGTCGCCGACCTTGCGATGGTGTCGGGCATCGGCGTGTCGGTCCGCCGGGTGACCGGCGCGAAGCAGCTGCCGTGGGTGACGATCCACGCACAGCAGGAGCCCGGCCACATCGAGAGCGCGCAGGAGGCGATCACGTCCGAGCTCTCAGAGATCGAGATCCACAAGATCCACGAGGCCGCGCGCGAGATGTGGTCGCTGTGGATCGCGTTCTTCGACACGCTCGACGCGGCGTTCGATAGCCGCGATCACGCGCCGGAGCACGCCCAGGCGTGAGCCTCGCCCGCACCCCGCGCTTCGTGCCACCGGCCCTCGCCGTCCGCACGCCGGACACGGTGGTCCCGCTGTCGTTCATGCAACAGCGGCTGTGGTTCATCGAGCAGCTCGAGCCGGGGAGCGCGGCGTACAACGTGAGCGTGATGTTTCGCCTGCACGGTCGCCTCGACCGTGCGGCGCTGCGCAACGCGCTGCAGGCGGTGGTGAACCGCCACGCTGCCCTGCGCACACACTTCACCGACGTGCTCGGCGAGGCACGGCAGGTCGTCGATGACGACTTCGTGCTCGCGATGCCCATCGACGAGGTTCGCGAGGCGGACGTGGCGGCGGTGGCGCGGAGCGTGGCGCAGCGCGCGTTCGATCTCGCGACCGGGCCGCTCGTCCGCGTGCACCTGCTCGCGATCGACGGCGGCGATCACGCCTTGATCGTCGTCGCGCACCACAGCGTGTGCGATCAATGGTCGGTCGGCATCCTCATCAACGAAGCGGCGGCGTTCTACCGTGGCACGGCCGCTGGCCTGCCCGCGCTCGCGGTGGCGTATCCGGACTTCGCGGTGTGGCAGCGCGGCTGGATGACCGCCGACGCGCTCGCGCCGCAGCTCGCGTACTGGCGCGCGCAGCTCGCCGGCATCCCTGACGGCCTCGATCTGCCGTCGGATCGCCCGCGGCCCGCCACCCGTTCGGGGCGCGGCGCCCGGCTGTTTCCGCGCCTGCCGCGCGGCCTGGTCACCTCGCTCATCGACTTCAGTCGTCGCGAGCGCGTGACCTTGTACATGACCATGCTCGCCGCCTTCGACGTCCTGCTCTGGCGCTACACCGGGCAGTCCGATGTCGTCACCGGCACGCCGATTGCCGGCCGCAACCGCCAGGAACTCGAGGACCTGATCGGCTTCTTCGCCAACACCCTCGTGCTCCGCGTCGGCGTCGACGGCGAGCGCAACTTTCGCGAACTGGTCCAGCGCGTGCGCGCGGTGTGCCTCGAGGCATACGCGCACCAGGACCTGCCGTTCGAGCAGCTCGTCGACGCGATCAAGCCGACCCGCGACCTCAGCCGCACGCCGATCTTCGAGGTCATGTTCGGCTTGCAAACACCGTTTCCGCACGTCGAGTTCGGCGAGTCGACGCTCGTGCCGACCCTGCTCGACGCCGGCACCGCGACGTTCGATCTCACGGTGTCGTGGGAGCTGCAGGACGGCGAACTCGCCGGCTGGGTGGAGTACAACACCGACCTGTTCGACGCACCGACCGTCGAGCGCATGATCGATCACTACCGCGTCCTGCTCGAGGGCGCGATCACGCGGCCCGACGATCGGGTCGCTGCACTGCCGTTGCTCGACGCCGCCGAGCGCGATCGCGTGGTCTACGCGTGGAACCGCACGCACACGCCGCCGCCGCGGGTCACGCACGTGGCCGAGCTGTTCGATGCGCAGGCCCGGCGCACGCCGGACGCGATCGCGGTGCTCGCCGGCGACGAACCGGTCACGTACCGCGAGCTCGATCAGCGCGCCGAGCGCTGGGCTGCGATCCTGTGCGCGCGCGGCTGCGGGCCCGGCACGCGGGTCGCGCTCGCGCTGTCGCGCGGCGTGGCGTTCCCGACAATGGTGCTCGCCGTGCTCAAGACCGGCGCGGCGTACGTGCCGCTCGATCCGGCCTACCCCGCCGATCGGCTTGCGTTCATGCTCCGCGATTGCGCGGCGCGGGTCTTGATCAGCGAATCGGCCGTCGCAGCCAGCTTGCCGGCGAGCGCCGCCGAGATCCTGCTCGTCGAGGCTCCGCCGCCGGTCGATCGCGTGTCCGAGCGCCGGACGGCGAGCGCCGACGATCTCGCGTACGTAATCTATACGTCCGGATCGACCGGCAAGCCCAAGGGCGTGGCGATGCCGCACCGCGCGGTGGTCAACTTGATCATGTGGCAGGCTGCGCGCTCGTCCGAGCCGATGCGCACCTTGCAGTTCGCGTCGCCGAGCTTCGACGTGTCGTTTCAGGAGCTGTTCGCGACCTGGGCCAACGGCGGCTGCCTCGTGCTCGCGAGTGAGGACGAGCGCCGCGATCCCGATGCCTTGCTCCGCCGACTCGCCGCCGCGCGCGTCGAGCGGCTGTTCCTGCCGTTCGTCGCCTTGCATCAGCTTGCCGAGGCCGCGCACGGCCGATCCGCGGCGGGCCTCGCGCTGCGCGAGGTGATCACCGCCGGCGAGCAGCTCCGGATCACGCCGGCGATCGCTGCGCTGTTCACCCAGCTCCCGGCGTGCCGGCTGTACAACCAATACGGGCCGACCGAGACCCACCTTGCGAGCGAGCTCCCGCTAACCGGCCCACCATCGGCGTGGGACACCCTGCCGTCGATCGGCCGGCCGATCGCCAACGTGCGGATCTACATCCTCGACGCCGATCGTCAGCCAGTGCCGATCGGCGTGCCCGGCGAGGCGTGGATCGCCGGCGCCGGCGTCGCGCTCGGCTACCTCGGCCGCGACGAACTCACTGCCGAGCGCTTCGTCGACGATCCGTTCGCCGGTGCCGGCGAGCGCATGTACAAGACCGGCGATCGCGCGAAGTACCTCGCGACCGGCGAGCTCGTGTTCCTCGGCCGAGCCGACGATCAGGTCAAGCTGCGCGGTTACCGCATCGAGCTGGGCGAGATCGAGGCTGCGCTCGGCAGCCACCCCGCGATCCGCGAGGCAGCGGTGATCGTCCGCCACGACGGCAGCGGGCCGCGCCTCGTCGGTTACGTGACGTGCAGCGACGCGGCGCCGACGACCGCGGCGATCAAAGATCACCTGCGCGCCCGCCTGCCCGACTACATGATCCCGGCGGCGATCGTGGTCGTGCCCGTGATCCCGCTGTCGCCGAACGGCAAGATCGATCGCAAGGCGCTGCCCGAGCCCGACGAGGATCACAGCGAATACGTCGCGCCAAGCACCGCGCTTGAGGCGCAGGTCGCCGCGGCGTGGGAGGCCGTGCTTGGCGTCGAGCGGATCAGCGTGAACGAGAGCTTTTTCGAGGCCGGCGGCCACTCCCTGCTCGCCACCCAGGTCGTATCGCGGCTGCGCGCGGCGCTCGCGATCGAGCTGCCCGTCCGCGCGCTGTTCGAGGCGCCGACGATCGCCGAGCTGGCGCGCCGCATCGAGGGCGCCGCCGTATCGAAGGCACAGCGCGCGATCACACCGGTCGACGCCGGCCAGCCGCAGCCGCTGTCGCTCGCGCAGCAGCGCCTGTACTTCCTGGCCCAGCTCGAGCCTGACGGCTTCACGTACAACGTGCCGTGGTTCGTGAGCCTGCGCGGCGTGCTCGACGTGCCCGCGCTCGCCACCGCGATCGATCGCGTGATCGCGCGCCACGCCGCGCTGCGCACGCGGTTCGTCGACGTCGCTGGCCAGCCGCGCCAGATCGCCGACGCCAGCGCGCCGCCGATCGCACTGGTCGCCGAACCTACCGACGCCCCCGATCTCGCCGCGATCGCCGAGGCCCGCCGGCCGTTCGATCTCGCCGCCGGGCCGCCGGTACGCGCGCGCCTGCTGCGCGTCGCCGACGACGATCACGTGCTGATCGTGACCGCGCACCATCTGGTGTTCGACGGCTGGTCGCTCGCGATCTTCGCCCGCGAGCTTGGCGCCGCCTACCAGCACCACGCGCTGCCCGCCCTCGCCGTGCAGTACGCCGACTTTGCGGCCTGGCAGCGCGCTGCCGCGCCCGACGCCGCGCAGCTCGCATACTGGACCGCGCAGCTCGCCGGCGCGCCGGCGCTGCTCGAGCTACCGACCGATCGCCCGCGGCCCGCCGTGCAGACCACGCGCGGCGCCGCGATCACCCGCAGCCATGCGCCCGCGCTGCTCGCCGGCGTGCACGCGCTCGCCCAGCGCGAAGGCGCCACCGAGTTCATGACCCTGCTCGCCGCGTTCGCCGCGCTGCTGGCGCGCTACGCCGGCCAACCTGACGTCGTGATCGGCACGCCGATCGCCGGCCGCGACGATCCCGTGCTCGAAGGCATGATCGGCATGTTCGTCAACACACTCGCGATCCGCGTCGACGCCGACGCGCCCAGCTTCCGCGACCTCGTGCACCGCGTGCGCGAGACCTGCCTCGCCGCGTTCGCGCATCAGGATCTCGCGTTCGATCAACTGGTCGCCGCGCTCGCCCCAGAACGCACGCCGAGCCACACGCCGATCTACCAGGTCATGTTCACGGTCCGTCCCACCATTGGCGATCCGCTCGCGATTCCCGGGCTCACCGCGCGCACACTCAATCTGCACCCCGGCATGGCGCGGTGCGATCTGTCGCTGTTCGTCACCACCGGCGACACGCTGGCGACGACGTGGGAGTACAACCGCGATCTGTTCGACGCCACGACGATCGAGCGCATGGCAGACGGCTTCGACACCCTGCTCGCCGCGCTGCTCGCCGCGCCCGATCAGCCGCCCGCCGCGCCGTCGCTGGTTGCCGCGGACGAGCGCGATCGCCTGCTCGCACTCGGCGACGCCCCCGGCGACTTTCCCGACGCCGCGCTGGCGACCCAGTTCGCGGCCCAGGTCGCGCGTGCCCCCGACGCCACCGCGGTCGTGTTCGGCGACGTCCGGATGTCGTACGCCGCGCTCGACGCGCGCAGCGATCGGCTCGCGCGCTACCTGATCGCGCGCGGCGTCGTATCCGGTGATCGCGTCGGCGTCTGCCTCGGCCGCTCGCTCGACTTCGTGGTCAGCATCCTCGCCGCGCTCAAGGCCGGCGCGTGCTACGTGCCGCTCGATCCCAGCTACCCCGTTGATCGCCTGGCCTACATGGCGGCCGACGCCGGCGTGCGGGTCGTGATCCTGCGCCGCGACGCCGGCGCGCCCGATCTTCGCGGCATGACCGGCGCGCCGATCTGGCTCGACGATATCGAGGCCGCGCTGGCGAGCTTGCCGACCGGCGCGCTACCGGCACTCTCCACCGGCCACGACCTCGCCTACATCATGTACACCTCGGGCTCGACGGGGCGACCCAAGGGCGTGTGCATCGAGCAGCGCTCGATCGCGCGCCTGGTCGTCAACTCGAGCTGCCAGCGCTTCGCGGCCGACGACGTGGTCAGCTTCTGCACCAACACATCGTTCGACGTCGCGACGTTCGAGATCTGGGGCGCCCTGCTCAACGGCGCGACCCTGCATGGCGTGCCGCCCGACGTGCTGCTCGCACCCGACGCGCTCGCCAACGAGCTCGCGCGCGGCGGCGTGACGATTCTGGTCCTCGCCACCGCGCTGTTCCACCAGCTCGCCGAGGTCGCGCCGCGTGCTTTCGAGCACGTCGCCACGCTCGTCGTCGGTGGCGAGGTGCTCGATCCGCGCGCGGTCCGCCGCGTGCTCGAGATCAACCCGCGCTGCCGGATCGTCAACGGCTACGGTCCGACCGAGGACACCACGTTCGCGACCAGCTACGTGGTCGAGGCGCTGGCCGCCGAGGCGACCACGCTGCCGATCGGCCGCCCGATCAGCGGCACCACCGTGCGCGTGCTCGATCGCGCGCGCAACCTGGTGCCGGTCGGCGTGCGCGGCGAGCTCTACCTCGGCGGCCCCGGACTGGCGCGCGGCTATTGGCAGCAGCCCGCACTGACCGCCGCGCGCTTCGTCGACGATCCGTTCGCGCCCGGCGAGCGGCTGTACCGCACCGGCGATCTGGCAGCGTGGAGCGCTAGCGGCGACCTTGAGTTCCACGGCCGCATCGACAACCAGATCAAGCTGCGCGGCTTCCGCGTCGAGCTCGGCGAGATCGAGGCCCAGCTCGCCGCCGCTACGCCGCTCGCCGCGCAGACCGTGATCGTGCGCCGAGACGGCCGCGAGCCGCGGCTGATTGCCTACGTCGTGCCGCGCGATGGCGTCCAGCTCGACGTCGACGCGCTGCACGGCAAGCTCGCCGGCGTGCTGCCGAGCTACATGCTGCCGAGCGCGATCGTCGTCCTCGATCACATGCCAGTGACGCCGAACGGCAAGATCGATCGCGCCGCCCTCCCCGCGCCGTCGGCGAATCGCGGCGAGCGCGGCGGCTACGTCGCACCCGACGGCGAGCTGGCGCAGGCGATCGCGCGAATCTGGGCCGAAGTGCTCGGCGTCGATCGGGTCGGCGCGCACGACAACTTCTTCGCGCTCGGCGGCAGCTCGCTCCTCCTCGTCGCGGTGCGGTCGCAGCTCGAGGCCGTGCTCGGCCGGCCGGTCGCGCTCAAGCCGCTCGCCGAGGCCGCGAGCGTGCGCGAGCTCGCCGCCCGGCTCGCCAACGACACTGCCGCGAGCTGCCTGATCCGCCTGCAAGCAGGCCCCAAACCCAAGTCACCCATCTACTTCATCCATGGCGGCGGCGGCAGCGCGCTCACCTACCGCAGCCTCGCACGCGCGATCGATAGCGAGCGCGCGATGTACGGCTTCAACGCCCGCGGTCTCGACAGTGACGAGCCGCCGCACGCCTCGATCGAAGCGATGGCCAGCCACTACCTCGCGCTCGCGCGCACCGTCCACCCCGGCGGCCCGTTCCTCCTCGTCGGCGCGTCATTCGGCGGCACGGTCGCGTACGAGATGGCGCGTCAGCTCACCGCCGCCGGCGACTCTGTCGCCCTGTGTGCCCTCCTCGACGCGCCCGGCCCCGGCACGCTCCCCGTCGTCGAGCTCGATCCCGCCGACCTGCTCGTGTTCCACCTCGAGGCCCAGCGCTGGCTGGCCGCCGCCGCCTTGCGCGGCCGCCCGCTCGACGAGCAACTCCAGATCACGCTGGACACCGCGCACGCCGCCGGCGTCGCCCTGCCGTTTACCAGCCTCGCGCACGGCCGCCGCCACGTCGCGGTGTGGGAGAACAACATACGCGCCCTGCGCGCGTACACCGCGCCGGTGTGGGGCGGCGCGATCGACTTCTTCTCGCCCGCCGACGCGCTCCCGGGCAGCCCGACCTCCCATCTCGATCACGCGTGGCGCGACCGCGGCGCCTTACATGTCGAAGTCGCCGGCGGAGATCATCTGTCGATGATCGCGCCGCCGCACGCCACCACGCTCGGCGCGAGGATCCGCACCCTCATCGCCACTCGTATCCGGAGCACCGCGCCATGACCACGCAGGACACCATTGCCAAGTACTGGATGCAGATCCTCAACGTCGACACCGTCGAGCCGAACGATGATTTCATCAGCCTCGGCGGCAACTCGCTCAGCGCGGTCAAGGTGGCCAACCGGGTTGCCGACGACCTCGGCGTGCAGCTCGATATCGGCGAGATGTTCAACACGCTCGAACAAGTCACCGCGCACTGCGATCAGTTGATCCGCGAGCGCGACGCAGGAGCCGCCTTGACATGATCGCCCGCTTCTTCAACGAGCCCGCCCACCGCCACGGCGCCCGCTACCGCGCCCACGGCTGGTGGCGCGACACCACTTTCGTCGACGATCTACGCGCCGCTGCCGCGCGCGCGCCCGATCAGCCGGCCGTGATCGCCGCGCGCGCGTTCGCCAAGGACGAGATCGCGATCACCTACGGCGAGCTCGCGCGCGAGGTCGACCACATCGCCGCCGCCCTGATCGCGCTCGGTGTCGGCCGCGAGGACATCGTCGCGCTCCAGCTGCCGACGTGGTGGCAGTTCACCGCTATCGCGCTCGCGTGCGCGCGGATCGGCGCCGTGGTCGCGCCGATCCCGGCCGATTACCGCCGGCGCGAGGTCGAGTTCATCCTCGCGCGCACCGAGGCCGTGGTGTACGTCGGCCCGGCGACGTGGATGCGGTTCTCGCACCGCGACTTGCTCCGCGAGCTCGCGCCGGGCTTGCCCGCGCTTCGCCATCGCATCTTCATCGACCTCGACGGCGCCCACCCCGGCGAGCTCGATTTCGCCGCCTGGCTCGCCGCCGCGCCGCAGCTCCCCGCCGCCGATCTCGATCGCCGCGCCCCCGCCGCCGACGATGTCTTCCTCGTCATGTACACCTCCGGCACCACCGGCGAGCCCAAGGGCGTCGTCCACGCGTACAACACGCTGTACGCGATCGTGCGCGCGGTCAGCGAGAGCGCCGAAATCACCGCCGCCGACGTCGTCCACTCGCCGTCGGGCATGACCGGCATGATCGGCTTTCTCTACAACTTCCTCGTCCCGCTCCACGCCGGCGCGACCGCGGTATTCGCCGACCTCGGCGATCCCGATCGCGGCCTCAGCTTGATCGAGCGCCACCACATCACTTTCATCTACGCGATCCCCAACTACGTGAGCAGCCTCGTCGACGCCTACCGGCGCAACCCGTGCTCGCTCGCGAGCCTGCGCGTGATCGTCACCGGCTCGGCCGCCGTGCCACCGCACCTGATCGGTGCGGTGCGCGACGTGCTCGGCGTCCGAGTCCAGGCGCTGTGGGGGATGACCGAGATCGGTGGCGCGACGTTCACCGCGCCCGACGATCCGCCGGACTGGCCGGCGCACAGCGATGGCCGGCCGTGCGCGTGGATGGAGGTCCAGATCGCCGACCGCGCCGCCGACGGCAGCGGCCGCCTCCGCGTGCGCGGCGCGAACCAGTGCCTCGGCTACTTCCAACGCCCCGAGCTGTACGCGGCGGTGGTCGACGCCGACGGCTGGTTCGACACCGGCGATCTCGTGCGCGACGACGGGCGCGGCGGCATCCGCATCGTCGGCCGGATCAAGGACGTGATCGTGCGCAATGGCTACAAGGTGCCGGTGCTCGAGGTCGAGGCCGCGCTCGCCGCCCACCCGCAGGTCGCGATGGTCGCGCTCGTCGCCGATCCGGATCCGCAGGTCGGCGAGCGGGTGTGCGCGGTGATCGTCGCGCGCGATCACGCGCCATCGCTCACGGACGTCCGCGAGCACCTGCGCGCAGCCGGGATGTCGGCGCAGTACTGGCCCGATCGCGTACATATCGTCGGCGAGATGCCGCTCACCGCGACCGGCAAGATCCAGAAGTACGTATTGCAAGATCAATTGCGCGCGTTGCCACAATAAAACACATGGACTTCACGCCGACCGAAGATCAGCAGTTGATCCAGCGCACGGCGCGCGAATTCGCCGATCGCGTGCTCGCGCCGCACGCCGCCGCACGCGACAAGAATGGCGAATTCCCGCTCACGGAATTGCGCGAGCTCGGCGCGCTCGGCCTGCTGGGCATCACCGTCCCCGAGGCGTTCGGCGGCGCGAACGCCGGCGCGATCGCGTACTCGCTCGCGATGCAGGAGCTCGCCCGCGGCGACGCTTCGGTCGCGGTCCTGTGCGCGCTCACCAACATGGTCGGCGAGCTGATCGCGACCCGCGGCAGTCCCACGCTCGCCGCGCGCTGGGTGCCGCGCCTGATCGCCGGCGACGCGGTGACCGGCGCGTTCGCGCTCAGCGAGCCCGACGCCGGCTCCGATGCATCCGCGATGCGGACATTCGCGACCCGGACTGCGCACGGCTGGCAGATCTCCGGCACCAAGCAGTGGGTCACCGCCGGCGATCGTGCGAGCTGCCTCGTCGTGTGGGCGATCACGCAGCCGCCCGCCGCGCCCGGCGGCCCGGGCGGCGGCATCACCGCGTTCGTCGTCCCCGGCGATGCACCCGGGATCACCGTCGCGCGGCTCGAAGACAAGCTCGGCCTGCGCGCCACGTCGACCGCACAGCTCGTCTTCGATCGCGTCGAGGTCGGCGACGACGCCGTGCTCGGCGCGGTCGGCGGCGGGTTCGCGCTCGCCATGCTCGCCCTCGACGGTGGCCGGATCGGCATTGCGTCACAGGCGATCGGCATCGCGCGCGGCGCGTTCGAGGCCGCCCTGCGCTACGCCAGCGAGCGCCGGACGTTCGGTCAGCCGATCATCGAGCACCAGGCGATCGGCGCGATGCTCGCCGACGCCGCGACCTGGCTCGACGCGGCGTCGCTGATGACGTTGCGCGCCGCCGCGCTCAAGCAAGCGCGCAAGCCGTATTCGCAGGCGTCGGCGATGGCCAAGCTGTTCGCGACCGAGCACGCGTGGAAGGTGTGCGACGCCGCACTCCAGATCCACGGCGGCAACGGCTACGTGCGCGACTTTCCCGTCGAGCGCGCGCTGCGCGACGTGCGCGTCACCCGCATCTTCGAAGGCACGAGCGAGATCCAGCGCATCGTGATCGCCCGCAATCTCGTGCTCGGCCAATTGCGATGACGCCGTCACGCGCCCAGATCATCCTCGCGTTCGCCGCGATGTACCTCGTTGGTGGCTCGGTGTTCCTCGGCCAGCGTGTCGCCATGCACGGCGGGCTCACTGCGTTTCTGACCAGCGGCGTGCGCATGGCGTTCGCCGGCGCGATCCTGCTCGCGTGGTCGCGCGCGCGCGGCGGCGGGCTCGCGCCGCGCCGGACCTGGCTCGATCTCGCGATCTCGGGCAGCCTGCTGTTCGTCGGCGGCAGCGCGCTGTCGATGATCGCCACCGACCGCATCGCGTCCGGCCTCGTCGCGTTGCTTACCGCGACCGTGCCGTTCTGGATCACGATCGGCGCCGCGTTCCTACCCAGCGGCGACCGGCCGACGAGCCTCGGTGCGCTCGGCCTCGTGCTCGGCTTCGCCGGCCTCGCGATCGTGATCGTGCCGACCGTGCACGGCGACGCGAGCGCGTCGGGCATTGCGATCTCGTTGATCGCGGCGGTGGCGTGGGCCGCAGGCAGCCTGTGGGCGCGCCATCGCCTGCGCGCGTTGCCCGCGATGACGATCGCGAGCCATCAGATGCTGTTCGGCGCGCTGCCGCTGATCGCGATCGGCCTCGGCCGCGGCGAGCTCGCGCAGCTCGCGCCGACCGGCGACGGCCTGCTCGCACTCGCGTACCTCATCGTGTTCGGCAATCTGATCGCGTACCAGGCGTTCGTGTTCCTCATGAACCACGTGTCGCCGGCCAAGGTCTCGACGTATGCGTACATCAATCCGATCCTCGCGATCGCGCTCGGCAGCTGGCTCGCCGGCGAGCACCTGCCCGCGAACGGTCTCGCCGGCGCGGCGGCGATCCTCGCCGGCGTCGCGCTCGCCAACCTCAGTCGACGTAGGTCTTGATGCCCTCGCCGAAGCCGCGCAACAGGTACGAGCCTCCGAGCGTGCTGTGTTGCGCAAATGGCGCCACCGTCGGATGTCTGCAGACTTTTTGTTCATGGGCAGGGACGACGAGCGCAACATCATCATCTTTCACCGCGATGCGCACGGCGCAGTGGATGCGTTGATCGAGCGGCGCAAGTTCAATGACCTCCGATTGGCGCGGGTGCGGACGAACAGCGCTGTCCCGATAGCTTTACGATGAGAATTCATCAAGGCCTATCAGGACCATGCAAGCCTGCGAATCGAGATCAGTGCGGAGAGCGTAGATGGCGAGTGCCACAGAATCCATCGAACCCGTTTCCCAAACCGGACGCACGCCCCAGCGCGTATTCGCGATCTGGATCGCCACTCTTGCGCTAGTTGGCGTGGTCGGCGTCACGGCCATCCTGGCGATCGGCGGCCGGCCTGATCCGGTCGCGCTCCGCGGCGTCGCCCCCTTGCTAGGCGGAGAGTGGCGCTTTCATCTCGGCGACGATCTACGTTGGGCCGACACGGATGTCGATGACAGCCATTGGGAAACGGTGAACCTTAGTGCGCCGACAAGCAGCCACGATGGTGACGTCGGCCTGCCCAACTATGTCGGAGGCTGGATGGTGCACGGCCATTCCGGTTATCGGGGATACGCCTGGTATCGACGCTCGGTGACGGTACCTGCGGGAACCCGTGCATGGGATGTGCTGGGGCCGCCCCTGGTAGAAGATGGTTACGAGTTGTATTGGAACGGCATACGGCTGGGCGGATCGGGGCGCTTGGGCGCATCTCCCAGAGTTGTCGGCACGCGTCCGCTGATCTTCGCGCTTCCAGCCGATGCCGCCGGCACCACAGGCGTGCTCGCCATTCGCACATTCATGCAGCCAGGTAACGATGCTGCCGCTGATAGCGGCGGCATCCATGTCGCGCCGACGCTGGCACCGCGCCCGGAGAGCCGCGCGCTCTACCATGTGGAATGGTGGCGCACGATCGCAGGCTACATTGTCGACCTCATCGAGCCCATCGCCATGTTCGCGGTCATCGGTCTGGCGCTTGCGATCCGGCGGCGCAGCAGTCATCCGAATTTCATCGCATGGGTCTGCATCGCACTAGCGCTTTCCGCGGTGAAGCGTCTCGACAACGCCATCGTCTCGTGGAGCGATCTGATGAGCTTGCCCACTTACGCGTGGCTGGCCAAAGTATTGTGGATGCCGCTCAGCCTCGGCGCCTGGACCGTTGCGTGGAACCGCTGGAACACGCGATCGCGGACCATCGATGCTGCCGCTCTGCTGCTTACCCTGGTGGGCATCGTGAGCGGTATGTTGCAGTCCGCGACCATGACGCATGCGTTCCGGCTCGGGCTGCTCGCACTGCTTCTGCTGATCGCGGTGCGGATCATTCGCGCCGGCACGCTGCGCAACCTGGCGACCGCCACGTGGCTCACCATCCTGATGTCGCAATTTTCAGGCGAACTCGGCTCGATGGGTGTCCCCACCATCTGGTTTCCGTTCGGCATTGGCGTAACGCTTACGCAATACCTCTATGCGATCGCGATACCGTTGCTGGCCTGGTTGATCGTGCAGACCCTGGATCCGAAGGAAGCCTGAGCTGGCCACGATCATGCCGCGCATTGGCAATGCTGTGTTTCACACTGCTCCAGCGCTATTTGCAAACGTGAAGCAGTGAAGATGCATCTACGCGACGATGGTCGAGTGCGTGCTTGAACGAACTCATCGATCCGCTGCGACACTCCCCGCGGGCCTTCTGGACGTCACCCCGTCTTTGTATTCAATGCGTTGGGGCCACACTGTATGCGTGCCTCGCTTCGCCCCGCCGTCTCGACATACAACCAGTATGCCTTCACCGCCGGGGCGAAGCGAGGCGCGCATACAGTGCGGTGACGGGTACGTGGAATAGATCAGAGCATCCCCAGGATCATCACGGCTGAAAACAGCGCGTTTTCCCTCAGTGGACCCATTGCTGCCCACGCACGTCACTGACGTTAAGTTCTCGCCAGCGAGTGGGTGTCACCCCTTCCCAGTCTCTGAATGCACGGTAGAAGGAACTCGTGTCCTGATATCCCAGGAGACAAGCCACTTCGTCAATATCGGCAGACGGATCAGACAACAGTTGGCGTCCCAACTCCTGGCGCGCTTCCACTAGAAGCTCGCGGAACGTTTTTCCTTCTTCCGTGACACGGCGCTGCAATGTGCGCTCGCTCATGCCCAAGTCTCGCGCAACATCAGACAAATCAGGTCGACCACTTGCCAAGCTCCTTTTCAGCACCACTTTCACCTGTCCGCTTATTGAGCTCCCGACTTGAAGCTCCCCCAACGCTGACGCAAGCGCCGGCGTCAACATGTCAAGCAGTTCGGGATTGTGACCAGGAAAGGGACGATCAAGGTCAGTGGATCTCAGGACCAACGCGTCACGTTTAACGCCATAACGAATCGGACATTCAAAATATGCCCGGCAGACATCAACTTTTGGCTTGGGACGTGCAAGCTCCACACGAACAGGAACAAGGCGCTCCCCTGTGCCTCGACGCCCGAGTTCAACAAGGGTCGCGAAAGTGACATCAATGGCGATCGCGGGCACGGCTTCTGCGGCATACACCCATTCAACGACGACGGTGCATTCGCCCCGTTTCTCGACCAGCCGCATCTGTTCTGGGCTGCACAGCCGTTTGAAGCGAGCCAATCGAAAAAGCCCATCGCGATAGTCCCTTGCATAAAACGCAGCGAGGCTCGATGGCGGGTGCACGGCCGTATCAGCCATTTCGACCAACCTGATACCCAATCCCTGCTCCGGCACCAATGCCTCCAAAGCTTTCCATAGGGCGAAATACTGGGACGTCGTGACGGATGCTTGTCCGTTCAGATGAAGAGTGGCCGGAAGCCCGGCTTGCCGCAGCACCACTGCTGGCGTTAAACCAATGCGGCTCATCACTTGCCAAAACGCTTGCGGCACTTTGCATTTATCTACCGGGATCCCACTCATGGCTCTCGCTCCGCGAACGTGGGCATGCACGTCATGTTTTGCCGGGTCGAGCGATATTCGTTGAGCACAAATCGATCCTAACGCATTTGGCTCATGATCATGCGATCAAAAACACGGTCTCCCAGCCAATTGCGAATCGTGATCATCGGCTTGGCATACTTGCCGGCGACATAACGCGTCCGCGGCCTGCTCGTTGAAACGGCCTTGGCCACAATCCGGGCGATGACATCGGGATCGGTGCCGCGTCCCTTTCCGTAAGCTTCCTTCGTCGCCTTCGCCGTGGCCTGCGTCAGCTTGGCATACGCGCCACTTCCCGATCGTTTGACCAGGCCATCGGCAACCACATCACCGAAGCCTGTTTCGATCAAGCCTGGCTCAACGACCACCACATTGATACCAAAGGGAGCCAGTTCCAGCCTCAGGCAATCCGACCAGCCTTCCAGTGCATGCTTGGTTGCGTGATACCAACCTCCCAGCAGGGTGTAAATCTTGCCCCCCATTGAAGTGATGTTGACGATCGTGCCGGCGCCCTTCTTTCGCATGGCTGGCAGCAAAAGTTGTGTGAGGCGTGCAGGACCAAAGACGTTCACTTCGAATTGGTAACGCGCTTCACTGATGCCAATCTCTTCGATCGGTCCGTAAAGCCCGAAACCCGCATTGTTCACGAGCACGTCCACGCCGCCGGCTTCTGCGAGGATGACGCTGACAGCTGTTTTGACTTCACCTTCCTTGGAAATGTCCATGCCGACGAGCTTGGCCCCGAGTGCGGCCAAATCATGCATCTGATCCAGTCGGCGCGCAGCCGCATACACCTGAAAGCCATCCTTGATCAGGCGTTTGGCAATCGCTTTCCCCATGCCGGAGGAGGCGCCTGTGACCAGCGCCGTCTTCTTTCGTTTATCAAACATCGCGTCTCTCGGTGTGTTCTGACTGAGCGCCAATGTAGAGTCTGGTCAACAGGTGCGCATTGGCAAATGGCGCCAACCAAACTGCAAAACACGCCAATCCTCAATGCCCAGCGAAATGCTGCAACTCGCCGGACATCAGTACGGTCATGCCGCGGGAAACAGGCACCGTGGCGAGCAACGCACGCGCCACGCGGGACGCTTTAACGGGACGATAGTTGGCTGGAAGCAATGGCCTCAACCGTTCGCTCAGCCAGATGCCTACTTTTTCGCCCCGGCGTGCCGGTTGATTCAATGCTTCACGATCTCCGAGCAAGAAAGAAGGCCGCACGATCACCAGCGTTTCCAAAGATAGCGCCTCCATGGCTTCTTCAAGCTCCCCCTTCACTCGGTTGTAGAAAACGCGCGATCGAGCGTTTGCTGCCATCGCGCTGACCAACCCAAATCGGCGAGCGCCTGCTTGCAGTGCTGCTTGGGCCACGGCGAAATTTGCATCGAAGTCAACAGCGCGGAAAGCCGACGGGCTCCCGGCCTGTTTGATGGTGGTGCCGAGCGCGAGATAGACCTCATCAATCGGTGGCAATGCGGGAAGCTTCTGGAAGTCCACGACATGGATGGTCAACTTTGCGTGCCGTGTGTCGAGTTCGCGTCTGCATAAAGCATGCACCTCGCTGACCGAACCATCATCAAGCAAGCCATGCAGTACCTTCGATCCAACCAGTCCTGTGGCACCGGCAATGAGGACTCTGCGATGGGTCATTCTGATACCTCACTTTGAATGTTGTTACCAAGTAGCGTAGTGATGACTCGATCTCGATGCATTGGCCAATGGCGCCATGCCTTCCTCCATGGTGCGCGCGGTTGCGGAGCATCTCCAAGCATCCCATCACGTCAATGGCGCTCTCCGCAAATGGATTGACGCCCTTTGCCACTGCCCTCCTGAAACCCAACACCTACGATCCAATCACCAGCAGCAAGGATCAACGGCATGAAAAAGAAATTTATCTCGCGAAATTCACCAGCATGGCGGGGGCTTGGTGTTCTTTTGGCGCTTCTTTTGGCGCCTCTGGCCATCGCACAACAGCAAGCTCCCGCCGATCAAATTGTTGGAACATGGGGCGCTGACGATGGCAGCGTCAAGCTCGACATGTTTAAAGCAGGAGCGGAGTTCAATGCTCATCTCTTGTATGGAAACCAAGTCATGGAGCCGGACGACGTAACGTTCAAGAAGGACACGAACAATCCCAATCCAGCGCTGCAATCTCGCTCCTTGAAGAACATCGTCTTCATCCAGGGGCTTCGCTGGAACGGCAGCGAATGGAGCGATGGCTCACTCTACGATGGCTCCTCCGGTCGGACGTATCACTGCAAAGTGGAAATCAAAGACGGGAAGATGCGTCTGAGAGGGTATCTCGGCATTCCGGCGCTTGGGCAGACCCGAGTTTTCCACCGCATTTCCGCGCAGCCATAACGACAACAACAACACTTGGGTCGCCAGACCATCGAGGAACAACACACATGTCCAGCAAAGTTTGGTTTATCACGGGAGCATCTCGCGGTCTCGGTCGCATCTGGGCCGAGGCAGCACTTCAACGGGGCGATAAAGTCGCGGCGACCGCCCGCTCAATGGAAAGCGTGTCGGATCTGGTCGAGCGCCATGGCGATGCCGTTCTTCCGCTGGCGCTTGATGTGACAGCGCCTGATCAAGCAGCTGTTGCGATTACAAAGGCTCACGCCCACTTCGGGAAACTCGACGTCGTCATCAACAATGCCGGTTACGCATTGGTGGCCGCTGTGGAAGAAGCGAGCGAAGCCGACGTTCGGGCGGAATTCGAAACAAACTTTTTTGGCGCACTGGGAGTGATACGGGCCGCGTTACCCTTTTTAAGGCAGCAAGGCCACGGCCACATTGTAGGGGTTTCGAGCGTGGCCGGCATCGTCGCTGGTCCGATCGTCGGCTTCTACCATGCATCCAAATGGGCGTTTGAGGCACTTCATGAGAGCCTTGCACAAGAGGTCAATGGCTTCGGCATCAAGGTGACACTGCTGGAGCCCGGCGCTTATGCCACCGATTTTTCAAGCCAAGCATCACTGAAAGTCTCGGCCGGCATGGACGCCTACAACACCCTCAGGGCTCAGGTCTTCGCAGCGGGCGCAAACATTGAGTTCGGCGATCCGCAGGCAACGGCGGATGCGGTCCTCAGGATTGTAGATGTGGAAAAACCTCCGCTCCGATTCTTTCTGGGCACCGAAGGGTTGCGTGCCGCGCGCGATGCTTATGCCAATCGCCTTGCCAGTTGGGAAGCATGGGAAGCGGAATCGATGGCTGCCCAGGGACATTCGAGGAAGCACCGCATCGCATCGTTGTAGTTAGCTGCCAGGAAAGAACTCGGCCTAACACCCATTGGTCTGTCATGTGGACTATGACGCAGTGAAAACACTCGCGTGATGGCTGTCTGCTATCACGATCTTGCACAGCAGCAGATATCGTTTGACAGTGGCTGGCGAAGGAACTGCATATCGAAAAGCCCGGCGATCTCTCGTCGGGCTTTCCATCATTGAAGTACCGCGCACAGCGAGACAGCGTCGATATGCGCTCAACGGCGACACCGCTCAGGCCGTTTCCATTTGAACCCAGTTTTGTTTCACCCAATTACGCACGTTCTGCCACTCGGGCGTATTCATATAGTTGCTCGTCGCCTTCACCAATTCACCTACATGTTGCCAGTCATCCAGCGGGTAAGGCCGACTGAGCCGAACATTGCCACGCTCACACGCCCCTCCCAACATCTGTTTAGCCTGGATAGCGGCCAACTCTGCCGTGGCATCCAGGGTCAGGTTGAGGAGAGCCATGGCGGGGATCACACCGTTGGGGCCGCTGCTCCATGGATAGAGCCAGCTGGTCACACCCCAGCTCAACGGATCTCCGATGGCCGCTGGTGGTATGCCTTGTGGGCATTCTCCCGTGCCCAGAGACAACATCCGGATGGATGCCACGTTGGGCACGACCTTCTGATACAACAATTCGGTCACTGCGGTCATGGATGGATTATTGGCAAAGACGCCACCATCGGCGAAGTAACCAAAATCATAGCCAGTTCCGGCTACACGATGCGGTGGAAAATAAGTCGGCGCAGCAGAAGTGGCGAGCGCTGCATCAACCATGGTGATGTTGCGATATGTATTGCCAGGTCCATTGGAAATCGTGCAAGGGGACCAGCCGCTACCGTCCCACAGTCGTGCAGAATTGACGGCGACAAACCTTTTTGCTGACGAGATCAGCGCACTGCCCAGCAATTGCTGAGCGATTTGCTTCAAACCGCTATTGACGTATTGGCAAGAGAAAAAACCGGGCCCGCTGGCTAAATCGGTCATGGATGCGCCTAGCGGGCGCTCTTGATGCTTGTCGTCCAATAACCATCCGTTCGGCGTAAACACGGTCGAACCTTCATTCAAGTAGACATTCACGATGTCTCCAATGGGAACTCCGTTCGCCAAACCCAGCGCCAACAAACCGCCTGTGGACGTGCCGGCAAAGCCGTTGGCGCTGGCGATGATACCGAACTTCGTATCAAGGTCCTGAATCAACAACGCAGTGATCAGACCTCGTATGCCACCGCCATCGCAACTCAATATTTTGAAAGCCATAACATCACTCCTTTAATGAATGGACCAGCGTTGAACAAGGAGCGCTCGCTGCATCCTTCATGCCCCAGGTGCCAAAGCCTTGCGAACGCTTGGTAATGGATACGACTTGCTCTGCATGGCGCGCGCAGCCGCACCCGGCCGTGACCTCAGCATTTTTTTCGCCGAGGCGACACGTCGAACAAACCCCATGCTGGAACGCGTCCAAGACGACAGGCCTGCCGTGCGAAGTTGCATTGATCCCTGTCCCCTTGAAACCCAGCACCATGCTGGTGTGGGGTCCGTGGAATGTGCGCTTGAACTTGTAATGCTGGCGTCTTTTCCGGGTTAGGCGGGAGATAAGCGCTTCTGGATGCCGCCTATCTTGGTTGCCGCCCATGCGGCGGTAACAACAGCGAACTACAAGAGCCCGCGCGCGCCCATAGCTACTGCCCGGTTCGCAACCAAATCAGCATCGCTCCGGGTTATCAATGCAAATCCGCGCTTGCCGGCGCCTCCGCCGCAGCACGCTTGGGAGTATCGGCCGGACACCAGCTTTTGAGGCGCTTTCCAGCCCGATAAAGATCGATGCACTCGCGCATTTGAGCCTGGAAAATAATGTCAGGCGTATTGACCGGACAGCCTTGCGACAGACCCTTGCCCTGGCTGTACTCATCGATGCAGGTTGAAAGCGGTACCGGCTTGGCTGGCGTGCCGCCTCCAGCCAGCGCCGGCGGCGGCATATTGAGACGCTCGTCGGTGTTCTTCGGGTCAGGTGGGAGCGGCGGCGCGCCACACAGCAGGTTAGTAGCCGTGCTGCGCTTTTCCGGGTCGCACATCGTCTTGGCTATTTCCTTGATCACATCGTCGATATGCCGGCCTGCCGCGCCACCAAGGGTTTCGTTCGGTGGCGGGAAATACTTGTTGAAGCGCGTCGGCTTGTAATGCGTGAAGTCGGTGTGCTCCATGATCCGGCTGTCGTCCTTCGGCTTGCTTGTCTTTACCTCGGATGGTGTATTGGCGGAGTACTGGATATGTTCGGGCGGCAGGCGGATCGAGCCGGAGGCGGAAAATATTTGGCTGGTGTCCGGTTTGTTGCCAGGCGGCGCTGGCGTTGGCGCGGGCTTTGCGGTCGACACATCGATCAACGCTTTATGCGGCTTTTCAGCTGGCTTGGGTTTCACAGATGGCGTCGATGCCAGCGACACCATGACGGGTATCGCAGGCGACGGCAGCTGTCTCGCTGGGGTTGCCACGTGGATCAAGCGCACGCTCAGCGGCCGCTCGCTGTCTTGCGGGGGCGGTCGCATCGCGTTCCAGACCATCAGGACGAAAAGCGCGTGTAGCGCCAGCACGACGGCCAGCACCAGCACCCTCCCCCGCGGATTCAAGGACTGCGTGGACCAGGGCACTCGACTTTTGTACGTATCAAGCTTGTAACGCGCACCGTCTTGTGCATGTACTTGATCGCGATTCTGTCTGTGAGCTTCGATAACCCCGCCTCATTCCAGCTGATTGCTCACACAACACTAACGCTGATATCCACACGTGCATGGCAGCAAGCCCAGTAGACCTGCCGTGTTGAGCAAGGTTCCTCGAATAAACGCTTGCAACGAAATCAGGGCCTGTAAGGATAAGTTTTTAATGCGTAACGCATTCGGCCATTCGTTTTAATTTGCGATCAAGAATCAACGGCTGAGGAAGCCTATCCAGCAACCTTCATGACTGGTTTTGTGTTGCACCGGACACCACGCGCTTATAGCAATCCTGGTCCTGTCGTCATTCCGGCGAAGGCCGGAATCCAGTTCAAATACGCTGTGCGAAGCACTCAACATGAAAGATGCTGTGTCCTTCGGACGCCTATTTCACTGGATTCCGGCCTTCGCCGGAATGACGAGCAAAAGAACATCACACGACTATCTCTTTGATACCTCAGATCCTGGTCACCCGTGATAACAGTCCCCAATCGCCCTGCCCGCGCAGTAACGGCCGTATGTTCCGGACTAGCCTGATGTCCGCTTCGAAAGCGGACATCAGGCTAGGTCTTCAAAGTGGTTCCATGACGCTTCGAAAGCGCGCGTTAACGCACGAATTGGCCGCCGCGTCCGGATTTCTTCAAAAGCCGTTTGACAGCGTCCGCTGCGGGGAAATTGGATTCCAGGCAATTAGGCGCGGCCTGTGCAATCGATTCACCTGCGCTTTGCTTCACAGGGGTTGCCAGAAAGGCGTGCATCTCGCCTTGATGCGGCCCGCTGCATACGATTGCCATGCCTCCGATTTGTCCGCGGTTGTTGATCTTGGCGGCGAAGGTTGCGAACAGGTTGGAACTGGCAGGGAACTGCGTGTTGAGGTCGGTCATCACGCCGTTCTGCCAGATGAAGGCATGAGACCAGAAGAAGTTGGCGTTCCACTCACCCCCCACTACCTGGCCATTGTTGTTGTTGCCGAATGCTATGCCTGCAGCATCTCCCGGCAGCAGTTCGAGCACGGCGGTAAGTTTGGCGGTGCCTGTGCCTTTGACAATCTGCCAAATCGCGCCCGTTTGGGTCGTTCCGTCAGCACTACCGACGGTTCCAACAATTTGGCCATGATTGTTGATGTTCTCACCGAAGCCGCCGGTTCCGAGGTCAGGAAGCGCAGACGCCGTGCGGTTTTCCCACACGATGCCGTGAATGGGTCCGCTGCAGTTTCCCGAGTAGCCGACGGCTTGACCAAGATCGTTGATCCAAAATGCGAAGCCGTCTGGATCTTTATCCACCGTAGGAAGAGCGTGGACTTTGCCGTTTTCCCACAACACCGGCAGTTGAACCCGATTATTCATGGTGCCTGTTTGGCATGATGGGTCCACGGCACCGTTTTCTGCCATGCCAACGATTTGTCCACGATTATTGATCGCGCTCGCCTCGCCGTTATTTCCGCCCAGCGTCGGGAGGGCGCTCATATGGAAAGGCTGCCAAAGAAACGGAAGACACGTAAGGTGGGTGCCGAATCCGCAGATGTCTTCGCCGTTCGAATCCGGGATAGCCGTTTCGGAATCACCCACGACCTGCGCAAGGTCGTTGATCTCGCCAAAGTTCATCCAACTGTTCGGTCCGCCGAGCGTGCCGAGATCGACGTAGTATCCATCGACGTTTATCAGCGCGCGTCCGTTCAAAGGTATCCCGGATAACGAATCGCCCTGCCCCGGTAGAAAGTTGCTGGCCATGATCTCCGACCAGCCCTCATTGTTGACGGACATGATCATCGAATAGTTGTCATTCTTCGGAACGCCCAGATCGGTCACTTGGTAGCTCACCTGGGCGAAGGCATTGCCAGAGCAAGACAGAGCAAAAAACGTAGCGCACGGTATCCAGAGACAGCGCAGCTGCTTGAACGTGTTCATATTTTTGCCTCCCACGAAGTTTCGGCCCCGATCCCCCCAGGTTCCTGACAACGCAGCTTTCCACGCGAGCGCCAACTGGACGGAGCTCACGGCGTGACATCCGGTACAGTATTTCAACTGGTTATGTTTTGCAATCGGTTTTGTTGCCGTAGAATGCTGCTGGAATGTCCGTTCGAGTTGGAATCAGCGTGCGCACCCATAGCAGATCCGAATGCGTCATCAACCAGACGCTCGAAGTGCTTGGCGATCAATGGACTCTGCTCGTCATCCGCGACATCGTTTTCGTTAATCGAAGGCATTTCCGCGAACTCCTGACCCAATCTTTGGAAGGTGTCGCATCGAATATCCTTGCCGACCGACTTCGAAAGCTTGTCCAGCAAAGGATCATTACCAAGTCCGATGACCCAACCCATAAACAGAAAGCGATTTATAGCCTTACGGAGAAAGGCATCGCACTGGTTCCACTTCTGTTGGAAATGGCTGCATGGGGAGACGAGTATTTACCTGCTTCGAAGTTACAAGGTCTGGCTCGCACCTTGAAGGAAGGCGGCCCTGAACTGCGCGCAGAATTTATGAATGAACTTCGGAAAACACATCTTCCGGCATCAGGATGAGCTGCCGACCGTGGCAGGTGCCTGATGTGGTGGATGTCGGCGGCCAAGCTATGGTGTCCTTTCAAGTCGGAGAAATGTTGGCTTGGCGCATCGCAAGCGGAAAATCATGACGTGCCAATCGCCACACGAAGGTGTAGCTGTCTTGTTGTTTAGACGGCCCATCCTTCGCGATACTCCCGACGCAGAAACGCATTGGCATCCGGTACGTTAGTGATGCGCATGTTCGCCGCGTCATACTCGATCTTGCCGCCCGCGCGAAGCGACACGACGCCAAGCAGCATGACCTCCGTGAGTCGTGCGGCGTACGAGAACGGCGACGACGCTTCCGCCCTTCCCTTGCAGGCGTCCGCCCAGTTCATCTCGTGCGAAGTCTTGATGCGCGCCAACAGTTGCGGAGGCGTGCCTACCGAATCATGCAACGACTGCGGCAGCAGGCGCGGGTTGGCGCCGTAGGTCTCGTGGATGAGCTTGCCTTTGTCGCCCACGTACAGGACGCCGCCGTCCTTGCTCATCTGCCCTGCTCCCAATGCTTCCAGTCCCGGCGGCAGCAATGCACCGTCATACCAGGTGAGCTTCACCGGCGGCTTGCTGCCGCGTGCGGGAAAGTCGTAATACGTCATCGTCGCCATGGGATACGACGCCTTGTTGAATGGCGTCGAGACGGTCTGTACTGATGTCGGAAAGCGCAGGTCCAGCGACCAGAACGGGGAATCGATCAGGTGCGCGCCCATGTCGCCGATGGCACCCACGCCCCAATCCACCCAGCCGCGCCAGTTGAACGGGTGATACACGGGGTGATAGTCGACGACGGGACCTGGGCCAAGGAAGAGATCCCATGCCAGCCCTTCCGGCTTCGGATAGTTGCCGACCATGGTATTGGCGAGGCGATCCATCACAGCGCTCTCGCTCCAGTCCGCGTCGTCCGGCCGCGATGTGGGTTGCGGACGCGGAATGCCCTGCGGCCAATAGGCAAGCGGGCGATTCGTCCAGACGTGTACCTCGCGAACATCGCCGATCGCGCCCGCCGCGATGTATTCGTTGATTAATCGCGCATCGTCGGTCGAGTGCCCCTGATTTCCCATTTGCGTGACGAGCTTGGGGTTGTCTTTCGCTTTCTTGGATAGTTGGCGGGCTTCGTCAATCGACCAGGTGAGTGGCTTCTGCACATACACGTGCTTGCCATGGCTCATCGCCGCGCTCGCGATTACCGCATGCAGGTGATCCGGCGTGGCGATGACCACGGCGTCGATGTCCTTCTGCTGTTCGAGCATCCGCCGGTAGTCGATATGACGTTTGATCGAATGGAACTTGCTGGCAAGCAGCTTGGTCTGCTCGATCTCGTCCTGCAGTTCCTGGCGTTCTTTCGCAGTCTGCGCCTGGTCGAGGCGTGCCTGCGTTTTCGCCAGGCCGTCGACCATCCCGCGAAAGGACTTCTCCGTATAGCGCCAGTCCACATCGCACAGAGCGACGATGTTCTCGCCGGCCAGGGCGCGCATGTTGTGCATGCCCATGCCGCCGACACCAATGCCGGCAATGTTCAATCGATCGCTGGGCGGTGTATGGCCGGGCCCGCCGAGGACGTGGCGGGGCACGATCATCAAGCCGGCCGCGGTGATGGCTGTGCCCGTGAGGAATTCGCGGCGTGAGATCTTGCCGCTTGCCTCCGTATCTCCGGATGTTTCACTGGCGCGGCAGTCCTGCTTCTCGTTCGCGATTTTCGATTCATCCGTCATGCGCACTGCAACTCCGGGTTGGATATCGATATCTGAAGCGCAGCATCCTGGCTGCAACGTGACCAGTGGGTCAAGGTGAGCCGTTCGAGACGTCGCGCGGATTGAGGGGGCGTGTGGTCATAAGTTCATCTACGCGACCTCCTTTTGTGTGGGTAGGTTGCCAATCCGTTTCATGTGCTTTGTGCCCCATTCGCACAGCGGATGCAGCACCTCCCGAAGCTCCGCACCGAAAGGTGTCAAGGAATATTCCACACGCGGGGGAACCTCACGGAAATCCTTTCGCTTGACGATACCGTCCAGTTCCATTTCCTTAAGTTCCTGTATCAGCATTTTTTCGCTGATACCAACGACGACTCTCTTCAATTCGCCAAAACGCCTGGCATTCTGGCCAATTCCCCACAAGATAAGGCACTTCCACTTGCCGCCGATAATGGCAAGGGAAGCCTCCAGGCCACAACTATAAATCTTCTTTTTCACGTCGCTTTCTCCTTGACACTTACTAAAAGGTATGTACTTGTAAATACTATATCGTCGACTCGATAATTTCCATGAACTTACTAAACAGACAGTACTAGTAGTTAACATAGGGAAACCGATCATGTCACAAGAACTTGCTGGAAAGGTGGCTGTTATCAGCGGCGGAACGACCGGCATCGGCTTGGCAACTGCAAAGCGGTTTGCAGCCGAAGGCGCTCACGTGTTTATCTTTGGCCGCCGGAAAGCCCAGCTTGACGAGGCCACCACGCTGATTGGGCGAAACGTTACCGCCATCCAGGCCGATGCTGCGAATCTCGATGATCTCGACCGCGTCGCTGCAGCAGTGAAGGCAGAAAAAGGTGTCGTCGACATCATCGTGTCGAATGCGGGATATACGGAACAGGCTCCGATCGACACCATCACACCTGCGCACTTCGACAAGGCATTCAATCTTATGGCTCGCGGCCCTGTCTTTCTGGTGCAGAAGTTGTTGCCGATGATGACAGGCACCGGGTCGATCATCCTGATCTCGTCGGCCATGCACCTCATGGGCATTCCCGGCCATACCGCTTACGCCGCGACCAAGGCGGCGTTGCGTTCTTATGCCCGCACATGGGCCGCGGAGTTCAAGGATCGCGGCATTCGGGTCAACATGCTTAGCCCCGGTGTAACCGACACTCCGATTCTCGACTCACAGTCAGCTTCCCGTGAGGACCTGGTGGAGATGTATCAAAGCATGGTTCCCATGGGCCGGCTCGCGCGAGCCGAGGAAATTGCCAGTGCGGCGCTATTCCTGGCGTCAGACCAAAGTTCGTATGTGACGGGAGCGGATCTGATGGCCGATGGTGGGATCGGCCAAGTTTGAGTTCCTGGCAGCAGGTTTCATCGGTGCGGCGCTGGTAACGCGCTTCTTATGTTCTCGTTGGAGTAGCCATGAATTCATCCAGCAATATTCTGTTTCAACCGATCAAGCTCGGCGAGGTCGAATTGCCAAACCGCATTGTCATGGCTTCTCTATCGCGAGCCCGAACGGAAAATTCGGAACTGGTTCCGACGCCTCTCCAGGCCGAGTATTACCGTCAGCGTGCATCGGCGGGGTTGATCATGGGCGAAGGCACTTGGCCGAGCGCGGAGGCCATCGGTGCGATTCACGTACCTGGCTTGTTCAACGAAAAGCAGGCCGAAGGCTGGAAGCGCGTGACTGATACCGTTCATGACGCTGGCGGCCGGATCTTCCTGCAGCTGGCCCACCTCGGTGCGGCTTCGCATCCGGATCTGCTTGGTGGCGCATTGCCTCTTGCCCCATCGGCAGTCGGCATTGAAAAGCAAGTGTTCACGCCCACCGGCTTCCAGACATCGCCAACGCCGAAGGCAATGACTCTCGGCGACATCGCTCGCACGATCAGCGATTATGCTCGCGGGACACGGCTCGCGCGGGAAGCAGGCTTCGACGGAGTCGAGCTGCACGGCATTGGCACCTATCTGCTTCCCGAATTTCTACACAGCGACTTCAACTTGCGTGAAGACCGCTACGGCGGCAGCATCGAGAATCGGGCCCGGTTTGCGCTCGATGCTCTTGAAGCCATGATTTCCGAATGGCGACCCGGTCGGATTGGCTTCAAGCTCAGCCCTGCGTTTCGCTTGGGCAAGTTTCAACCGAACGAGCAGACACTACCCACGTACGAATACCTGGTTTCGCAAGTCTCGAAACTGAAGATTGCGTACCTGCAGTTCTATCATCCACCGGGTGACTTGACCAACACACCCATCGAAGCACTCGAAGGTGGAACCGTTCAGTACTTCCGTCATTATTACGCTGG
Organism: Paraburkholderia sp.; assembly: GCA_035277805.1. Taxonomy (GTDB): domain Bacteria; phylum Pseudomonadota; class Gammaproteobacteria; order Burkholderiales; family Burkholderiaceae; genus Paraburkholderia. Next base: position 897 of record DATEJU010000119.1, on the reverse strand, counting down.
CTCGATCATCGCCAACGGTGGCTTGACCGAGGAATCTGCGCAGGCTGTTATCCGTTCTGGCGCTGCCGATCTTGTCTCATTTGGTGCGCTTTACATCGCAAATCCCGACCTTGTTGAACGCTTCCAACGAGGCATCGCGCTATCGTCGGGAGACCCGGATACGTATTATCAGGGTGGCTCTCGTGGATATACGGATTATCCGAGAGCCATTTGATGAGAAGCCGGGTCGAGGCGATGCATGCAAAGTCATGACATCCCCTACCCGCTTGGTGCTGATCCAGGACCCTTTGCTCGCCCATTGATCACTCGGTTTGCCTGCCCGTCAGGGATTTTTGATCTTGACCTATATCAGGGCCTTACGCGTGCGCACCATTGCTTACTATTTCATCGCCGGCCTGGCATTTGCCATGAGCACGACTTGCAGCGTTGCCTCAAGCGTGAAGCCTCCGATTCTTCTCAAGATCGATCTGCGCGATGCACCGCGCAAACTCCTCCATGCGACGGAGATCATTCCCGTTGAGCCGGGGCCGATGACCCTTGCCTACCCGCAATGGCTTCCGGCCGTTCACCTGGCTGGACCTATTGATCAGCAAGCGGGTTTATTCATCGCCGCACACCGCGCCGGGTCCGCAGCAGCTTCGCCGATTCACTGGCAACGCGACTCCGTGGAGCTTTACCTCTATCACATTGTTGTTCCAAAGGGCGTCAGCTCCATTGAGGTGAATTTTGACTTTATTACGTCGCCCAATCCAACCGCCTCGGGGTCAACCGATGCAAACATCGCGGCACTCAATTGGAATACAGTTCTTTTGTACCCGTACCAGGGGCCATCTACGCAGGTCGCTTCGATTGAGATCACGCCGACCATCGTCATGCCAGTGGGTTGGCGGTTCGCCT
>DATEJU010000118.1:0-2580 GCA_035277805.1 Paraburkholderia sp. | reverse complement strand
CGAGATTTCCTTCGGATACGTATCGCTCGTGATGATCACCTGCGCCTTGTTGGCGACCAGCGCCTCGAACGCGTAGAAGAACTCTTCCTGCGTGCGCGACTTGCCCGAGAAGAACTGAATATCGTCGATCAGCAGCAGGTCCAGCGAGTGGTAGTAGCGCTTGAAATCGTCGAACGCCTTGCGCTGGTACGCCTTCACCACGTCGGAGACGTACTGCTCCGCGTGGATGTAGCGGATGCGCGCGCCCGGCTTGTCGATCAAGAGCTGATTGCCGATCGCGTGGATCAGGTGGGTCTTGCCGAGGCCCACTCCGCCATAGAGGAACAGCGGGTTGTACGAGATGCCGGGGTTGTCGGCGACCTGGATGGCCGCGGCGCGCGCGAGCTGGTTCGCTTTGCCGGTCACGAAGTTGTCGAACGTGAGTACCGGGTTGAGCTTCGAGCGCTCGTAGGTCGGGTCGGGTTCGCCGCTCGAGGCTGCTGCCGCAGCCGCGCTCTGCCCCGGCCGCCAGCCGCGGCGGCCCGCGGCGGCTTCGGTGGCGTCGAGGCTCGGCAGGTCGAGGTCGGCGGCATCTTCGGCCGCTTGTGCCGCAGCCGCGCTTTGGGCCGCAGCGTGCGTCATGCCGGCGAGCGCGGCGGCTGCCGGGCTCGCGTGGGACATGCCCGTGTGGGACATGCCCGTAGGGGACATTGCTGCTTGTGCCACATGCTGCGCTTGAGCCTGGGCGTGCGCGGCTTCGGCGGGAGCCGCCGCCAGCGGCGCGCGCGGCACGGCTGCAGACGCGACGTGCGGGACACGCATGCCCGCTTTCGGGTCGAGGACGAACTGTACGTCGACGGGCGTCTGCCAGAAGTCGCGCGCCAGATCGGTGATCCGGCCCGAAAACTGGCTCTTGACCCAATCGAGCTTGAAACGGTTAGGGGCGGCGATCTGCAGCGTATTTGCCGCAGCATCGAAGGCAACCGGGGCCAACGGTTTAATCCACGTCACGTACTGCTGGGGCGTCAGCTCGCGCTCCAGCAGTGCGGAACAGTGTTGCCAAAATTCGTTCATCGAGTTGCTGTGGTCGTTTTGTTTGCATGCATTGCGGTCGCGCCGTTCATGTCGCACAAATGCAACGAGGCCCTGAGAGGACGACAGCAAATGCTCCGGACGCCCGCGCGGCAAGGGTTTTGCGGCAAGCAGGCGGGCCAGAGCGGCATGCAGGATTCTTGGGATAGCCGAGATTCTAACGCCGAAATCCCTTTACCAGGAAGTTATCCACAGGGACGGATCAACGCGGCGCACCATGCCCCGTTCATGTGGGGACAGGACGGCGCCAGGGCGGACCCAAGCGTCGCGATGCCCTAACCTATTGACGGCCAACGAAAAACCGGATTAAATAGCGGGTTCCGCGAAAACCAATCCCTTGTACCACCGGCCATTGCTTTTTTCCGCGATGCTCGCCGCGGTCAATTCTCAACAAGTGAGAGCAACATGAAACGTACTTACCAACCTTCCGTTACCCGCCGCAAGCGTACCCACGGCTTTCGCGTGCGTATGAAGACCGCCGGTGGCCGCAAAGTGATCAACGCACGCCGTGCGAAGGGTCGCAAGCGCCTCGCCATCTAAGCGCACCGCTTTCCAGTTTTGTCGATAGCACCGCTATCAGCAGAATCGACCACAATCGACGAAAAGCGGGCCTGACGTGAAACTGTCGGAAGAAGCGGGCGATGCGCGCACCACCGTGTTGCGAACGCAGGCCGCTTTCCCGAAAGCCGCAAGGCTACTGAAAACGGATGAGTTCTCATCCGTTTTTCGTTTGCGCCCCTGGCGCCGCACCGGGCACTTCGTCGTGTACGGGCGGCCCACCGGCAAGGACGCGCGGCTTGGGCTCGTGATCGGCAAGAAGTACGCGCCGCGCGCGGTCACGCGCAACCTGGTGCGCCGCATCGCCCGCGAGGCGTTTCGCGTGCGCCGCGCGCAGTTCGAAGGCTTCGATCTGCTGCTGCGCCTGCACACGAAATTCGACCGGAAGGCCATGCCGGGTGCCTCGTCGCCGCCGCTGAAGGCGTTGTGCCGCACCGAAATCGAGACCTTGCTCGAGAAGGCGGCTCGCGAGGCCGGAAAGCGCCGCATTCAAGAGTCCGGGCCGCAAACGCCCGCCGGCTCATGAGGACGGCGCGCGAATCCGGCGTTCGCGCTGTGCGGACCGCGCCCGACGGCACGGCTCGAGGTTCGTATTACTATGCGGCGCAGTCCGGCCGCCACGCCATGCAAACGGTACTGATCGCTTTACTGCGTTTCTACAAGCTTGCCGTGAGTCCCCTCCTCGGCAACCGGTGCCGTTTTTACCCTTCTTGTTCCGATTACGCGCGCGAGGCAATCCAGTATCATGGCGCCGCGCGTGGGACTTACCTCGCCGCCAAGCGGCTGTGCCGCTGCCACCCGTTTTCGGCAGGCGGCGTCGACCTGGTCCCCCCTGCACCCCCGAAAAAGCGCTGACGCGCCATTCCATCGACACTGAGACAACGCATGGATATCAAACGCACCGTCCTATGGGTCATCTTCTTCATGTCAGCGGTCATGCTGTACGACAAC